>JAOPYM010000560.1 GCA_025964615.1 Actinomycetes bacterium
CGTTTCCCGCACTCTCCGAGGAAGAAGTGCGGGAAACGCCACGACTCAACGGTCAGGGGGCGTCGAAGAGGGCGCTGACGGACTCGCCGTTGTGGATGCGGCGCATCGCCTCGGCGAGGGCCGGGGCGATCGAGAGGACCTTGAGCTTCGGGATGTGCTTCTCGGCGGAGATGGGGACCGTGTTGGTGCAGACGATCTCCTCCACGTCCCGCTGGTCGCCGATCCGCTTCAGCGCGCCGCCCGCGAACAGGCCGTGCGTGCAGGCGATCCGGATCGACCTGACCCGCAGCTCGCGCAGCCGGTCGAGCAGTTCGACGATCGTGCTGCCCTTGGCGATCTCGTCGTCCAGGACGATCACGTCCCGGCCCGCGACGTCACCGATCACCGAGCTGATGCTGACCCGGTCGTCGGTGAACCGCTGCTTGGCCCCGGCCGCCACGGGCAGGCCGAGCAGCCGCGCGAACGTCGCGGCCTCCTTCGCGTTGCCCAGATCGGGGGAGACCACCGTGGTGTTGGACAGGTCGTACTGGCGGAAGTGCGCGGCGATCTCGCGGAGCGCGTGCAGATGGTCGACCGGGACGCTGAAGAACCCGTGCACCTGTGGTGAGTGCAGCGTCATGGCCAGCACCCGGCCGGCACCGGCGGCCACCAGCAGGTCCGCGACCAGGCGGCCCCCGATGGAGATCCGCGGCGCGTCCTTCTTGTCCGAGCGGGCGTAGGCGTAGTGCGGCAGGACCACGGTGGTCCGCGCGGCAGAGGCGCCCCGGGCGGCATCCAGCATGAGCAGCAGCTCGACGAGGTTCTCCTGGACCGGCTGCACCAGGGGCTGGATCAGGAAGACGTCCCGCTCCCGGCAGTTCGCCGGAAGCTGCACCTCGATGCAGTCGTTGGCGAAGCGCTGGACGCGGACCGGATGCAGCGGCACCTCAAGGTGGGCGCAGATCTCCGCGGCCAGCTCGGGGTGGGCGCTACCGCTGAAGACGGTGATGTCACGCACGAACTGCTCCCTGCTCGACCGTTGACGGCGCTCCGCATCGTATCCGCCTGGGCACTCCGCGAACGGCCGTGGTGTCGAGCGGCGTTAACCCGCCAGGAGTGGGAGTATGCCCGCATGGCCCACGATCTGCCCGCGTGGGTGGCGGAGCTGACAGACCCCCGCCGCGCCACCACTCTCGACCAGCTCGCCGACCGCCTCGTGCCGCTCGCCGAGCACTCCATCGACGTCTCAAGACGGCTGCAGAACCTGCTCACCGAGCTGAACGAGCCGTTCAAGCGCGAGGCGCTGTACGACCGGGTCGAACGTCTCAAAGCGAGGGCGGACGAGGCCTTCCGGGAGATCTCCAAGGAGATCACCACGTCCAGCAACCAGCGGATCGACCGGGTCTGGGAGGTCTGGCGCAAGCTGGAGACCGCGCACGACCGGGACGGGGAACTGCGCAGCCGGCTGGCCGTCGACGTACTGCCCGCCCTGGCCGAGCAGGAACGCGCGGTGGCCGAGGAGGTCGCCGAGCGGATGAGCCGGGCGCTGGAGGCCGCGACACAGACGCTGCTGACGCGGGTCGAGGAGCTCGCCGCCGCGGTGACCGAGCTGATCCACGAGGTGCTGCCGCTGGCGCATGAGGGGCTGAGCATGGCCGGCCGGATCTCCGGCCTGTCGGGGAAGGTACGCGAGCTCGGGTCCGGCCGGGTGGAGATCCCTGCGCCGTTGCGGACGGCCGCGAAGGAAACGGCACAGGGGTACGACGCCACGATCGGCAAACTGGAGCTGGAATGGGCCACGCTCGGGGCGCGCGCGGCCACCGTGCGGGCGGCGCTGCGGGCGGCCGAGGAGACGGCGTTCAGCCAGGTCACCGCAGAGATGACCGAGTGCGTCGAAAAGCTGGCGGCCGCGCACGTGGCGACGCTCAACAACGCCGAGACACGGGCGATGGCATTGGTCGACGAACTGATCGTGAATTGACCATTGCCGTTGATCGGCATGCGAGGCCGACCCGGATATCGGTCACGATTGGGTCTTTCGACTCCTTCCCGGTCACATCGGAGCCCATAATGGTAGCCGATGGTAACCGGCCGAAAAGGGGAGCCCCATGAGTGAGAATCCGGGCACGGCGCAACCAGAAGACGGTCAACCGGGCTTCCCGGGCCAGCAGGGTCACCCCGGTCCGCAGGCTTACCCGGGCCAGCCGGGATATCCGGCCCCGAACCTGCCGGCGCCGGCGCCGATGCCACAGCAGCCGTACGGCATGCAGCCGCAGTACGGGCAGCCTCCGATGATGGTGGCGGCGCGCAAGGATCCGGCGGTGATGCTCATCGCCTCCTTCTTCATCCCCGGCCTCGGCACCATCCTCAACGGAGAGGGCGGCAAGGGCGCCGCGATCCTGATCGGCTGGCTGGTCTCCTGGATCCTCTTCTGGCTGCTCGTCGTGATCATCATCGGATTCCTCTTCCTTCCGGTGTCGCTGGCCCTGTGGATCTGGGGCATGGTCGACGCCTACACCGGGGCGAAGAACTTCAACATCCGGAACGGCTACCCGGCCTGAGCGGGCGCCGCGGCACCAGTCCGCTTCAGCGCGCGCAGTAGCAGGGCCTCGAAGGCGGCCAGGACGTTGCTCATTCGTCGGCGGTGTCGCGGGCGGTGAGCAGGCGGCGAAGCGAGTCGAGCCGGCCCTGCTCGGCGTGCCCGGCCGCCACCCAGGCGTCCAGCGCGCAGTCGGGCTGCAGATGGGTGCAGGCCCTCGGGCATTCGACGGCGCCCTCGGCCAGGTCCGGGAAGGCCCCGACGAACTCCGACGGGTCCACGTGCGCGAGGCCGAAGCTCCGCACTCCGGGGGTGTCGATGATCCAGCCGCCGGCGGGCAGCTCCAGCGCGATCGCGGACGAGGACGTGTGCCGGCCCCGCCCGGTGACCACGTTCACGTGCCCGACCGCCCGGAAGGCGTCCGGGACCAGGGCGTTGACCAGGGTGGACTTGCCGACGCCCGAGTGCCCCACCATGACGCTCATCTTCCCGGTCAGCAGCGCGCGCACCGCCGAGACGTCGTCCCCGCGCCTGGTCACCACCGAGGCGATGCCCAGCGGCGCGTACGTCGCGAGCAGTTCGTCCGGGGAGGCCAGGTCGGCCTTGGTGAGGCACAGCACCGGGTCCATCCCCGCGTCGTACGCCGCGACCAGGCAACGGTCGATCATGCGGGGCCTGGGCTCGGGGTCGGCGAGTGCGGTCACGATGACCAACTGGTCGGCGTTGGCGACGATGATCCTCTCGATCGGGTCGGTGTCGTCGGCGGTACGGCGCAGGGTGCTCGTGCGCGGTTCCACCCGTACCACCCTGGCCAGCGCGTCGGGAGCACCGGACACGTCGCCGACCAGCGCCACCCGGTCACCGACGACGATGCCCTTGCGGCCCAGCTCGCGGGCGCGCATCGCGGTCACCGGCACGTCGCCGACCAGGCACCGGTACCGGCCCCGGTCGACGGCGGTCACGAAGGCCCCGGCAGCCTCGTCGTGGGCGGGGCGCCGGCTGGTACGCGGCCGGGAGCCCCGGCGGCCGGGCCGTACCCGGACGTCGTCCTCGTCGAGGTGCTTCCAACTGCTCGCCTTCGGCACTCAGCTCCCGCCCCACATTCCGGCCCACAGATCGATGAAGTCAGGGAGGGTCTTGCCCACCGTGGCGACGTTCTCCACCTCGATGCCGCGAACCCGCAGCCCCAGGGTCGCTCCCGCCATCACCATCCGGTGGTCGTCGTAGGTGTGGAACACCCCGCTGTGCAGCGGGCGCGGCCGGATCTCCAGGCCGTCGGCCAGCTCACGGGCGTCCCCGCCGAGGGCGTTGATCTCGGTGACCAGCGCCGCGAGGCGGTCGGTCTCGTGGCCGCGGATGTGCGCGATCCCGGTGAAGCGGGACGGCGTCTGCGCCAGTGCCGCGAGCATGGCCATGACCTGGGCGAGCTCCGGGGCGTCCCCGAGGTCCACCTCGATGCCCTGGATGGCGCCGGTGCCCATCACGGTCAGGCCTTCCGTGCCGCAGGTGACCGTACCGCCCATCATCGGCAGCAGTTCCCGCAGTGCGTCACCGGGCTGGGTCGTCTCCGCGGGCCAGTCCCGGACCGTCACTCGCCCGCCGGTCACCAGGGCGGCCGCCAGGAACTGTGCGGCGTTGGACAGGTCCGGCTCGATGGTGAACTCGCCACCGTGCAGCGGGCCCGGCGCGACCCGCCACAGGTCCGGCCCGGTCTCGACCACCGCGCCGCGTTCCCGCAGCATGTCCACGGTCATCCGCAGGTGCGGGGCCGACGGGACCGGCGGGCCCTCGTGCCGTACCTCCACACCCTTCTCGAAACGCGGCGCGGCCAGCAGCAGCCCGGTCACCATCTGCGACGAACTCGATGCGTCGATCGTGACCTCACCACCGGGCACCGACCCGGTGCCGTGCACGGTGAACGGGAGCGCGTCCCCGTCGATCGCCACGCCCAGGGACCTCAGCGCCCCCAGGATCGGGCCCATCGGACGCTTCCTGGCATGCGGATCACCGTCGAAGGCGACGTCGCCGGCGGTCAGCGCGGCCAGTGGCGGCACGAACCGCATCACGTTCCCGGCCAGACCGACATCGACGTAGGAGTCCCCGGTCAGGTCACCCGGCCGGACCTGCCACTCGTCGCCGTACTCCTCCAGCGAGACGCCCAGCGAACGCAGCGCGTCGGCCATCAGCAGGGTGTCGCGGCTGCGGAGCGGCCGGCTCAGCAGGGTCGGTTCCTGCGCCAGCGCGGCCAGGATCAGCGCGCGGTTGGTCATGGACTTGGACCCGGGCAGGGTGACGGTCGCGTCGAGCGGGCGGTCGGCGTGCGGAGCGTGCCAGTGCATGAGACCGAGGTTACCGGTGATCTTTATGTTCCGGTCCGGCAAGGACGCGAGAAAGTGCCCGGCCCCGGCCCCGCCAGGGGTCTACCGTGACGGCGCGTCGGGGGACTTCTGGGGGGAAGGCGACTGTGGACGTACTCATGTTACGCGCGTATTCAGTTCCTCGACGAGCCGGACGCCCATCTCGACGACGCCAACGCGGGCGCCGTACTCAGCGACCTGCTCACTGCCGCCGGTGACCGTAGCGTCCTGCTCATCACCCACCGTGCCGAGTTCCCCGGCGCCCACCCCCCTCCGCCTGTAACCGTTGAGTCGTGGGGG
>JAOPYM010000574.1 GCA_025964615.1 Actinomycetes bacterium
TACAACGTCGGCTCGATATTCGGCCTGATGCCGACCATCTATGAGCCGTTCTGGTACACCGAGAAGTACGTCAGCCTGATCGGCGAGGCGATCGCCGCCATCGCCGCGCTGGTCGCCTTCGTCATCATCCCCTCGAAACGGACCGCGTGATCTCTGTTCACCTGTCCCCGGGGTAAGTGTGCGCCTACTATGACGGCGTGGCATTGCGACGATACGATATGTCCCCCTGCTCGTGGTCGCGGGGCTGTTGAGTGCACGCGGTCTCCGTGGGTGTCGGCGTCTTCTTCGGCGTCGTGCCCGCCCGCCGCGCGGGCAGACTCGACCCCGTCATCGCCCTGCGCACCGAATAGTCACCGCAGCCGTCCCAGCGCGTCGCGCAGGCGGCGCAGGTCCCGCAGCCGTCGCTCGTACGTCGCCCCGATCAGCAGCAGCGTCAGACCGGCCAGCGCGATCGGCGCCCAGCGCGGCACGAGGCTCACGAGCTGCGCGGCCGCCGGGCTGAGCTGGTTGCAGGCGTCGAGGACCAGGACCGCGCCGCCGAGCAGCGCGGGCGCCTGCAGCCGGTACCTGGCCCCGGCCAGCGTGACCGCCAGGGCGGCGACGCCGAGCAGCAGGGCCCGCACCCAGCCCGGGTCGTCCCACGACGCGACCAGGCTCGGCAGCAGGGTGACGGTGAGCGCGGGCCCGAAGACCGGCCAGGACGAGATCGCAGGGCTCCGCCGGTGCCGCAGCAGCCCGAACACCAGCGCGACGGCGGTCAACGGAATCGTGTACGCCTCGGGCGTGTGCACACCGGCCAGATCGAGCCGGATCCAGGCTGCGAACTGGAGCAGCACGGCCCCGGGCCAGATGGCATCGCGCCGGTCCCGGCGCAGCGAGACCCCGAAGGCGAGGACGCCCGTCACGGCGACGGCCAGGCTGAACGGCCCGGCGTGCGGGAGGGTCATGACGATCCCGGCCGCCGCCATCAGGTAGCCGGCCGCCTCGATCACGCTCCACCGCGTGGCGGCCGCGACGACCGCGGCCACTCCCGCCGCGGCGAGGACCCCGAACGCCGCCTGCGACACCGGGAGCCCCGCGGCGATTCCCGCGCTCGCCGCGAACCCGCCGAGCGCGAGGGCCGCGATCAGCGCGGCGCCGTCCCGAAGGCCGCCATCGCGGTCGCGGGCCGCCGCCGCACAGCCCGCGGCCGTGGCCACGAGCCCGGCCAGTACGAGCAGGGTGAAGCGAGGTGCGGTGAGCGACCAGGCGGTCACCAGCGTGGCAACCCCCAGGGCGGGGAACGCGGCCCGGTCGTCCCGGATCGCTGCCCAGGCCGCCAGCGCGACGCCCAGGCAGGCCAGCAGGGCCAGCGCCGCCCAGTACGGCAGGTCCAGGGCGAGCGGCACCGGTACGGCGGCCACCGTCCACACGGCGGGAGCGAGCCGCCGGTCGACCAGCGTCACGGCCAGCGCCGCGAGCATCAGGGCCGGGACGAGCATCGGCTGTGCGGGCCAGTGCCACAACGGCGACAGCGCCTCCCGGGCTGAGGCGGGCGCGCCGCCCCAGGCCCAGCCCATCCAGCCGTACGGCCCGAAAAGCGCGATCAGGAACGCCCCGCCCAGCGGCACCGGCGTCAGCGCCGCCGCGCCGTAGGCGGCAGGGCGCAGCAGGGTCGAGCAGGCCGCCAGCACCGCGACCAGGCCGAGCGAGAGGGCGAGCGTGACCGGCTGGCGCTCGCCGATCGCCAGGGCCGGCGCGGCGAGCGCCACCACGGCGGCCGCGGCCTCCACCGTGATCTGCTGCTCGGTCCGCGCCCGCCGGGCGGCCGCGAGGGCCACCGCGCAGACCGCCAGCAGCGAGTACGGTGCGTACCGCCCGGGCCATCCGCCCAGCGCCCAGATCGCGCCGGCCAGCCCGCCCGCGGCGAGCACCGCGCCCGCCGAGGTCACCCCCCGCGTCACCGGCATACGGGCGTAGAACGCCGAACCGGTCAGCAGGACCACGAGGATGGTCAGCACCGCCACGGTGGCGTGGCGATCGGCCAGCGACCAGAGCACCGCCTGCACCGCCGCATATCCGGCCGCGACGACCAGCAGGTCCTCACGCCACACCGCGACGCCGAGCAGCGCCGAGGTCACCGCCAGCAGGAGCACCACGCTCGCCGGATAGGGCAGGCCCGTCGCGGCCGGGACGGTCAGCAGCGCCACCGCCACGGCGACCGGCGCGAGGCGCCGTACCTCCTTGACGGCAGCCAGAACGGCGCCGACCAGGACGAAGATGAGCGGAACCACGGGGGAGACCGTACGCAGCGCGGACGACAGGTGCGCGCCATGCCACGGCTGGGCGGCCCATTCCACCGGCCCGGCCAGCGCGACCACGGCTTCCGGCCCCGCCCACAGCGCGGTCAGCCCGAGGATGCCTGCCCCGGTCAGGGAGGTCGCGGCGCGCAGCCGGGACGGCAGCGTGTAGGCGCCGAGGAACACCGCGAAACCCGTACCCGCGAAGACCACGGGAACCCACGTCGAGGGAACCGCCGCCCGGAGCGGCCCCGCGATCGCCCCCGCCACCGACAGGGCGGCGACGGCGGCGACCAGCGGAGTGCGCAGCCAGGCCCAAGCCATCGCCACGGCCGCCGCCACGACCAGTACCACGGCGGCACGCGGGTTCCCGGTCACCGTGCAGGTCAGGAGCGCCATGGCCGTTCCGATCAGCCCGGTCACGGCCGCGGCCGGCAGCGCCACCCGCGCCTGGACGGATCTCCAGACGAGCGCGAGGTCCAGGGCGCCCGTCACGATGAGCGCGAGCGCGACCCCCGTCGTCGTCGGCGAGGCCGCGACGGCCACCAGCGGCAGCGGCACCTGCGTGAGGAGCACAGACGTGGGCGCGGGCAGCCGTACCGGCGACCAGCGCGCGTAGCAGGCCCACCCGGCGGCGACCACGGCGGCCGCCGTCGCGGCGTACCAGTGCGGATCCGGCCGGCCGAGCAGCCCGTACGAATAGGCCGCGTAAGACTGCAGCACGATCAGCACGAGGCCCACCGCCGCGACCGCCTCGGCGGTGGCGGTCAGGCCGCGCCGGACCAGCGGCCACGGGGCCGCGAGCGCCACCGCCGTCAGGCCCAGCAGGATCGCCCCCCGCACCGGGAGCGTGAGACTGCCCCAGCTCACGATCGTGAAGACCACGGCCGCCAGCCCGAGCAGCGTGGCGCCCAGCGCGAGCAGCAGGTTCCGCACCGCGAACCGCGACAGGTCAAGCCGGGGAGGCTGCCCCTGCCGTACATGTGCCGAGGGCGGAGCGGGGCGCGGCGGCGGCGGGGCGTACCCGGCGGGTGCGGCCGGGATCGGCAGGGCCGACGCGCGCATGCTGCGCAGTGCGGTCAGTGCCGACGCCCGGCGTGCCGTGAGATCGGCGAGGGTGCCCGTGATCTGCATGATCATCGTGTCGAGGCGCCACAGTTCCATGGCGACCGGTCCGTGCAGCGGCAGCCGGCAGACGGCGCAGACGGCAGTGGGCACCGTGATCGGCACGGCGCAGTCCGGACAACGGGGGGAGTCCATGGGAAGGATCATCCAGGTTCGGCGCGACTCCGGACATCCGTCCAGGTACTCACCCGCCCCTGAGTACCGTACTCCTCAGGCGACGGCCTCGATGACGGTGGCCGGGCCGATGGCCGAGGTGATGAAGCGGGCCGTTTCCTGCATGGCGGCGCGGGACTCCGGCAGGAACCGGTGCAGCAGCTGGAAGACGTGCATCTGGCCGGGCCAGACCTGGAGCTCGCAGTCGGCGCCCGCATCGGTGAGCAGCTGGGCCAGCCGTTCCGCCTCGGTCCGTAGCATCTCGGCACCCCCGACCTGGATCAGGAAGGGTGGGAGCGAAGGCCCCCAGGTGCGGGTGAGCAGGGAGAGCCGGGGGTCGGTGAAGTCGCTCTGCCCCACGTAGTGACGGCCGGCCTCGCGGGCCATCACGGGGCTCAGGTACGGGTCGGGCGCCGAGGGATCCCGTTCGGTGGACAGCTCGCAGGTGAGATCTACCCAGGGCGAGTACAGGACGGCGCCGGCCGGAACCGGCAGGCCGGTCCGGGACGCCTCGCAGATCAGGGAAGCCGCCAGGTGGCCGCCGGCGGAGTCACCGGCGACCACGATGCGGGAGGCCGGAATGCCGCGGGCCAGGAGCCATCGGTAGGCGTCCATGGCGTCGTCGAGCGCCGCGGGAAAGGGGTGTTCGGGGGCCAGCCGGTAGTTCGGAACGAGCACCGGCAGCCCGGTGTCCAGGGCCAGCCTGGAGGTGATCGGCCGGTGCGTCTGCGGCGAGCAGATCACAAAGCCACCGCCGTGCAGGTAAAGGATCGCGCCCTTCTCCTGAGGCGCGCCGGGATCGGCCGGACAGAGCCACTCGCCCGACAGCGCCCGGGATCCGCCCGACTCGACCTGCGGGTCGCGGATCGGCTCGACACGGACGCGGGGGTCCACGCGGAGCAGCCGCGTGACGGCATCGGTGACGGTACGGGCCGTACGAATGGCCAGTGCGCTCGGGGGCACCCGGTTGACGATGGGCCGCACGCCCAGCCGCAGCACGCGGGAGACCACCACGCTCTGCATGCTCGGCCCCCGGTCATACCAGGCCGATGCCGGTGTTTCCATCGCCATCCCCCAAATTTCCTTTGTGTTAAGAAGGTACCCACTAGGCCGAGTGCTTCACGTCACATTAGGTGGAGTTTGCCGGTGTTCGGGCCGGTCGGACCCGGTGAGCACGGTTTCGGTGAGCCCTGGGCGGTAGCGTGATCGGTATGAGCAGCAGGGTGCAGGTCTTCTGGGACGACAAGCTCACGTCGTACGACTTCGGTCCCACCCATCCGCTCAACCCGGTAAGGGTGGAGCTGACGATGGAACTGGCCCGGGACTGCGGCGTCCTGGCCCATCCCAATGTCTCGGTCGAGGGTTTCGAACCGGCCGATGACGACCTGCTGCGCCTGGTGCACGACGAGGCCTACATCGCGGCCGTACGGCAGGCCGGTGACTCCGGGCTCACCGACATGGCGCACGGCCTCGGCAGCGACGACAACCCGGTCTTCCTCGGCATGCACGAGGCGTCGGCTCTGGTCGCCGGAGCCTCGGTGGCCGCCGCGCGGGCGGTCTGGACGGGTGCGGCCGAGCACGCGGCGAATATCGCGGGCGGGCTGCACCACGCGATGCGGGCCGCCGCCTCGGGGTTCTGCGTCTACAACGACCCGGCCATCGCGATCGCCTGGCTGCTGGCCCAGGGCGCCGAGCGGGTCGCGTACGTGGACGTCGACGTCCACCACGGCGACGGCGTCCAGGCGGCCTTCTACGAAGACCCCCGGGTGCTCACGATCAGCCTGCACGAGACGCCCCGTACCCTCTTCCCCGGCACCGGCTTCCCGCAGGAGACCGGCGCCCAGGGCACCGCGGTCAACGTGGCGCTGCCGCCCGGGACCGGTGATGCCGGCTGGCTGCGCGCCTTCGACGCGGTCGTACCCGACCTGCTGCGGGCCTTCGAGCCGCAGATCCTGCTCACCCAGCAGGGCTGCGACGGCCACCGGCTCGACCCACTCGCCCACCTGTCGCTGACCGTCGACGGCCAGCGTGCCGCCTACCAGGCCCTGCACCGTCTCGCACACGAGACCGCCGCGGGCCGATGGATCCTGACCGGGGGCGGCGGCTACGAGCTGGTCCAGGTGGTACCGCGCGCGTGGACCCATCTGCTCGCCGAGGCGGCGGGCCACCCGATCGACCCGCAGACGGCCACCCCGGAGTCCTGGCGGGAGTACGTGCGGAACCGGACTGGTGAGATCGCCCCCCGGCGGATGACGGACGGGGCAACTGTGGAGGTACGCGCGTGGGAGATGGGCTTCGATCCGGGCAATCCGGTGGACCAGGCGATCTTGGCGACCCGGCGGGCGGTCTTCCCGGACCACGGCCTGGATCCGCTGAACTGATCCCCCCGTCCCGGGCGGAGCTGCGGGCGCACCTGGTCCGCACGATGATCGCGGGGGAGGTCGCGACCCCCAGGCAGAACAACCTGCTGCACTTTCGGCGGATGGCGGCGGGAAAGCCGTACTACCAGTTCGGCCTGACGTTCAAGCAGTCCTGGACCGAGCGGCAGATCCTGGCCATGATGGCCGAGCGCTGCGGGGTGAACCCGGATCACTCCCACTTCTACGGCGACGACACCATCGATCCCGACCTGACGATCGGCGCGCTCGAGGCGATGGCGGGCCATCTCGCCGAGGCGGCCGCGAACCAGTCGAACGTGCTGCTCGCCACCGGCCACCCGTCGGGGTTGCTCCCGGTCTATCTCGCCACCGCGCGGGCGCTGCGGGCCAGGGGCTGCCAGGTGCTCACCCCGGCGAACGGGTGGTCGTACGAGGCCGACACGGGCCACAGGCACATCCGCTATCTGGAGGGCGTGGCGATGCTGGGAGGCGGCGGGTCCCTGCACCACACCCATGACGCGGCCCCGATGGAGGCGATGCTGGCCGAACTCGCGGTGGAATCCAGAGATTGGCCGGATCTGGCCATCGCGGATCACGGGTGGGCCGGAGCGGCCGGACAGGCCGGAATCACGACCGTCGGATTCGCGGACTGCAACGACCCCGCCCTGTTCGCAGGGGAGGTGGAGGGCAAAATCACCTCCGTTGTGCCGCTGGACGACAACGTGCTGCCGCACCATTACGCGCCGATGACGGCCTATCTGCTGGCGTGCGCGGGCCTACTGGACTGAACTGACCCCTTGCGACTCGGGATACACGATTTACCCTGGGGACTAGGACACGTGCGTGATCAAAGTCACCTAGAGGTCTGGTGCGCGGCACGTGTGGAAGAGGGCGTCCGATGGGCTCAGGCGAGCGACCTCTCAGCGAGGTCAGGTTCCTGACCGTAGCTGAAGTGGCAACGGTGATGCGGGTGTCCAAGATGACCGTCTACCGCCTCGTGCACTCCGGAGAGTTGCCGGCGATCAGGGTCGGCCGTTCGTTCAGGGTGCCGGAACAGGCTGTCCACGACTACCTCAGGGACGCGTTCATCGAAGCTGGTTGATCAGCTTGGATGAACCGTTCCCGGTAGGGGCAGTGCGGGGTCGAGGCAGACCGGCGGCCTACGGGCCGCCGGTTCGGCGGTAGTCTTGGGAACCGGGCTGCCACGCGTACGTGGAGAATGCCCATTCCTGCACGTATCCAGATCGTCGAATGAGGCTTCGTGGGCTCTGTTATCAAGAAGCGCCGTAAGCGGATGGCCAAGAAGAAGCACCGCAAGCTGCTGAAGAAGACGCGTATCCAGCGCCGTAACAAGAAGTAAACAAGCCGGCCTCCTAGCCGTAAGGGGTGGGGCGCACAGTGTCCTCCATGCCCTCCGCCGTGGCCCGTGTCGTCCTGGTCACCGGTGTCTCCCGCTTCCTGGGGGCCCGGGTCGCATATGCGCTCCAGGCCGACCCGGGCATCGAGCGGGTCATCGGCGTGGACACGGTCCCCCCGACAACTTCATTGGGCCGTACGGAGTTCGTGCGCGTCGACATCCGCACGCCGAGCATCGCCAAGGTGATCTCGTCGGCGGAGGTCGACACCGTCGTGCATCTCAACCTGGTCACCGCACCCACGGGTCCGCGGTCGTCGATGAAGGAACTCAACGTCATCGGCACCATGCAACTGCTGGCCGCGTGCCAGCGGTCGCCGGACATGCGCAAGCTCGTGGTGCGGTCGTCGGCCGCCGTCTACGGCTCCTCGCCCCGTGACCCGGCCGTCTTCGCCGAGGACGACGAACCCGTCGATCCTCCGTCCTCGGGTTACGCCAAGGACGCCGTCGAGGTCGAGGGATACGTACGCGGCCTGAAGCGGCGGCGCTCGGACCTCGCGGTCTCGACCCTCCGCTTCGCCAACTTCCTTGGACCCGGCGTGGACTCGCCCCTCACGAGGTATCTCCGGATGCCCCTGGTGCCGACCGTGTTCGGGTTCGATCCGCGCCTGCAGTTCGTGCACACCACCGACGGCGTCGAGGTGCTGCGGCGGATGACGGTCGAAGACCACCCCGGCACGTTCAACGTGGCCGGGGACGGGGTGCTCACCCTCTCTCAGGCCATCCGGCGGGCCGGACGGCCCAACCTGCCGCTGGCCGCGCCCGCGATGGGCGCGCTCGGAGACCTGTGCAAGCGGTTCGGCGGGCTGCCCGCGTTCTCGCCCGAGCTGCTGCGCTGGCTGACGTACGGCCGGGTCGTCGACACCTCCCGGCTCGTCGGCGAGCTCAAATGGCGGCCGAAGTACACCTCTGAGGCGGCTTTCGCCGAGTTCGTGAATGCCAGCGGGCTCGGTCACAACCTCGCGCTCGGGCTGCTCGATCGACTCACCGGAGGCCTTCGATGATGAACGCGCGCGATTCGTACCCCGACCACGCAGGCGCCCAGGTCATCCCGATCCGGCCGGAAGCCCACGAGCAGCCGCCGGAGCGCAGTCCGGTGGAGCACGCGCTCGCCTCAGGCCTGTCGTTCCTGCGCAGGAGGCTGTCGGGGGAGTACGAGGTCGACGAGTTCGGCTTCGACCCGGAGTTCGTCGAGGCGGTCATGCCGGTGGCCCGGCTGTTCTACGAGAAGTGGTTCCGGGTGGAGCTGCGCGGGCTGGAGAACCTGCCCGCCGACGGTGGCGCGCTGGTGGTCGCCAACCACTCGGGGACGCTGCCGATCGACGGGCTCATGCTCCAGGTCGGCGTGCACGATCACGCCCAGCGGAACCTGCGGCTGCTCGGCGCCGACCTGGTCTACCAGGTTCCGCTGCTCGGTCACCTGTCCAGGAAGGCGGGCCACACCCTGGCCTGCCAGGCCGACGCCGACAGGTTGCTGACCAAGGGCGAGCTGGTCGGGGTCTTCCCCGAGGGCTTCAAAGGGGTGGGCAAGCCGTTCGCCGACCGTTACAAACTGCAGCGCTTCGGCCGGGGCGGCTTCGTCGCGACGGCCCTGCGGGCGGACGTCCCGATCATCCCCTGTGCCATCGTCGGGGCCGAGGAGATCTACCCGAAGATCGGCGAGCTCGGGGCGCTGGCCAGGCTCCTGGGCCTCCCGTACTTCCCGGTGACCCCCACGTTCCCGCTCTTCGGGCTGCTCGGGCTGATCCCGCTGCCGTCCAAGTGGATCATCCAGTTCGGTGAGCCCGTTTCGCTGGAGGGGCTGGAACCGGGCGCCGCCGACGACCCGATGACGGTGTTCAACCTGACCGACCACGTGCGCGAGGTGATCCAGCAGATGCTGTACGACCTGCTTCTGCGCCGCGGGCCTGCCTTCTTCTGAACCTACTGGCTCTTGTAGTGCTTGCGGAGGGCCACGCCCGCCGCCACGCCCCCGGCGAGGGCACCCGCCCCGGCTGCGGCGGGCAGGGCGATCATGGTGACCTTGCGGCCGGTGCGGAAGTCGTGGATCGGCCAGTCATGCTGCCTGGCGTGGTCGCGCAGCTCGGCGTCCGGGTTGACCGCGTGCGGGCGGCCGACCGTGGAGAGCATCGGCAGGTCGTTGAAGGAGTCGCTGTAGGCCGAGCAGCGCGACAGGTCGAGCCCCTCCCTGACCGCGAGGGCGCGGACGGCCTCGGACTTGGCCGGGCCGTGCAGCAGGTTCCCGACCAGCCTGCCGGTGTAGACCCCGTCCACGGACTCCGCCACGGTGCCCAGCGCGCCGGTGAGGCCGAGGCGGTGCGCGATGACCCTGGCGATCTCGACCGGGGTCGCGGTGACGAGCCAGACCTGCTGACCGGCGTCCAGGTGCTGGAGGGCCAGGGTCCGGGTGCCCGCCCAGATGCGGTCGGCCAGCACCTCGTCGTAGATCTCCTCGCAGAGGGTGATGAGGTCGGTGACCTTCTGGCCGGCCACGAAGCCGAGGGCGGCCTCCTTGGCGGAGCTGATGTGGTCGGCGTTCTCGGTGCCGCGGATCCGGAAGGAGGCCTGCACCCAGATGAACGAGGCCAGATCGCGCACGGTGAAGAACTTGCGCGAGGCCAGGCCGCGCGCGAAGTAGTAGATCGAAGCGCCGCGCATCATCGTGTTGTCCACATCGAAGAACGCGGCCGCGGTGAGGTCCGGTTCGGGCATGCCGGGGCCGGGTTCAGCCGCCGCCGCGGCGGCCTCGCCGGCACTCACTGGATCCGCCTCGTCTCGTCTCTGCCAGAACAGCCGCATGCCGTGAGCCTAATCCGTCTGTATTGCGCAAGCCTCGCTCGCGCGCCAAAGACCGGGCTCTTCGACATGGTCCCGATCTTACCGAGGCGATCGGGCGGCGGCCGTCAGCCGGTTGCGCAGTGCGGCCCGGACTGGGTACGGCGGCAATGATGTTGCCCAAAAAGCTCCCGTGATGTCTGGTTCGCAGGGGCATGGAGTACCCACCATCCATCTCGATCGGGCAACATTGGCTCCGACATGGTCGTAGCACTCATCGCGCTCCTGGCGACCCTGGCCGGACTGGCGGCCACCGGGTTGCTCTTTGCGCGCACCTTCAACGAGCGGCGCCCGCATCTGATCGCCTGGTCCCTGGCCGTGGCCGGGCTGACCCTGGCCGTCGGTGCGATGGCGGCCGGCGGCCTCGCGGGCTTCTCCGGCATGCTCTTCCGGCTGATGGAGGTGGGCGGTGCGCTGATCGCGCCGGTCTTCCTGGCGGTCGGGGTGGCCGAGTTGATCTCCCACTACGTCCAGGTGCGGTTCGCCGCCTGGCTGGTGGCCATCTCGTACTCCATCGTGGCCGTGGTGATCGCGCTGCTCGACCCGGTCGAGACCAAGACGTTCGGGCACGGCATCCCCAGCCCCAGTTCGGGGTACAGCCCCCTCCCGGTCACGCTGATCAACGTGGCGCACGTCATCGTGGTGATCGCCTTGGCGGCCTGTACGGGTATGACGGCGATGCGGGCCCGCAACCGGGACCGCGAGGCGTACGAGTATCAGTTGCCGGTCGCGCTCGCCGCGCTGGCCGGGGTGTTCGTCGTCGCGGGCGCCGGCGGATACCTCCCCGCGGTGCTCGAGGTGTTCGCGCTGGGCGCCGCCGCAGGCCTGGTCACCTACAGCGCCATTCAGACCGCGCCGTACGTCGAGGATGAGGCGCACCCGCGCGGCGAAGACCGGCCCCGGCGGCACCACGCCCCCGACCGTATGCAGGTCCAGGGCGCACCACCCGGCTACCCGCCGCCCGTTCAGTCCTCGATCCCGCCGTCGGTCCAGGCCGCGATGACGCCCGCGCCCGCGGCGCCGCTGCCGCCCCCGATGTCCGACCCGTTCCCCCCGGCCCTCCCGGTGGCCGACCCGATCCCCCAGGCCGGCTCCTCGACCGGCCCGACCCCCGGAGGCCTTGCCATGTACGGGCAGATCACCGTCTACACGCTCTTCGACGGACGGGTCGAGGCGTTCGATCGGCTGGCCCAGGACGCCGTACAGGCGGCCCGCGCGGTCGAGCCCGACCTGCTGATCTTCACCAGCCACGAGGTGGCGGGCGCCCCGAACCAGCGGATCTTCTACCAGCTGTTCAGGGACTTCGCCGCCTACACCGAGCACCAGCGCCAGCCGCACCTGCAGCGCTTCCTGGCCGACGTACGGCCGCACGTCGTGTCGACCAACGTCATCGAGCTCAAGCTTGGTGCGGCCAAGGTGCTGCCGCTGCCCTCACTGACCGGGGGGTTCTCATTGTGATCACGCTGTTCGGCAAGCCCGGCTGTCATCTCTGCGAGGACGCCCGGGAGGTGATCGCGCGGGTCGCCGCCGAACTCGGCGAGCCGTGGGAGGAGCGCGACATAACGCTCTCCGAACAGGACACCCGGATGTACTGGGACCAGATCCCGGTCACCCTCATCGACGGCGTCCAGCACGACTTCTGGCGAGTCGACGAAACGCGCCTCCGCAGGGCACTCACCGGCCGCCCGCATGTCTCGTAGGTCACACTGCGGTAGTTCTGGTTGCGGGTGAACCTAGGCCTCGGATAGTGCGATCAACCCATGCTGAGCAGGGTTTTCGGGCCCCGTCCAGGTGCGGTGATCGCGCTGGGTGGCCGATGGCAACTTTGTGCACACATTCACAAAGGCATAATCTGGCGAGAAGCACCCGTCGAACCCCCGAAGAAGCAGCCTGTGACCTCTCGCCCACCCCGCATCCGCACCCAGTCAGACCACCGGGCCGATCGTGGCATTCCCGATGCGACCGTGGCCCGGCTGCCCATCTACCTGCGGGCCCTCAGCAGTCTGGCCGAGCGGGGCACGGCGACCGTGTCGTCGGAGGAGCTCGCGGTCGCCGCCGGGGTCAACTCCGCGAAGCTCCGCAAGGACCTGTCCCATCTCGGCTCGTACGGCACCAGGGGCGTGGGCTATGAGGTCGAGTACCTGCTCTACCAGATCTCCCGTGAGCTGGGCCTGACCCAGGACTGGGTCGTGGCGATCATCGGAGTGGGTAACCTGGGCCGCGCCCTGGCCGGCTACGGAGGCTTCGCCTCCCGCGGTTTCCGGGTGGCCGGCCTGCTGGACGCGGACACCGCGACCGTCGGGCAGGACATCGCCGGGATGACCGTGCAGCACATCGACGAGCTGGAGACCATGATCAAGGATCACGGGGTGTCCATCACCGTGATCGCGACGCCCGCGAGCGCCGCCCAGAGTCTGTGCGATCGGGTGGTTGCGGCCGGTGTGACCAGCGTGCTCAACTTCGCCCCAGTGGTGCTGTCGGTACCTGAGGGCGTCGACGTGCGTAAGGTCGACCTGTCGATCGAGCTGCAGATCCTCGCGTTCCATGAGCAGCGCAAGGCGGGCGGGCCCGAGGAAAATGGGACCTCACAGTACATAGAGGCGGTTGAGGCATGAGCCTGCTCGTGGTCGGGCTGAGTCACCGGAGCGCTCCGGTATCGCTGCTCGAACGCACCGCGGTCACCGGGGACGACCTGGTCAAGCTGCTGCATGAGGTGCACGAGTCCCCGCATCTCGCCGAGGCGATGATCCTGTCGACCTGCAACCGGGTCGAGGTCTACGCGTCGGTCGACAAGTTCCACGGCGGCGTCTCCACCGTGTCCGAACTGCTGTCCCGGCACTCCGGGGTACCTTTCGACGACCTGTGCGAGCACCTGTACGTGCACTACGAGGACCGCGCCGTACAGCACATCTTCGCGGTGGCCTGCGGCCTGGAGTCGATGGTGGTGGGCGAGGGGCAGATCCTCGGCCAGGTCCGCCAGGCACTGCGGCTCAGCCAGGACCAGGGCACCGTCGGCCGCGAGCTCAACGATGTCGTGCAGGCCGCGCTCCGGGTCGGCAAGCGGGCGCACACCGACACCGGCATCGACCAGGACGGGGCCTCGCTGGTCAGCGTGGGCCTGGAGGTGGCAGCCGAGCATCTCGGGCCCCTCGCCGGAAAGCGCGCCCTGGTGGTCGGTGCCGGTTCGATGAGCGGCCTCGCGGTCGCCACGCTGAGCCGGGCCGGGGTCACCGGCATCGTCATCGCCAACCGGACCTACGACCGGGCCCTGCGGCTCGCCGAGAGCGTGGACGGCCGGGCCGTCGAGATGGCCGAGCTGGCCGGGGCGCTCGCGGAGGCCGACCTGGTGGTCTCCTGCACCGGCGCCGCCGGACTGGTGATCACCGCGGATCTGCTCGGCTCCCGGCCGATGTTCCTGCTCGACCTGGCCCTGCCGCACGACGTGGACCGGGCCGTACGCGAACTGCCCGGGGTCGGCCTGGCCGGTCTCGACGACCTGCGCACCGCGCGGCAGGCCGAGCACGCGGTCGGCGCGGACGCCGTCGAGGCGGTCCGCCGGATCGTCGCCGAGGAGGTGGCCGCCTTCCTGGGAGCCGCCCGGGCGGCGGCGGTGGCCCCGACCGTTGTGGCGCTGCGCAGCAAGGCCGCGGAGGTCGTGAACTCGGAACTGACCCGGCTCATCGGGCGGCTCCCCGAACTCGACGAGCGATCCCGCGGCGAGATCACCCAGGCCGTCCGGCGGGTGGCGGACAAGCTGCTGCACGCGCCGACCGTACGGGTCAAGGAGTTCGCGGCGGCCCCTGGCGGCGACTCGTACGCCATCGCGCTGCGTGAGCTCTTCGATCTCGATCCCAAGGCGCCCGAGGCAGTGACCCGCGCCGACCTCGAAGGCGGCACCGAAGGCACCGAAGGCGGCCAATCATGAGCAGGCTGACACTCGGCACCCGCAAGAGCCTCATGGCCCTGACCCAGTCGGGCCTGGTGGCGGACACGTTGATGCAGGTGACGGGGCATGCCGTCGAGCTCGTCGGGGTAACGACCGAGGGTGATGTATCCAAGGAGCTGCTCGCCCAGATCGGCGGCACGGGCGTGTTCGTCAACGGGCTCAGGGAGCGGCTGCTCTCCGGTGAGGTGGACTTCGCGGTGCACTCGCTGAAGGATCTGCCGACCGCGCCCGCGAAGGGCATCGTGCTCGCCGCGGTGCCGTTCCGCGACGACCCCAGGGACGCCCTGTGCGGTCCGGCGAAACTCGCGGACCTGCCCAGGGGCGCCCGCGTCGGCACCGGTTCGCCGCGCCGGATGGCCCAGTTGCGCGCCCTCCGGCCGGACCTGGACGTGGTGGCGATCCGCGGCAACGCCGACACCCGGCTCCGCAAGGTCGCAGACGGGGAGCTCGACGCCGTCGTGCTCGCCTACGCGGGCCTGGGACGGATCGGGCGGATGGACGCGGTGGCCGAGGTGTTCGAGCCGGAACAGATGCTGCCGGCCCCGGGCCAGGGGGCGCTCGCCCTCGAATGCCGGGCCGACCGCGCCGACCTGGTCGCGATTCTTGGAACGGTCGACGACCCGCTGAGCCGAGCCGCGATCACGGCCGAGCGAACCATCCTGGCGGTGCTCGAGGCGGGCTGTTCGGCACCCGTCGGCGCCTACGCCGCCGTACATGAAGAAGAGCTGCACCTGACCGCGGCCGTCGTGGCGTACGACGGTTCCCGCCAGGTTCGGTTGTCCGCAAGCGGCCACCTGCATGAGGCCGGGCGGCTGGGACGCGAACTCGCGGACCGCCTGCTC
>JAOPYM010000586.1 GCA_025964615.1 Actinomycetes bacterium
CTGGCGCTTGACCACCAGAAGGTCCTGGGCGGAGTGCCGGATCTCGTGTACGACCCCGACCTCTTCCCCGGAGACGGTGACCACGGCGAGGCCTATCAGCTCGTGGTCGTGGAACTCGTCGGGGTCGCCGGTGGGCGGGATGTCGGCGGAGTCGACGACGAGCATCGTGCCGCGCAGCGCCTCGGCGTCGTCACGGTCCCGCATGCCCTCGAAGCGCAGCAGCAGACGACCCGAGTGCCAGCGGACCTGCTCGATCACCAGTTCACCCTTGGGCGTGGCGAAGGAACCACCTTCCACGAAGCGGGCGGTGGGGTCGTCGGTCCGCACATCTATCGTGACCTCGCCACGAACCCCGTGTGCTCGGCCGATGCGGCCTACGACGAGCTCCACGTCACACCTCTCCCTCTACAGAACCGCGCGGATGGCCGAAACCGTGCGAATACGACCCGTACCAAAACAGCCCGACCCCGCGAGGCTGCGCCCGAAGGCGCGACCTCGCGAGATCGGGCTGGATCAGCGAACCTCGTTGACGTCGAGCAGGTCCACCCGCACGTACTTGCCGCCCGCGAGGGCGCCGATCACGGTGCGAAGGGCCTTGGCGGTACGGCCGTTACGGCCGATGACCTTGCCGAGATCCTCGGGGTGCACGCGCACCTCCAGGACCCGGCCACCCCGGATCCGCTTGGGAAGCACCACGACGTCGTCGGGATTGTCGACGATGCCGCGGACCAGGTGCTCGAGCGCTTCTTCGAGCACGTTAGGCCTCGGGGGTCTCGTCGGTAGCAGCCTCGGCCGGAGCCGCGGCAGGAGCCTCGGCGGGAGCCGCGGCCTCTTCCTTCTTCGGAGCGGCCTTCTTGGCCTTGGCCTTGGGCGCCGCGGCCTCGTCCTCGTTGAACGCGGCCTTGACGGCCACGTCGAAGGCGGCCCGCTTGTCGGCCTTCGGCTCGGCGACGCGCAGGGTGCCCTCGGCGCCCGGCAGGCCCTTGAACTTCTGCCAGTCACCGGTGACCTTGAGCAGTTCCAGGACGGTGTCGGTCGGCTGCGCGCCGACGCCCAGCCAGTACTGCACCCGCTCGGAGCTGACCTCGATCAGCGAGGGCTCCTCCTTCGGGTGGTACTTGCCGATCTCCTCGATCGCGCGCCCGTCACGCTTGGTGCGGGCATCGGCGATGACGATCCGGTACTGCGGGTTCCGGATCTTTCCAAGGCGCTTGAGTTTGATCTTGACTGCCACGGGTGTGGTGTTCTCCAGACTTGACAATGGGAGCCGTGCCCGGCACCAGGTGGGGAAACACCGGTCTCGGGGAAGCTCCATGGACACCGGATCGGCGGAGGATGAGAGGGCCCCTCGCGATTCGGGTTTCCAGCGCCCCATTCTGCCAGACGATCGGCCCAAAGTCGTAATCAGACGGTGACGCCACTACTTCTTCTTGCGGCCCTGAAGATCGCCTAGGTCCGGCATCTGGAAGCCCGGGGGAAGCTGGCCCGGCATTCCGCCGGGGAGCCCGCCGCCGAGGGTGGGCGGCAGCGCCGGGATCTCCGTCTCCACGTGGCCCTGCAGGGCGCGCTTGCGCGGGTCACCGCTGCGCTGCTTGCCCTTCTTGGGCTTGGCCGCCTTCACGACCTTGCGCCGGGTGCCCGGCATCCCGGGGATGCCCATGCCGCCGGCCATCGCGCGCATCATCTTCTGCGCGTCGAAGAACCGGGTGACAAGGGCGCCGACCTCTCCCACGCTCACCCCCGAACCGCGGGCGATCCGCTCGCGCCGGGAACCGTTGAGCGCCTTCGGGTTGGACCGCTCGAACGGGGTCATCGAGCGGATGATCGCCGCGACCCGATCGAGGTCCTTCTCGTCGATCTGGTCGATCTGCTGCCGCATCTGGCCCATACCGGGGAGCATGCCGAGCAGATTCCCGATCGGGCCGAGCTTGCGGATCATCATCATCTGCTCAAGGAAGTCCTCGAGGGTGAAGTCCTCCCCCGAAGCGAACTTCGAGGTCATCTTGGCGGCCTGGTCGGTGTCGAACGCCTTCTCCGCCTGCTCGATCAGGGTGAGGATGTCACCCATGTCGAGGATGCGCCCGGCCATCCGGTCGGGGTGGAAGACGTCGAAGTCCTCGAGCTTCTCGCCGGTCGAGGCGAACATGATCGGCCGGCCGGTGATGTGCCGTACCGACAGCGCGGCGCCACCACGCGCGTCACCGTCCAGCTTGGTCAGCACGACGCCGTCGAAACCGACCCCGTCCAGGAATGCCTGGGCGGTCGTGACGGCGTCCTGGCCGATCATCGCGTCGACGACGAAGAGGATCTCGTCGGGCCGTACCGCGTCCCGGATGTCGGCGGCCTGCCGCATCATCTCCTGGTCGACGCCGAGGCGGCCGGCGGTGTCGACGATGACCACGTCGTGCTGGGCGTTGCGGGCGAAGTCGATGGAACGGCGGGCCACGCCCACCGGGTCACCGATGCCGTTGCCGGGTTCGGGTGCGTACACCGCGACACCGGCCCGCTCCCCGAGCACCTGGATCTGCTGTACGGCGTTGGGGCGCTGCAGGTCACAGGCCACGAGCAGCGGCGCGTGGCCCTCGGCCTTGAACCAGCGGGCCAGCTTGCCGGCGAGCGTCGTCTTACCGGTGCCCTGCAGACCCGCGAGCATGATCACGGTCGGCGCCGTCTTGGCGTACCTGACGCGCCGGGTCTCGCCACCGAGGATCTCGATCAGCTCGTCATTGACGATCTTTACGACCTGCTGGGCGGGGTTCAGGGCCTGGGAGACCTCGGCCCCGCGGGCCCGCTCTTTGACGCGTTCGATGAACTCCTTCACCACGGGCAGGGCCACGTCCGCCTCGAGCAACGCGATCCGGATCTCACGCGCGGTGGCGTTGATGTCCGATTCGGAGAGCTTGCCCTTGGTGCGCAGCGACGAGAAGACTGTTGTCAGCCGGTCGGAGAGCGTCTCGAACACGTGTGGTGGCCCGTCGGTAGAAGGCTTCAGGGGTCGAACCCCAGAGTATCGGGTGAGACCGCCGGTCCGACCCCCTCGATCGGCCACACCGGTCCGTACACAAAAGCGAACCAATCCTTACGCACCGTATGTCGCCCGATGAGGTATCCGGTCCGTAAGGTCGTGATCATGACCAGGTACGGCCCCATGTACGGCCCGGACATCACCTTCCTCGGCGTGGACCGGTGTGATCTCTCCGCTCTGGAGACCTACGCCGACGCCGACATCGTGATCGTCGGTGCGCCCTTCGACGGCGGCACTTCCAACCGGCCTGGTGCCCGTTTCGGGCCCAAGGCGCTGCGCGAGACCTGCTACCTGCCCCACGACGGGTCCCGGCCGTCGCTCGCGATGCGGGTGGACGGCCTCAAGGATCTGCGCGTGTACGACGCGGGCGATGTGGAGTGCTATTCCGGCGACATCGAGACCTCGATCACCGACATCGAGGAGGCCGTCTACACGATCACGGCCTCCGGCGCGATCCCGCTGGTCCTGGGCGGCGACCACACCATCGCGCTGCCCGACGCGCGCGGTGTGGCCCGGCACCACGGCTTCGGCCGCGTCTCGATGATCCACTTCGACGCGCACGCCGACACCGGCAACATCGCCTTCGGTCACCTGCAGGGCCACGGCCAGCCGATGCGCCGCCTGATCGAGTCCGGTGCCATCCGCGGCGACCGGTTCCTGCAGATCGGGCTGCGCGGGTACTGGCCTGAGCCCGAGACGCTCGACTGGATGGCCGGGCAGCGGATGCGGTCGTACGAGATGACCGAGATCGTGCACCGTGGCCTGTCCGAATGCCTGACGGAGGCCTTCGTCATCGCCCAGGACGAGTGCGACGGCATCTACCTGTCGGTCGATATCGACGTCTGCGACCCCAGCCACGCCCCGGGTACCGGCACACCCGAGCCTGGCGGCCTGTCAGCCCGTGAGCTCCTCGACTCGGTACGCCGGATCTGCTACGAACTCCCCGTCGTGGGCCTGGAGGTCGTCGAGGTCTCCCCGCCGTACGACCACGCCGGCATCACCGCGTTCCTCGGCAACCGGGTCATCCTCGAGGCCCTCTCCGGTATCGCCCGCCGCCGCCAGGACGCCCGCGACGGCACCACCTGGGACCCGAGCCGCCCCCTCCTCGAAGGCCGCTGACCTCGTTGACCCGTGGCGTTTCCCGCACCTTTTCGCGAAACGGTGCGGGAAACGCCACGAGTCAACGGCGTGGTCTCGCGGAGGTGCTCGACCCGGCCTGGAGGACGGGGAGCACCTCTGCGAGACCACCTCAGGGAGGTCTGATCAGCCGAAGCGGCCGTGCACGTAGTCGGCGGTGCGCTCGTCGACGGGCGCGTCGAAGATCTGCCGGGTGTCCCCTGCCTCGATGATGCGGCCGGGGGTGTCGTGCGAGGCCAGGAAGAACGCGCACTTCTGCGAGACCCGGGCGGCCTGCTGCATGTTGTGCGTGACGATCACGATGGTCACTTCCTCGGCGAGTTCGCCGATCGTCTCCTCGATCCGGCGGGTGGAGGTGGGGTCGAGGGCGGAGCAGGGCTCGTCCATCAGCAGCACGTCCGGGGTCACCGCGAGGGACCGGGCGATGCACAGGCGCTGCTGCTGCCCACCCGACAGGGCGCCGCCCGGGGACTTCAGCCGCTGCTGGACCTCGTTCCATAGGCCTGCCCGGCGCAGGCACTGCTCCACCAGCGCATCCTTCGAGGAGACCTTGAGTCCTGCCAGCTTCAGCCCGGAGGCCACGTTCTCGTAGATGGACATGGCGGGGAAGGGGTTCGGTTTCTGGAACACCATCCCGATCCGCCGCCGTACCTCGGTCAGGCGCATCTGACCGGTGTAGATGTCGCGTCCGTCCAGGGCGACGGCACCGGCGAGCGAGGCGGCGGGGATCATCTCGTGCATCCGGTTGAGGATCCTCAGGAACGTCGACTTCCCGCAGCCTGACGGGCCGATCAGCGCGGTCACCTGCCCCGGCTCCATGGTCAGCGAGACCCGGTCGAGGACCTTCCTGTCGCCGAACCAGGCGGACACCTGCTCGGCCTCGAGCCTGCTGGCGGTACCAGCACCGAAACCGGCACCGGCGCCTGGGGTGGGCATGGTCACAGTCATGAACGAGTCCTTCAGAGGGTGTTGGGCAGCAGGCGGGCGAGGTTCTCGTAGACGTTCCAGATCCCGGCCAGCAGGATCGGCGTCGAGACGACATAGGCGGGCCAGCGCGACCAGCGCAGGTACGCCCAGGTCGTGCCGACGGCGGCGATCAGCAGGAACTGGCTCCACAGCAGCAGCGGGATGAGCGCCGACGGCTCGCCGCTGGCGCCGAGCTCCGGCCGGGTGATGACCGGGTACGTGGAGTTCCCCGGCACCTGCTGCCCGACCAGTTTGGCCAGGACGAACTGGTCACGGCCGGGGGTGAGGTGGGAGTCGGCGGTGTCCAGGACCAGGTACGACCAGCCGGGGATCGGCTTGATCGTGTCGACCCCGACATCGGTCACCTGGTAGCGCGAGATCCCCTGGCCGGTCGTGACGCTGA
>JAOPYM010000588.1 GCA_025964615.1 Actinomycetes bacterium
TGGGGCACTGGAATGTCCCGGCCGCCGCGGCCACGGCCTGGGCCACGGCCACCGCGGCGGTGGGCGCGCCCGGCATCCAGTCCTGCTGGACCGGGTCCCCGCGGTGGTCGGTGATAGCCATCGCGACCCGCTGGCCGCGCCGCTGCGCCTCCGCCATCACCTGGCCGGCCAGGGTGACCGCCCACTGGTGCTCCAGCTGGGCCTTCGCGGCCGGGGCGAGGGTCATGCCCTGGCCCGCCGGCCCGGCCAGGTCCCCCGGCCACTCCCCGAACGCGGCCCGCCAGCGCGCCTCGTCGTCGCCGTGCTGGCCCGCGTAAGGCACCCCGAGCGCGTAGTGCACCACCAGGTCCTCGGGGTTGGCCGGCCCGCCATCGGCGATCATGTCCATCGGGTCGGTGCCCGCCGGGTAGAACGGGCTGACCGCGGCGCCCGACGCGGCGATACCGCCGGCGACCAGGTCCCCGTCCCGCACCGGCATGCCGCCTGCGCCCGGGAAGTTCGCTTCCGGGGAACAGGCCACGAAGCCCTGCGCCACCGGCCCGGCGATCGTCACCATCCGGCGCAGGTGCTCGGCGCTCGGCACCTGCTGGGTGGCCGCGATCCAGGCCTTGGACCGGGCCCGGGCCATGCCGCCCGCGCCGGAGGCGTCCATCCGGGACGCGGACACGAGTACCCCGCTGCCGCCTACCACGGCGACCGACCCGCGCAACCCGAGCTGCTCGGCCTTGTCGATGGCCCGCTCGATCAGGGCCCGGGCCTGGTCCAGCGGGATATCCGGGGTTCTCCCGCCCCCCGGATCTCCCGGGTCGCTCAGGCCCCCCATGTCGCTCAGGCGCCGACCATGTTGTAGCCGCCGTCGGCGACCAGGTAGCCGCCGGTCATGTGGGAGGCGTCCTGGGTGGCCAGGAACAGGGCGGTGCCGGCGACCTCGGCGGGGGCGGGGATGCGGCCCATCGGCGTCATCGAGCGGAGCTTTTCGGCGCGGCCGGTCTTCCAGTCCTCCCTGGACAAGGTGGCCTCGGTCTCGATGAACCCGGGCGCGAAGGTGTTGACCCGGACCTTCGGGGCGAACGCAGCGGCGTAGGACTTGGTGATGCCGAGAATGCCGTACTTGGCAGCGGCGTACTGCGGAGCCCGGGCACTGCCGCGCACGATGACGGTGGAGCCGATGTTGACGATGGAGCCGCCGGACTCCTGCTCCAGCATCCGGCTGCCGAACTCGTGGGTGCAGAGCATGGTGCCCTTGATGTCGACGTCCAGGACGTGGTCGATGGACTCCTCGGTGATGTCGCGCCAGGACATCTGGTCGCGGGCGACGTCGCCGACGTTGTTGATCGCCACATCGAGCCGGCCGAAGGCGGTCCATACCTGATCGGCCATCGCACGGATCTGGTCCCAGTGGGTGATGTCGGCCTGGACGATCACGCTCTTGCCACCCGCGGCCTCGACCCGCTCGGCCGTCTTCTCAGCCCCGGCGCGGGAGCGGTTGTAGTGCACCGCGACGTCCGCGCCCTCCTGCGCCGCGCGTACCGCGATCTCCGCGCCGAATCCGGTGCCCGCACCGGTCACCAGTACGGTACGGCCGGCGAAGCGCCGCGGCAGGTTGTCGGTGGTCATGAAGGAGCCCTCCTGTTGGTCAGGTGAAGCATGATCAGACGAGCGTACGACCGCCGTCGACGTACAGCAGGTGCCCGGTGACAAGGCCGACCGGGCGGAGGCGACCACATCGCCCCCGACCACAGAGGCACAAACCACTAGCCCGGACAGCACATGTCCGTCCCCTCCCCGACCCGGACTTCGTTGAGTCGTGGCGTTTCCCGCACGCGGAACGGAAACGGTGGGGGAAACGCCACGGGTCAACGAACGGCTCCCGTCAGGCGGGGCGGAAGGAGTCCCGGGCGGCCGGCGCGGCGTGCTTGATCATCAAGTGGCGGGTGACGGAGTACTCCTGTACTGCCTCCTGGCTCATGTCCTTGCCGAAGCCGCTGCCCTTCACCCCGCCGTGCGGGGCCTCGGAGGCGATCGGCAGGTGGTCGTTGATCCAGGTGACGCCGACGTCGAGGCGGTGTGAGACGCGCAGCGCGCGGGAGACGTCCTGCGACCAGACCGAGGACGCGAGACCGTAGGGGGTGTCGTTGGCGAGCCGTACGGCATCGTCCTCGTCGTCGAACGGCAGCGCGACCAGGACCGGGCCGAACACCTCACCCTGCACCAGCTCGGAGTCCTGCGCGGCCTCCACCACCAGGGTCGGCGGGTAGAAGAACCCGGGCCCGTCCAGCGGCACCCCACCGCAGAGCACGGCGCCCGCGGACCGCGTGACGAAGCCGTGCACGCGCTCCCGGTGGTCGGCGGAGATCAGCGGCCCGATGTCCGTCGCGGAGTCCCACGGGTCGCCCGCCCGAACCTGCCCGAGTACGGTCCGGAGCGCGTCGACGGCCTCGTCGAACCGGGATCGCGCCACGTAGACGCGGGTCGCGGCCGTACAGTCCTGGCCGGTGTTGTAGGTGGTGCCCATCGCGACCCCGGCGGCCATGGCCTCCAGGTCCGCGCCGGCGAAGACCAGCGCGGGGGCCTTTCCGCCCAGCTCCAGATGCACCCGCTTGACGGTCTCGACGGCGCCGCGCATCACGGCCTTGCCGGTCGCCGTGGAGCCGGTGACGCTGACCATGTCGACACCGGGATCGGTCACCAGGGCGGAACCGATCAGGGCGTCTCCGGTGACGACCTGGACCAGGCCGTCGGGTGCTCCCGCCTTCGAGATCAGCTCGGCCAGCCGCAGCGTGCTGCGCGGCGTCTGCGGGGCGGGCTTGATCACAACGGCGTTCCCGGCGGCGATGGCCGGGCCGATCTTCCAGACGGCCATCACGAGCGGGAAGTTCCACGGCGCGATCGAGCCGACCACGCCGATCGGACGCCGCAGCAGCACCGAGGTGTAACCGGCGCTGAGCACGCCGGCGCCACTGCCGTCCAGGGACCTGGCGGCACCGGCGAAGAAGCGCAGGTTGTCCACGGCGAACGGCAGCTCGCCGTCCCGGAACACCGCGGCCGGCTTGCCGGTGTCCTCGACCTCCAGGCGGGTCAGTTCCTCGGCGTCGGCCTCGACCAGGTCGGCCAGGCGGAGCAGCACCCGGGCCCGCTCGCCCGGCGTCGTGTCGCGCCAGACCTCGTAGGCCGAACGGGCCAGCCGTACCGCGTCGGCGACCTCGGACGGGGAGCTGTCGGGGACCTCCGCGACGGGCGTGCCGGTCGCCGGGTTGATCAGTGTCCTCATCGGGCGGCCCTCTCGATCAGATCGGCCGCGCGCCGTACCCCGTCCCGGCGGCGGATCTCCGCGCCGGCCTCGGCCAGCTTCGCGCGCAGCCCCTCGTCGCCGAGCAGCCCGTCGAGCGCGCCGTGCAGTTCCTCGTCGGTGAAGGTGTACGTGTCGAGCCGTACGCCGTAGCCCAGCTCAGCCACGCGCTGGGCGTTGTCGTACTGGTCCCAGAACAGCGGCAGGCAGATCATCGGCTTGCCGAAGTGCAGCGCCTCGGTGGTGGTGTTGTTGCCGCCGTGCGTGATGACCAGGTCGACCAGCGGGATGACCTTGGTCTGCGGTACGAACTCGGCACCCCACATGTTGTCCGCCAGCTCGATCTCCTCGTGCAGCGGGCCCTTGGAGACGATGTAGCGGTAAGGCGCCGACTGCGACGACTGTGGAACCGCGCTGCCGGATCCAGTCCATGGCCTGTTCGTCATAGCGTGAGCCGGGGAACAGCAGCGCCCGGTAGTCCAGGGTCTTGGTCAGATACACGTCCACGTGCGCCCAGTCGCCGGTCTCGCAGGCGTCGGCGGCACGGCGCGGGCCTTCCCGGACCATCAGCGCGGACTGCTCCGCGGAGGAGATGCGTTCGGCAGGGGCGATCGCGTAGACACCGGAAGGCCCGTCGAGGAGTTCCAGCGCATGGGGCAGCCACTCTTCCCGCCGGTCCAGCAGGTCCGAGGTGGCGTCCGCAACCCGCCGGACCAGCCCGGCGAGCCCGGGCGAACCGATGAGGCGGGCATTCAGCGCGAGCAGCAGGGCGAGGGTGTGCTGGAAGGTACGGCACGCGACGCCGCCCTTCTCCTCCCCCGCCAGCATCGGCACCATGAGCGAGGCGCCCTCGGTGACCGGAGATCCCGGCACATTGGTGAGGGCGACGAACGAGCCTCGGTGCGGCTCCAGCGCGTCCAGCGTCTCCCGGCTGCCTCCGGTCGCGGAGATCGCGACCACCAGCGTCCCGCGCTCAACACCGTATGGCACCGCGGATGCGTACTCCGCCACCGCGTCCAGACCGGCGGCGCGCAGCCGGAGGGCCGCCACCCGCGCGGCGTACCGGGAGCTGCCCATGCCGAGGAAATGCACCCGCCGTACGTCCACCGGCAGGCCCGCGAACGGATCGGACGCCTCGAGCGCGGACGCCAGCCTGCGCAGTGCGGCGGGCTTGGCCTCCAGGTCGGCCAGGAACAGTTCCGGATTCATCCGTACCACCTCCTCAGGACACCCATCGGGGCGTACGTCCAGCGCGGCAGGAACCGGGCCGCGTAGATCAGTTCCCGGCACTCCTGCTCGACCTCGAACGCCCTCAGCAGCCGCCGGTCGAAGATCGCTTCCTGGCCCAGCGCGGAGAGCCGGGCGACATAGGCGGTCAGGAAGTCCATGCGGGCGGCCCGTACCCAGTCGGCCACCACCTGCGGCGAACCGTCCCGGCGTTTGATGGCGATCTGCCCGACGTGTTCCAGGCTGGTCAGCAGCTGTGCGACGTCCCGGGCCGCCGGCTGCGGGGCGTCAGGGTCCTGCACCGTGGGATTCCCGTCGAAGTCGATGACCGCGTAACCGTCCCGCCACTTCAGGATCTGCCCGACGTGGAAGTCCCCGTGGATGCGCATCACCGGCGTACTGTCCACCGCGAGCAGCGGCTTCAGGGCCGCGCTGAACTCCCCGGCTCGGAACTCCAGCCACTGCCCGTCATCGCCCGGCGTGAGCCGCGCAGCCTCACCGGCCGCGTCCACCGCGCGCTGGTGCCAGCCCTCGCCGCCGGAGATCGCGACCGGGAGGATGGCCAGTGCGGCGTGCAGCTCGGCGGCCAGCGACCCGAGCTCCGCCGCGAAATCCTCGCCCGCCATCAACGCGTCGACGCACCAGTCCCAGCCGTCCTGCGCTTCGGGAAGATACGCGGTGACCAGCGCGATCAGCCGGTCCTGCCAGTAGACGGCGGCGTACGGCCGCGCCGTGTGGCCGAACCCGGCCACAGCCAGGTGGGCGAGCAGCTCGGGAGCGCGGTGCGGTGGCGGCACGGGCTCCAGGAACCATTTGACCACCAGCAGCTCACCGACGATCACCGACCGGTTGGTCTGGTCGACAGTGATCGGCCGCTCCCCCGCCACGCCGCCGGGCACCGGTACGAAGATCTTTGCTGTGTACGGCTCCGGCACCGCACCTTCGGCCAGCGCGGCGACCAGCCACTCCGAAGCCCCGGCCGACAGGTCCAAACGGCTCCCGTCGGCCGAGATGCTTACTGAATCCACATTCAACTCCCTGCCATGCCTCGATCTCAGAGGCGGCAACCGAGTCTCATGCATGTCGAGTAACGACGCAATCCAGGATGGTCAGGTCCCCCGGACAACGGCACCGGCCAGCCATGTGGCGGCCTGCCCGCGGAGGCGGCGGTGCGTGCCTCCCATGGGCTCGATGCCGGGGAGTACGGTCTTGGGCAGTTTGGCGGTCATCGTGTAGGCGGTGTCCACGACGTTCGCGACCGGGCTGCGGACTGCTTGCGAGACCAGTTGGTACGAGTCGAGCGTGCTGAGCCCGGTCTCCGCGCACGTCCACCGGACCAGCTCGGCATGCGCGATCCGGAAGGCATCCTCCAGCGGCCGCGCGGAGCCGGTGGTGATGATGTAGGCGTCGTTCTCCAGCCGGGGCCACGGGCACGGCACACCCTTGAGCAGATCGACGATGACGACGGTGTCCATCGCGGTCTCCACGGCCACCCCACAGGTCTCGCCCTCGCCCTGACGGGCGTGGCCGTCGCCGAAGCTGAAGAGGGCACCCTCGACATTGACGCCGAGGTAGCAGGTCGTGGCGGCCCGCATCTCCGGGGTGTCCATGTTGCCGCCCCAGTCGCCCGGAGCGAGCGAGCTGCGAACCTCACCCAGACCCGGGGCGACGCCGACCGTGCCGTGCATGGGATCCAGCGGCAGATCCACCTCGTAGTGGGAGTCCAGCGCCTCATAGCGGACCAGCCGGGCCTCGCGGTCGATCCCGTACAACCAGGTGCGCTCCTCGAGCGCCTCGTGCAACAGGGCCGTCATGCCTGTGCCGGTGAGCGCGCCGAAGAACGGCACGGTGGTGCTGACCCCGAAGGACTCCCTGGGCTCGATGCTGACGAAGTGAACCGCCAGGGTGTCCCCGGGCTCGGCCCCCTCCACATAGAAGGGGCCGGTCTGCGGGTTGATGTACCGCGGGTCGCAGAGCTCCGACACCCGGTCGGAAGTACTGCGGATCCGGCCGGCGAAACAGTCCCGGGTCCAGGTGGACAGCACCGTGCCGGGCCGGATCGAGGCCACTGGAGCGGCCCCGCCGAACGTGAAGGTCAGCGAGGCCGGGTCCGCATCTGGGTCAGGATCGTAAATCAACGTTCGTGCGACTCCTTGAGGACCATGCGCCCGGCCAGCTCGAAGGTGGCGGGACTTCGGTACTTGAGGAACAGAGAGTATCCGAGGCCGAGAACGAACGCTCCTGCCACCACGTACGGGATGGCCGTGTAGACCGGGCTGCCGGACGCCGCGCCCGCCGCGAAGGACAGGTTGGAGAACAGCAGGTACACCACGTACGCCATGCCGAGCGCAGCGATCAGCGGAGCCAGGAAGGTCCGCCACCAGTTCGCCGTCTCGGGGTGGTTCTTGCCGACGTGGAAGTACCAGATGACCGCCACCGAGCAGACCGTCTGCACGATGAGCAGCGCCATCGTGCCCATGATGGCCATCAGCCCGTACAGGTGGACGTAGGCGACGTCCGGGGCGGCCTTGGTCGGCTTCTGCAGGAAGAAGAAGCCGAAGGTGATCAGCGCGGTAATGATCGTCTGAACCACCGAGGCGACATACGGGGACTTGTGCTTGGCGTGCGTCCGGCCCAGCGGAGGCACCACTCCCTCACGGCCGAAGGCGTACAGATAGCGGGAGGCCGTGTTGTGGAAGGCCAGCGCGCAGGCGAACGACCCGGTCACGACGAGGGTCTCGTAGACGTCCTTGGCCCAGGTGCCGAGGTTCTGCTCGGTGAGCGCGTAGAACATGTCGAAGGAGTTGCCGGTGCTGCCCCGGGAGACCGCGATGGCCCGCGCCGCGCCGTTCCCGGCCAGCGTTAGCCAGGAGATGATCACGTAGAAGACGCCCAGCCCGATCACCGCGATCATGGTGGCGCGGGGGACGATCTTCTTGGGGTTCCTGGACTCCTCGCCGTAGACGGCGGTCGTCTCGAAACCGACCCAGGACCAGAAGGCGAAGAACAGCCCGATCGCGGCGCTGCCCACCACTCCGGCCTTGGTATCGGTCGGCGCGGCGCTGAACGCCTTGGCCGGGTTCAGCGACCCCCACATCATGCCGTCCGGGCCCCCGCCCTTGACGATCACTGAGAGGCCCAGCAGGCTGAGGATGATCACCTCGGAGACCAGAAAGACACCTAGGATCTTGCCCGACACCGAGATGTCGAAGTAGCCGAGCACCCCGATGACCACGATGCCGATCACGGCATAGACGATCCAGCTCACCGATGGCCCGTGGTACAGCGCGACCGTGGTCTTGGCGAACGAGGCGAAGATGCCGATCAGCGACGCCTCGAACACCACGTACGCCAGCGTGGCCAGGAAGCCGGAGGCCATCCCGACGACACGGCCCAGGCCGTGCGAGATGAAGCCGTAGAAGGCACCGGTGGCGGTGATGTGCCGGGCCATCGCCACGTACCCGACCGTGAAGATGGTCAGCACGATGGTGGCGAACACGAATCCGGCCGGGGCGCTGACCCCGTTGCCGTAGCCAACCGCGATTGGCACGTTCCCGGTCATCGCCGTGATCGGAGCCGCGGTGGCGAACGCCATGAACAGCACGCCGACCAGGCCCACCGCCCCGGGCCGCAGCCGCTGGACGTCCCTGCCGGTGACCTCGGCCGCGTTCTCCGGCGGAACCTGTTCCTGGACTGTGCTCACTGACGGCCCTCCTTCCCATCTGGTCTGGAGCCGACAAGGGAAGATCGTGGCAGCGTAGGAGAACCGGCAAAAGACCTGGTCTGTTAATCCGTCGTTACATCTGGACCGCTCAGCTGGTACGGCCAGACCATCACGCCCTACGGTCGCACCAAACTCCTGAACCGTTTCTCCCGGAGGTTCGCCGATGTTCCCGGAATACGCCTCGAAGCAGGACTTCCTCGCCCGGTCCAAGGAGTTCTGGAACCCGGGCAAGACCCAGTTCTGGATCGACGCGGGCGTACCGCTGGTCATCGACCGGCGCGAGGAGTACTTCCTGTACGACCTGGACGGCGCCCGGCTGATCGACGTCCATCTCAACGGCGGTACCTACAACCTGGGCCACCGCAACCCCGAGCTGGTCGCCACGCTCCGGCAGGCGCTGGACCGCTTCGACATCGGCAACCACCACTTCCCATCGCTGGCCCGGACCGCGCTGGCCGAGGACCTGATCCGGACGGCACCGCCCGGGCTGAGCAAGGTGATCTACTCCAGTGGCGGCGGCGAGGCCGTCGACATCGCGCTGAAGACCGCCCGGCACACCACCGGCAAGCGGCGGATCGTCTCCATCCACAAGGCCTTCCACGGGCACACCGGGCTGGCCGTGGCGACCGGCGACGACCGCTACGCCAAGCTGTTCCTCGCCGACCGGCCGGCCGAGTTCCCGCATGTCCCCTTCAACGACCTTGACGCGATGGAGCAGGAGTTGCGGGCGGGCGACGTGGCCGGGGTGATCCTGGAGACGATCCCCGCCACGTACGGCTTCCCGCTGCCCGAACCGGGTTATCTGGAAGGGGTCAAGAAGCTCTGTGAGACCTACGACGCGCTCTACATCGCCGACGAGGTGCAGACCGGGCTGATGCGCACCGGCGAGCTGTGGGCCATCACCAAGCACGGCATCTCCCCCGACATCCTGGTGACCAGCAAGGGCCTGTCCGGCGGCCTCTACCCGATCGGCGCGGTGCTGGTCAGCGAGCGGTGCGCGGGCTGGCTCACCGAGGACGGCTTCGGCCACATCTCCACCTTCGGCGGTGCCGAGCTGGGCTGCCTGGTGGCGCGCAAGACCCTGGAGATCACCACCCGGCCGTCGACGCGTGCCCAGGTGGACGAACTGACCGGCCTGTTCACCACCGGGTTGCGGGAGATCCAGGCGGCCAACCCCGGCTGGTTCACCGGCATCCGGCAGAACGGCCTGGTCATGGGGCTGGAGTTCGGCCACCCACGCGGGGCGGAGCACGTGATGCGGCGGATGTACGAGAACGGGGTCTGGGCGATCTTCTCGGCCCTCGATCCCCGAGTACTGCAGTTCAAGCCGGGCCTGCTGCTCTCCCCCGCCGTGGCGGCCGAACTGCTGGAACGCACCGCAACCGCCATCGGCCTCGCCGCGGGTGACGCCTCATGAGCCACGACCTGTCCGGCGGGCCCGAGGTACTGACCCGGATGGCGGCGGTCGCCGTCCGCGCCCTCGAGTCGTACGACCTGGACGGCTCGCAGGTCACGCTGCTGAACGTTTCGGAGAACGCCACCTTCCGGGTGGACGCGGGCGAATTCTCGGCCGTGCTGCGGGTGCACAGGCACGGCTACCACGAGCTCGCGGCGATCCACTCCGAGCTGGCCTGGCTGGACGCGCTGCGCGCCGACGCGGGCGTACGGACTCCGCACGTGCTGCCCGCGGCCGGTGGAAGCCGGGTGGTCACCGTCCCGGACCCGGGCAACCCGCCGCGCGACTGCGTGCTGTTCGAACTCCTGCCCGGCACGGAACCGCCTGAGGAGCAGGACTTCGAAGAGCTCGGCGAGCTGACCGCCCGGATGCACCAGCACGCGCGTCGCTGGGTTCAGCCGCCCGGCTTCACTCGTTTCCACTGGGATTTCGACGCGGCCTTCGGCCCCCGAGCGCGGTGGGGCCAGTGGCGCGAAGCCCTCGGCGTCGGCCCGGCCGAACGTGAGCTCCTCGACCGGCTCGAACGCGTGCTCCGGGACCGGCTGGCCGGACTCGGCACGGACCCATCGCGGTACGGGCTGATCCACGGCGACCTGAGGCAGGCCAATCTGCTGGTCGACGGTGGCCGGACCAGCGTCATCGATTTCGACGACTGCGGCTTCGGCTGGTACTCCTACGACCTGGCCGCGGCACTCAGCTTCATCGAGCACCGCCCGCAGGTACCAGAGCTGATCGACTCATGGCTGCGGGGCTACCGGCGGGTCGCCGAGCCGGTGGACGAAGCCGAGATCCCGACGTTCATCCTGTACCGCCGGCTGCTGCTGACCGCCTGGATCGGCTCGCACTCGGCCGCCGCCATCGCCGGGGAACTCGGCGCCGGCTACACCCTCGGTACCTGCGAACTGGCCGAGTCCTATCTAGGGAGCCACCGTGTTCACCCCTCTTGACGGCCGTTCCGTCGTAGTCACCGGCGGGACCAAGGGCATCGGCAAGGGCATAGCCGCCGCATTCGCCGGTGCGGGCGCGCAGGTGCTGATCGTCGGCCGGGACGAGGCCGCCGCTGAACAGACGGCAGCGGAACTGCCCGGCGTGTCCTACGTACTGGCCGACATCTCGCGGGCCGAAGGCTGCGCCACGGTCGCCGCGACGGCGGTGGAACGGCACGGCGGCATCGACGTCATCTGCGCCAATGCCGGGATCTTCCCGTCGGTCCCGCTGGCCGCGATGACCGAGGCCGACCTGGACGAGACGCTCGGCATCAACCTCAAGGGCACCATCCTGTCCGTGCAGGCCTGCCTGCCCGCGCTGGCAGCCTCTGGGCGGGGCAGGGTCGTCGTCACCTCGTCGATCACCGGGCCGATCACCGGTTTCCCCGGCTGGTCGCACTACGGCGCGAGCAAAGCCGGTCAGCTCGGCTTCGTCCGCACCGCCGCGATAGAGCTGGCCGCGCAGCGGATCACCGTCAACGCGGTGCTGCCCGGCAACATCATGACTGAGGGCCTGGCCGGGATGGGCGAGGAGTACCTGCGCTCGATGGAGGCGGTCATCCCGCTGGGCCGGCTCGGTACCGTAGCGGAGATCGGCAGCACCTGCCTGTTCCTGGCCACCGACGAAGCGGCCTACATCACCGGGCAGACCATCGTGGTGGACGGTGGCCAGGTGCTGCCGGAATCCCCGGCAGCCCTTTCGGTCTGACCAGAGTCCAGACCCGGTTGCCAGCCTTTGATGAACAGAGGAAGCGTCATGACGCGGGACGGCTCAGCGGTCGACGCCGTCATACTCAGAACGGGACCTGCGGGGAGTGGTAGAAGGTCAGGCCGGCCGCGGTCCAGCGGGCACCCTGGGCGGCGAGGCGCAGCCGGTAGGACGGCCACGAGTGGCTGGAGGCGGGCGACCAGCCGATCTCCGCGATGCCGGGGAGCCTCGGGTAGGCCATGTACTGCAGGTCCGCCGGGGTCTTGATGGTCTCGGTCCAGATCGGGGCCTCGACCCCGAGCACGTGGCTCTCGCCCACCCCGGTGATCAGCTTGGCGGGGTCCCAGGCGTAGCTCTGCCTCACCTCGACGTGCCCGGCCCACTGGGTGCCGAGCCGGCTGCCCACCGTGTACTTCATGTCCAGGTAGGCGTGGTCTGCCGGGGCCATCACCAGCTTGACGCCCTTGGCGACGGCCTGCCTGGCGACCTCGGTGCCGGCCTGCGTGCCGGTGAACGGATTCCAGTGCTCGGCGACCGAGTCCGAGGAGATCTTCGCCCCGCCGATCTCCTCCCAGCCCATCAGGCTCTTGCCGTGCTTGCGGACGAGCTGCTGCACTTTGCCCATGTACGCGAGGTAGTCAGGGTTCTTGGTGGTCTTCGCCTCGTCGCCGCCGATGTTGAGGTACGGGCCGGGTGTCAGCGCGGCGAGCTCCCCGAGGACGTCGTCGAGGAACTGGTAGGTGATGGCCTTGCCCGTGCACAGCGAGCTGAAGCCCACGCTGGTCCCGGTGTAGGGCGGCCTGGCGTGCCCGTCGCAGTTGAGCTTCGCGTACGAGGCCAGAGCCGCGTTGGTGTGCCCCGGCCCGTCGATCTCCGGGATCACGGTGATGAAGCGCTCCTTGGCGTACTGCACGATCGCGCTGTAGTCGCTCTGCGTGAAGTACCCGCCCGGGTCGCCATGCACGGAACTCCGGCCGCCCACCGTGGCCAGGCGTGGCCAGCTGTTGATCGCGATCCGCCAGCCCTGGTCGTCGCTGAGGTGCAGGTGGAAGGTGTTGACCTTGTACGCGACGGCCCGGTCGAGGTAGTCCTCGACCTGGGCGACGGAGAAGAAGTGCCGGGCGACGTCGAGCATCACACCCCGGTAGGCGAACCGGGGGCTGTCAGTGATCTGGACTCCGCCGATGTGCCACGGGCCGTGCTGGGCGGAAGGGCTCTCCACCTTGGCCGGCAGCAGCTGGCGCAACGTCTGGACCCCCCGGAACAGGCCCTCCCCGGTGTTCGCGGTGAGCACGACGCCGCAGTCCCCGACGCCGAGCCGGTAGCCCTCCTGGCCGAGTGCCGCCTCGCCCGAAGCATCGAGCACGATCCCGGTGCCGCTGTTGGCGACCGGCAGCGGGAACCCGGTGGAGCGGCGCAGCAGCTTCGCGAGGTAGGTGGCCGCAGGCAGCCCGGCATCCTGGCGTGCGATGATGCGGGTCTGCGCGGTCAGGGCGTACGACCCGGCCGTGACCTGCAGGGAGACCGGAACCGGGACGAGTTTCGGGACCGGCCCTGCCGCGGGGGCGCCCACCTTACAGGGCGGGGTGACGGTCACGGACCCGGTCGGTACGGACCCGGCCGGTATGGTGCCCGCGCGGCCTGTCTGGGCCGAGCAGCCCAGCAGGGCGAGGGCGGCGAGCACCATCGCAGACCGTCGCCACATCGCCACTCCCGTCAGAAGGCCGCCGAACTCAGGTCGCCGCCGGCATGAAGACCCATTTCCGGTAGGACCAGTACCGGAAGAGAGTACCGAGCCCGGTGCCCACCAGGAGGGCCAAGTTGTAAGGCACCGGCCCGTCCAGGCCGAGCGCGTAGAAGGTGAACCCCTGGCACATCACCTGCATGACGAGCTGGATGACCAGGCCCACGCCGTTCAGCGCGAAGAAGACGGCCACCTCGCGGCGTGAACCGTCGCTTTCGCAGTGTTTGAAGGTCCAGCACCGGTGGAGCAGGTACGAGACCCAGGTCGCGAGCATCGCGGGGGCCACGGTCGTCTGGACCGGACTGTCGCCGAGCCAGTGGCGCAGCACGTTGGCCCCGACCATCGTGATGGCGGTCCCGATGGTGCCGACGAGGCCGATGTTCATCAGCTGCCGCAGCCGCCGACGGTATGGGGCCTCTTGCAGGGTGCTCATCGGGCCAGACCCTACCCGATCGCCACAAGTCCCCCAGCCGTGATACGCGCCACCGACCGCCGAGACCGTCGATGTAATCTGTATTACATCTGACTCGTCAAGGACAATGCCATGCGTATCGGGCTCCAGGTTCCCAGCTTCAGCTTCCCGGGTGGTCCGCGACCTCCTCGGCCAGGTCGCCTCCCAGGCCGAAAAGCTCATCCCCACCGGCCGCCGACCCGTTGACTCGTGGCGTTTCCAGCACCGAATCGAAGAACGG
>JAOPYM010000590.1 GCA_025964615.1 Actinomycetes bacterium
TCAGCGTCAACGAGGAGTGCTCCACCGACCCGAAGAAGCCGGTGACCCCGTTCCTCGCCACCTACCTGGGGGTCAAGGTCGAGTGCGCCGCCTTCGGCACCGACTACTCCAAGGGCCAGATCGTGCCCATCCGCGGGAACGCCCCGGCGACCCCGAAGGTCCCTGCCGACGCGGTCACCGCCAGCGGCAGTGGTCTCGACCCGCACATCAGCCCGGCCTACGCCCGCATCCAGGCCGCCAGGATCGCCAAGGCCAGGGGGATCTCACTCGCCCAGGTCCAGCAGGCGATCAACGACAACGAGAACGCCCGGGGCCTCGGCTTCATAGGCGACCCCCGAGTCAACGTCCTGCGCCTCAACCTGGAACTGGACGCAAAGTACCCGCTCCGTTGACCCGTGGCGTTTACCCCAACGAAAAGCGAAACGGTGCGGGAAACGCCACCACTAAACGAGGAAGGAGGAGGGATGAGGGGGCGGTTGCGCGTGTATCTCGGGGCCGCGCCCGGGGTGGGCAAGACCTACGCGATGCTCGGGGAGGGGCGGCGGCGGGCAGATCGTGGGACCGATGTGATCGTCGGGTTTGTCGAGACCCACGGCCGGGCCAGCACGGCCGAGAAGCTCGAAGGGCTTGAGGTCCTGCCCCGCCGGGCGATGGTCTACCGGGGGGCGGGCTTCACCGAGATGGACGTGGAGGCGGTCATCGCCAGGGCGCCGGAGGTGGCCCTGGTGGACGAGCTGGCGCACACCAACGTGCCGGGTTCGGCCTGCGAGAAGCGCTGGCAGGACATCGAGCGGCTGCTCGACGCCGGGATCGACGTGATCTCGACGGTCAACGTCCAGCACCTGGAGTCGGTCAACGATGTCGTCGAGCAGATCACCGGCGTACCCCAGCGGGAGACCGTTCCCGACGAGGTCGTCCGCAGGGCCGACCAGGTCGAACTGGTCGACATGGACCCCGATGCGCTGCGGCGCAGGATGGCGCACGGCAACGTGTACCCACCGGAGAAGGTGGACGCGGCGCTCGGCAACTACTTCCGGGTCGGCAACCTGACCGCGCTGCGTGAGCTGGCCCTGCTCTGGCTGGCGGACAAGGTCGATGACCAGCTCGACCGCTACCGCGCCGACCACGACATCCAGGGCACCTGGGAGGCCAGGGAACGGGTCGTGGTGGCGCTCACCGGCGGACCCGAGGGCGACACGCTGATCAGGCGCGCCTCGCGGATCGCCGACCGGTCCAAGGGCTCCCACCTCGTCGCCGTGCACATCACCCGTAGCGACGGGCTCACCGGTGCCGACCCGGCCAACCTGGCGCGGCAGCGGGCGCTGGTGGAGAGCCTCGGCGGCAACTACCGGCAGGTCGTCGGTGACGACATCCCGCAGGCCCTGCTCGACTTCGCACGGGGCGTGAACGCCACCCAGCTCGTGCTCGGCGCCTCCAGGCGCGGCCGGTTCGCGCAGATCCTCTCGCGTGGCGTCGGGGTGAGCACCACCGCACTGTCGGGCTCCATCGACGTGCACATGGTCACCCATGAGGGCGCGCAGGGAGGCCGCCGCCCTGAGCGGCTGCAGGCGCTGACGCGGCGCCGCCGGATGGCCGGGTTCCTGCTGGCGGTGCTCGGGATGCCGCTGATCTGTGTCGTGCTGGCCAACCTGCGCGGCGAACTGTCGCTGCCCAGCGACATCCTGATGTTCCTCGTCGGGGTGGTCGGGGTGGCGCTGGTCGGCGGCCTGTGGCCCGCCCTCGCCTCGGCGGTCATCGGGTCGCTGCTGCTCAACTACTACTTCACCCCGCCGATCTACAAGTTCACCATCTCCGACCCGCAGAACGCCCTCGCCCTGGTCGTCTTCCTGGCCGTGGGCGGGTCGGTCAGCGCCGTGGTCGACCTGGCCGCGCGGCGGACCAGGGAGGCGGCCCGGGCCAGCGCCGACGCGTCGGTCCTGGCCACCCTGTCGGGTAGCGTGCTGCGCGGCGAGCGGGCCCTGACCGTACTCCTCGAAAGGCTGCGCGAGACCTACGGGCTGACCACGGTGACCCTGCTCGAACGCCCGCCCGACACCCCGATCACCCCCGGCCGCCAGAGTGATCCGCAACGCTGGCGGGTCGTGGCCACGGTCGGCGGGCGGCCGTGCGGCAGCCCCGATGACGGGGACACCGACGTGCAGATCGACGACGACCTCTCGCTGGTGCTCTGCGGGCCGGTGCCCTCGGCGGCGGACCGGCGGGTACTGGAGGCGTTCGCCGCGCAGGCCGCTGTCGCGCTCCGGCAGCAGCGTCTGGAGCAGGAGGCCGGGCAGGTCAGGCCGCTCGCCGAGGCGGACCGGATGCGCACGGCCCTGCTCAGCGCGGTCAGTCACGACCTGCGCACCCCGCTCGCCTCGGCGAAGGCCGCCGTGGAGAGCATGCGCAGCCCCGACGTGCACTGGACCGAGGAGGAGGTCGGCGAGCTGGTCGACACGGCTGCTCAGTCGCTCGACCGGCTTGACCGGCTGGTCGCGAACCTGCTCGACATGAGCCGGTTGCAGGCAGGCGTGCTCGGCATCTCGACCCAGGTCCTGGCCCTGGAGGATGTCGTCCCGCGGGCACTGGACGACCTGGGCTCCGCGGACGTCCGGATGCAGATCCCGCACGAGCTGCCCGAGGTACTGGCCGACCCCGGGCTCCTCGAACGGGTCCTGGTCAACCTGATCTCCAACGCGCTCCGCTACGACAGGTCCGCATTCGTCACCGCGAGCGCCCATGCGGACACCGTGGAGATCCGTATCGTGGATCGTGGGCCGGGTATCGCGGAGGCGGACCGGGACCGGGTCTTCGAACCGTTCCAGCGGCTGGGCGACCGGGACAACCACAGCGGCGTCGGCCTGGGCCTGGCGCTGTCGCGCGGGCTGGCGGAGGCCATGGGCGGCAGCATCGTCCACGAAGAGACTCCGGGAGGAGGCGTCACCATGATCGTGACCCTGCCCGCGCACCAGCGGGACCTCGAATGACGCGCGTCCTGATCGTCGACGACGAGCCGCAGATCCTCCGCACCCTCAGCCTGAACCTGCGGGCCCGCCGGTATGAGGTACAGGCCGTCTCCGACGGGGGCCAGGCCCTCGGCAGGGCCGCCGACTGGCACCCCGACCTGGTGATCCTCGACCTCGGCCTGCCCGACCTGGACGGCGTCGAGGTCATCGAGGGGCTGCGCGGCTGGAGCCAGGTACCGATCATCGTGCTGTCCGGGCGGGCCGGCAGCCAGGACAAGGTCGATGCCCTCGATGCGGGTGCGGACGACTACATCATCAAGCCGTTCAGCATCGAGGAACTGCTCGCCCGGATCAGGGCGGTGACCCGGAGGAACGTCGGGGGAGAGACGTCCCCACTGGTACGGGTCGGTGGCTTCCTGGTCGATCTGGCCCGGAAGTCCGTGCATGATCCGGACGATGCCGAGATCAGGCTCACCCCCATCGAGTGGGGCATCCTGGAGATCCTGCTGCGCAATCCCGGCAAGCTGATCAGCCAGAAGCAGCTGCTCACCGAGGTCTGGGGGCCCAGTCACATCAAGGAGACCCACTACCTGCGGGTCTACCTCGCCTCGCTGCGCCGCAAGCTGGAGGCCGACCCGTCCCGCCCGCG
>JAOPYM010000614.1 GCA_025964615.1 Actinomycetes bacterium
CCAGGTGCTCGTCGAGGCGGTCATGGCGGTCGGCCCAGATCTGCCGGTGACGCGCGATCCAGCCGGCGGCCGTGTCGAGGCGTACCGTTTCCAGAACGCACGGCCGTGACTGCGCGGTTCGGGTCCGCGAGATGAGGCGCGCGCCTTCGAGCACCTTCAGGTGCTTGGAGACCGCCTGCTGCGTCATCGCGAACGGCTCGGCGAGCTGGTTGACCGTTGCGTCGCCACGGGCCAGCCGTTCCAGGATCGCGCGCCTGGTGGGATCGGCCAGTGCCGAGAACACCCGGCTCAACTCGTCTTCAACGACTGCCATGCCCCGACCATACTCACAACCTTGAGTTTGCACAACCAAAAGGTTGTGGCATCGGCCGCGTCAATCCAAGATCTGCCTGGCGCCGCGTGTGAACGACTGTTGGATTGTTGTCAGGCGACTTTCCAGGTGCGGTCGCCGAGGGTGGCGACCAGGTTGGCGGTGCCCCAAGCGCGGTGACGTACGAGCGGAGGATCGGTCGATCGTTGACACCGCTCGCCAGCACGTCGCTACCACGCGATATCGCGGCTGCGTGAGGCGACGAACTCGTCGAGCAGTCCAACCGCGATGACGGCTCCGTCACGGTCTCGAATCGAGGCTCCGAGGCGCGCGGCCGCCTCGCGGTGCGGGCCGCCGGCGTGGCCTGTATGCGCATGGTCAGCGGGCCGCGCTCACGATGAGGGCGGACTGACACCCGTGCCTCGTCCTACCAGCCGTGGCCCCAGTGGTCGCCCCAGTGGTCACCGCCGTGGCCCCAGTGGTCGCCCCAATGGTCACCGCCGTCGCCCCAGTGGTCACCGCCATGGCCCCAGTGGTCGCCCCAGTGGTCGCCGCCGTCGCCCCAGAAGTTGTGACTGCAGTCAGATCTCCAGTTCCAGCCGCCCCCATCGCCGCCGCCCCATTGGTCGCAGTGGCTGAAGCTGGAATGGGTGTCCGCGCTCGCGGTGCTCGCGACAGCGAACAGAACCGCCGGTGCGGCCAGGGCGGCGACTGCCATGCGCTGGATCCTCTTGGCGTTCATACCGTGAGTCCCTCCAGGTTGTGGTTCCGGGCGGGCATGCTTACCTGCCTGCGGACCAGTGGCAGGAATACCCCGGCGAAGGTGCGCGCCAACCCCAGATTGGTGACTCTAAGTACTGATTTGACCCTTTTGTGTAAGTCTGGGAGGCCTGGGCCAGCCGAGCGCGCCACCTTGGGGGCTTCTTGACCGTCCGTGACCGGTCTGGCCGCGGCGGTACGACTGCTCGGTGGTCGGTCGACGCCTGGGGGCCTGGTTCACCTGCGACATATGCTGCTTATAGGCCATTCGGGAACGGCCCTTGCCCGGTGAGCGGCCGTCCTCGCCACGCCACACTGAGTGACAGCGGCGAGGACGACCTCGAGGCCCGGACCCGTTTCCGCTCGCCGACGCCACACCGTTGAGTCGTGGCGTTTCCCGCACCGGTTCGCGAGGCGGTGCGGGAAACGCCACGAGTCAACGGTGGACAGCGGGTCGTACAACGAGAGGACTCATCCCGGGAGGCAGCGATGATGTTCATCGATCGGAGGGATGCCGGACGGCGGCTCGCGGGGCGGCTGGAGGATCTACGCGGCCGGGATGTCGTTATCTTGGGGTTGCCGAGAGGCGGAGTGCCGGTCGCCTTCGAGGTGGCCCGGGCATTGGGCCTACCGCTGGATGTGATCGTGGTGCGCAAGCTGGGGATGCCGTCCCAGCCGGAGCTGGCCATGGGCGCGATCGGCGAGGGCGGGGTCCGGATTCTCAACCCGGAGCTCCAGCGGTGGGGGGACGTGACCGGCGGCGAGATCGCGGCGGTGGAGCGACGCGAACAGGCCGAGCTGGAGTCGCGGGTCACCCGGTTGCGGGCAGGGCGATCGCGGATCCCGTTGAAGGGGCGTACGGCCGTGATCGTCGATGACGGGGTCGCGACGGGATCGACGGCGCGAGCTGCTTGTCAGGTGGCGCGTGCACAAGGCGCGAGCCAGGTGGTGCTGGCGGTACCGGTCGCCGCCGCAGAGGCGGCAGAGTCCCTGCTCGGTATCGCCGACGAGGTGGTCTGCCTGCAGACACCCGACTCCTTCTACGCCGTCGGCCAGTGGTATGAGGACTTCTCCCAGGTACCGGACGAGGAGGTCGTTGGTCTGCTGAAGCGTGCCGCCCAGGAACCGAGCGGGGCACCCAGGCAGGATCCCGGACCGCTGAACTCCGTGCCGTCGGGCCGTTGACCTGCATGTTCAGGCAGCGCGGTGGTACTGGTCGATCAAGCGATGGGTACTGGCCCGCCATCGACCAGTAGCCGACTCAAGAACGGGTGGCTGCGACGGACGTACGCGGCATCAGTGCACGCCTTCCGCCAGGGGCCCGAGGGCGAGCGCGGGGAAGTACTCCAGGCCGACGACGATCAGGATCGTGGCCACCAGCAGCCCGACGAAGACCGGGCTGTGGGTGCGCAGCGTTCCGGCCGTCACCACCCCGGGCCGCTGGGCGGCCAGACTCCCGGCCAGTGCCAGCACGAAGATCATCGGTAGGTAGCGGCCGAGGAGCATGGTCAGGGCGAGGGCGACGTTGTACCAGGTGGTGTTCCCGGAGAAGCCGCCGAACGCGCTGCCGTTGCTGGCCGCGGAACTGGTGAAGGCGTAGAGCACCTCCGATAGCCCGTGGGGTCCGGTGTTGCCCATCTGTTTGCGTTCGCCGGTCAGTCCCATCGCGATGCCAGTGCCGATGAGGATCGCCAGGGGCGCGACGAAGACGTACAAACTGATGAACTTCATCTCCCGGCCGCCGAGCCGTTTCTTCAGGTACTCGGGCGTACGGCCGATCATCAGCCCGCCGAGGAACACCGCCA
>JAOPYM010000601.1 GCA_025964615.1 Actinomycetes bacterium
ACACCCAGCGCGGTATCGAGGGCGTCGATATCGGCATCGGTGACGACCTGGTGGACCCGCGATGATGACAGTCCCGCCGCTGTGGCGATCTCCCTGATCGACGCGCCCTCGGCCTTCGCCGCCGCCAGCGCCCAAGCCCGTTCTGAGCTTCCACCCGTAGCACGTACACCCGACCTGAGGTGACTCTGGGTAACTCCCGTGTCGCCTGGGAAGGACGTGCTCGTGCCGCGTCGCGGTTGCGTGCGGCGTCCAGCCGGGTGCAGCGTTCGAAGACCTTCTCCCGGTGTTCGGCGGTGATTCCGGGGCCGTCGTCGATGACCTCCAAAATCGCGGTGGCTCCGTCGGCGCGCGGAGTATCGGCGCGCAGGGTGACGGTGATCTGCGAGGTCGCGTGGCGTTCGGCGTTATCGAGCAGGTTGGCCAGCACCCGGGTGATCCTCAGCCGGTCACAGTCGATGACGACGTTCGGCTGTAGATCTGTGACGATCTGCTTCCGGGGGGTGCGGCGGTCCAGTTCGGCGTTGACCAGCTGGGCCAGATCGGTGGGCTTGCGGGTGAGGGGGGCGTTGGCGTCCAGCCGATCGAGGGTCAGCAGGTCGGTCACGATCGCCTGCAGCCGGTCGATTGCGGCCAGCACTGCTTTCGCTGTTTGCGGCCAGTCGGTGTCGTCGGGATACATCACCGCCTCCTCCACTTCGGTGCGCATGGCAGTGAGCGGGCTGCGCAGGTCGTGGGAGGCATCCGAGGTGAAGCTCCGTAGCTTCTGGTAGGCGCCCTCCAGCCGGTCCAGGGTGGCGTTCACCGTCTCGGCCAGGAGGGTGAACTCGGCTTGGTGGCTGGGCACCGGGAGCCGCCGGTTCAGACGGGTGGCGGTGATCTCTGCCAGTTCCTTGCGGATGGCGTCTACCGGAGCCAGGAACTTGGTGATCCCCTGGAAGCACCTGGCGACCACCATCGTGGTCACCAGCACGGATACGCCGATTGCCAGGAGCAGCGCGGTGGAGGTCCCGTACCAGGGGGTTACCGGAACCGCCACGTAGAGCAACCACCTCCCATCCGGCTGATGGAATGTGTATGAGAAGACGGTCATGCAGCCCTTCAGCCCGGCCGGAGGGCACAGCGCCCGTGCGGCGCGCACCTCCCTGTTGGTCGAACGGAAGGTGGCCATCGGGGGCTTGCCGACCAGGTGCGGGGTCGCCGCGACTACCCGGCCGTGTGCGTCCAGGACCTGGATCGCCCGGACATCGCCGGTCGGCAGCACGGACGGGAGGTGGCCCTGTATGACGAGGGGCACCACGCCGTTCCGGGCCCCGGAGGCTCGAATCCGGGATGCGTCGGCCTCCTTGCTGCCCGCGAACAGCAGGACGAGCACGCTGCACCCGATGCACACCAGTGCCGCGAAAGCGGCGGTCGCCGATGTCGTACGGGCTCGAAGCGATGATCGGTTCCAGTTCAGCATCTGACCCGCCGAAGGCGAGATGGTCCCCTTGCAGTACGCGTTCGACTTCTAACCGTCGTCATAACTCCAGCTTCGGTGCGGGACCAGGGATCCGGTAGGCCGCCCGAACTGAACACCTCATAAGACCCGTTGATGAGGTGAGGCGTAGGAGGGTGATGACGCTGTCTCGAGGGCCCGCTCTGGGCGCTCTGGAATTGCTGGTCGACGTCACGCGGACGGGCAGCCTGGGTGCCTTCGGCCGAGCGCACGGCATCTCGTAGCCGGCCAGGAGCGCGGCGGGCCAGGTGCCGCCCGCGGCCAGGGTGAGGCCGGCGGCGATCGCGGCGCCCAGGATCGCGGAGATCAGGAAGAGGAGTCCCTGCATGGTGATCATCAGCCCGTTCACCGCCCTGAAGGATGTCATTATTCGGCCTATGGCGCTGACCTACGGCTTCGCGTCCACGCGATCGTCGTCAGCCGGATCTGTGCTGTGCCTGCGGCATGACACGGGCAACGCGGGAAGGCCCGCGCAGAATCGGCGTAGGGCGGCCCGCGGTCGCGAACCGCAGGCGGTGTGCGGTGCCAAAACGTGTACGCCCTCGCTGAGCTGTGCGTTCACGAGATCGTCGAGCTGCCCTGCATCGCTACTCTCGCTGCGGCGCCGACCGTCTCAGGAGGTCGACCCGCCACGGACAGCGGCCACAAGCTCGCGGGCCTTGGCCGAGCCGACACCGAGCGCGCCCCGCAGCGTATCGGCCGAGACCGGCCTGCCATGCTCCCGCCGATGCGCAGCGTCCAGATCACGCGCCGTAGCAAGCAACTCGCCGTCCGGAAGGGAAGCCGAGGCCGGGCGACCCGGCCTGCTCCTCACTGCCGCAGGCGCCGCACCGATCTCCTCCACCGAAGGAGTCCTGGGTTGGGGATACCGATCGTCCCTGACCGATCGTGGGATCGGCGGACGTACCGCATGGACGATCGGCTCGGCCGAGTTCAACGTCAACGTCGCCACACCCGAGAACGCCAGCAGCACCCGCGCGGAACGGAACCTGCTGGGTGTCACCCCGTGCACCGTCAGGTGATGCAACGCGCACAGCAGGGCCACGACCGACAGGTCGACGGCCGGGGCTACCAGCGGTGTCGCCCACCTGGCCGCGCCCAGCCGCACCCCCAGCGCCCACACAATTGGAGAAGCTGAAAGCGAAGGTGAAGACCGCGATCAGCACCAGCGTCCCGGTGATCATCCTCGGGGCGAACGCGTCCACCGCGTTCCGGCCGGCGACCTGCTTCCTGGCCATGACAACCCAGTCCTCCCTCCCTGTGCAGCGAACTGGGTCCGACCTCAGCCGAGCTACCGGCACCGAGGCGGCATTGGCCCCAAATACGGCGGCAAGGTCGGACTCCCCTACGGCGAGTCCGACTGCGCGTCGGGCCGGTCCGGCCTGAGAGCAACGGCGCCACGGCCAATCGGCACCGCCAATCCCGTACGCCCACCGGAACGGCAATCAGACACCTGACGCGCAGAGCACAATCCTGGACGGCCCCGCGTGAGGCGACATCAGACCTCACACCAACCGCACACACGCCGCTGTCGGGAATGGACACAGCCATCCTCCGATAGGCCCCGACCTAACAACCTCACACGGCACGGTGACCACCTGACAGAACTTCTCGTGTGCCCGAGGTATGCCCGACGTCTCTTCCAAGAGTTCCCGGTCATCAGACGGTCACTGTGATCGGATCCGCCCCGACGGCGTCGAACGCCACTGGCCCAAGGGGCACATCAGGACCGGCTCGGCCACGTTCAACGGAGGCCCGGAACGGCCTCCGGGCCAGGACGCCGACCGGCACTTATCACGCTATGTGACGGAATCCAGATGACAGTCATGATCCTCCGCTTCCAAGATCTGGAGAGAAACAGGAGACGATCACATCCCGGAACATCCCTGAACGGCCCTCAACAGACTCCAACGAACGCCCGTGACCTGCGGGAACTCGCAAATGGCCTGGTCAGAGAGGATCGCGGATTACTCTGACACGGAAGAGGTCACTGGTTCAATCCCAGTATCGTCCACCGAGTTTCCCCAGGTCAGACGATGTGTCTGGTCTGGGGACTTTTTGTTTTGGCGCAGTTGGGGACGGAATCGGGAGCAAATCGGGAGCGGGCTGCTCCACGGCGGGGTCACGGTGGCCGGCCCGCCTGCCCGGTGTTCGGCAGCGCGGGCGAACCTATCGGGATGTCACCGACCTGCCGCGCCCCTTCCCGAAGTCTGAAGGGTGGCCGCCCTATCCGGCTACCTCCCATTATGCGTGCCGGAAACCTCGTCCACGTCATACGACCTGGGAATACTCGTGAATGACGCCGACGATCACGCCGCCGGACCTCGAGCTGATCTAGGTTCGCCGGCTCAGGGAGCTTGGTCAGCGGACTGGCCTGGCCGAGCGTGCGATGCGGCCTGTACCGATTGCAATGATCTTCGTACTCGGCCAGGACACGCCGCAGATGCGCCTGAGTACGCCGATGAGCGGGTGATGGTGCAGGTCCGAGGGAAGGGCGGGGACAAGTTCCTGCCCGGCCGGCCCTACAGCCTGCTGGTCGGGGTGCAGTGGGGAACCTCGTCCTGGGTGGACCCCATCGAGGCCCGGCACACCCGCCGACTCGCCGACTCGCCGAAACCCTCCCAGCCAGGCTCCGGACGCCCCAAAGGGTCCAGGAACCGGCCCAAAGCCAAACGACCGCCCTACCGCGCAACCGATAAACCCGATAAAACCGGTCCAGAAGAGATCACGCGAGCCGCTTAAATCCCAAGCTTAGCTTGACGTCTACTTCAATCTTCATCTCGAGATCTTGGAGGTTCCGTGCGGAAGTCACTGGTCGTCGCGGTCGCGCAGCCCTTGCTGACGGCACACGACGTCGAGGCGAACGTCGCCGTGCACGCGGAGACCGTCCGCGCGGCCGGGGCGCGCGTCGTGGTGTTCCCGGAGCTGTCGCTCACGGGTTACGAACTCGACGCCGTCCCGATGTCGGAGACCGACCCCCGCCTGACGCCGCTCGTCGAGGCATGCGCTGAGACCGGCACGATCGCCCTGGCCGGCGCGCCGCTCCAGGGCGGCCCGTACATCGCGATGCTCGCGGTCGACGGCTCCGGCGTCTCCGTCGCCTACCGCAAGGTGTGGATCGACCCGAGCGAAGCACACGTCTACGTCTCCGGCGGCAAGCCCGAGGTCCTCGACGTGGACGGCTGGCGCCTCGGGCTGGGCATCTGCCGCGACACCGGCATCGTCCAGCACGCCGAGGACACCGCTGTCCTGGGCATCGACGCCTACGTCGCCGGCACCCTGATGCACGCCCACGAGACCTCGGTCCAGGACGACCGCGCCGTCCGGATCTCCACCACCCACGGCGTCTGGGTCCTGTTCGCGTGCTACGCGGGCTCCACCGGCGGCGGTTACACCGATGCCTCAGGCCGCTCCGGTATCTGGACCCCCGACGGCGTCGTCTCCGCCCAAGCGGGTCCCGAGACCGGAGCGATCGTCCGGACGACCCTCACCTGAAACGCGTCCTGGACCGTATGAAGGTGCGTCCGGGTGGCCCGGCGCCTCGCTCGTAACTTAGCTAAGGATGCAGGCGCAGTGACAACTCAGCCCCCAGCCGTGGACGCATCCCCTGCAACGGTGTGTGTACTCCTCGCCCGACAGGCCGAGGCCAGTGGCCCGCTTACAGAACAGCACAGGGTAGGGCGAGCATCTGCCCCGCCTCGACGGCATCCCGCAGACTGCGGGTGCCTTCTGAGAGTTCCGTGACGGACTCCTCGTCGTGGGTCGCCGCGAGCAACGCCCGGTACTTGTCGTTGCCGTCAAGTAGCGTCCGAGCCGTAAAGGCGGACTCCAACTTGGCGACTCGACTCGCGTACTCCTCCAATGCTTCGATCTGCCTGGTCACAGAAGCTGCCGACCTTTCCAACACTCGACGCTGGGGGCCGATCACGGCCTTCAGCTCGGGCGTCATCACCTGCTGATCGGCATGTTGCTGCTCCGCGCGAAGAGTCGTCTGGGTGCGTAGGACCTGCGCCACGTCCCACAACTGCTGCGGCAGCAGGACTCGGTTGGCGATCCCGTCGAGCAGCCCGTGTTTGTGGACCTCCGACTCGAGGACGGCTATTACAGCAGACTTCGCTCTGCCCAGGAGACCCCGTGCCTCACCATCGAAGTCGACCCCCGAGAGGTATGTTCCGTGGTACTTCCCTGGCGAGACGAGTTCCCTGTAACCGATCCATGACATGACAGCGCCGATGAGGCCCCCGATCGCCGCAGCAATGAGCATGACCCGCAGGTCACGGCATTGATCGGGAGTGGCAGGGTGGACCTTCGTCGGAAGACGGCTCTGGCCCACCCTCGATGAAGACCTCGCTCATAGTGATCAACCGCAGGGGCCGGAAGTCCATCGAAGCCTGATGGATCAGGCCGAGATCCTCATCGGCGAGGAGCCGAGCAGGCCGGGCGTGACCGTTCGTGAACACGTCATCGAGAGTGGGTCAGAGCCCGGAAGACGGGTCTGGTGCACTTGATGGGGAGCGATCACGGTCTGTGACTGAGGGTCTGTCTCTTGGTCATAGCGTGATCCGTCCGGTCAGCCACCACTCCAGGTATTCGGTCAGTCCCGGGGCTACCCAGGTGCGGCTGTCGTTCTCGTGGTCCCAGGCGAACACGTCTGACCGGTGGGTCAGCGCGAATTGATCGCCGTTGCCTGCGTCGGCGAAGAAGAGCAACGAGTCGAAGGGCATATAAAGCTGCGCGAAGTCGGTGTCGGTGCGGAATGCGAGGTTGTCGGCGGTGATGCGTTCGACCGGCCAGATCAGCCCGAGGCCGTACTCGCCTTCGACGCCGTTGCTCTCACGCAAGAGGGCTGCGAGTGGGGCTGGCAGCGGGTGACCGAGGAGCCTCTGGCACTCGCGGATGGCCTGCTCCGACGCCGGTGGGAGCAGGATCGTCTCTGCTGGCAGTGCGGTTATCAGTTCGGTCCACATGATCTGATCATGCCCGACACAGGGTTGCGTGGGCGCGGTGAAGCCGTCCGGAGGGCAGCGCTCAGTGGGTTCTTGATAGCGATCCCATAACAGGCTGTGTGTGGGCGCGGCCGCTTCGTAATGATCTGGCTGTCGAATTCCTGATCATCAACGAGCGGCCGTGGAGGTCGATTGTGCTGCATGAGCTGTCTGATGGGGAAGCCCATCTGCTCTACCTGCTGTTCCCGCACCTGGACGGCTTGGACCTGGATGAGGTGGAGGACTTGGGCGATCGGGTTCGGCTCGTGGCGCGCACGCGTACGTCGTCGGTGGCCTGTCATGGGTGTGGGGTGCTCTCGGCGCGGGTGCACGATCGGTATCGGCGTCGTCTGCAGGATCTGTCCTGCGCCGGGCGTCCGGTCCAGGTCGAGTTGGAGGTCCGCCGGTTCATCTGCGACAACCCGGCATGCCCGATGGCGACGTTCGCCGAGCAGGCACTCGGGCTGACCGCCAAGCACCAGCGGCGCACGGTGGGGCTGCGAGGCCTGCTGGAGCGGGTCGCGCTCGCACTGGCCGGCCGGGCGGGCAGTCGGCTGGCGCGGGTGCTGGGCGCGATCGTCTCCCGGTTCACGCTGATCCGCCTGGTCAAAGCGATGCCCGATCCCGAGATCGGCCAGGTCACCGTGCTCGGGATCGACGACTGGGCCAAGCGGCGTGGCCAGTCGTATGCGAGTGTCCTGGTGGACATGGACGATCACCGCATCATCGACGTGCTGCCCGACCGAGAGGCCGGCACCTTCGCCGACTGGCTGCGCGCGCACCCGGGCGTCCAGATCATCTGCAGGGACAGGACCGATGCCTACGCGCTGGGAGGCAGGCAGGGTGCACCCGATGCCCAGCAGGTGGCAGACAGGTGGGATGACCTGGGCGAATACGTGAAGAAGACCGTCGCCGCCCACCACGGCTGCGTCAAGGAACACTACGCCGCCCTCAAGGCGGCGGCCGCGGAGCGGGCACCCGATCCTCAACAAGCCGCCGAGCAGGCGACCGCCGCGCACGCCGAGAACCGGTCCCACGTGGTGCGGACCCGGGACCGCTACGAGAAGGTCCAGGCGCTGAAGGCCCAGGGCAAGCACATCGCCGCGATCACCAGGGAACTCCGCCTGGCCCCCGGGACCACCCGCCGCTACTTCCACGCGACGAGCGTCGATGAACTGGTGGTGGCCTCGCTGGCCGGATGGCCGAGCATGCTGGACGACTACAAGCCTCACCTGCACCAACGCTGGAACTCCGGCTGCACCAACGTCCAGCAGTTGCACCGGGAGGTCACCGAGCTGGGATTCCGCGGCAGCTACGCCACCGTCTACGCCTACCTGGCTCCCTTCAAAGGGACGGCCGCGCCACCCGCCGTCCCGGGGCCACCCAAGGTCCGCCACATCACCAGCTGGATCCGCCGCCGCCCCGACAACCTGGACACTGATGAGCAGATCAAGCTCAAGGACGTGCGAGCGGCCTGCCCGCACCTGGACACCCTGCGCGGTCACGTCG
>JAOPYM010000021.1 GCA_025964615.1 Actinomycetes bacterium
CCGATCGTGGCGGCGCTCGAGGCCGGCGACACGGAAGCCGCAGTGCTCGCGGTGCGCAATCACCACCGGGCGATGCTCGAGCACCTGATGGGCCGGCGGTCGGCGCAGCGGGAGAGCGGCGGCTGACCTCCCGCCGCCGCTCGGGACCCCGCTGCGCCTTCCCTCGTCACTCGTTCCTCGCTCCTCAGCCCAGGCCACGCGGCCCAAGCACCAAGAGCGTTCACGGGAGGTGACCATTCGCCGAGGATGCCGGGGACGTCGACACCGGCGGCCTCCAGGCGCAGGACGGCCGAGCGGACCCGCATCTCGGGACTCGGATGGAACTCGTGCAGCCGTTCCCAGCCGAGCCGGGCCACCCGTACCAGCCGTTCCGTGAGGACGCAGAGCAGCAGCAGCACGACGAACAGCGCACCGTCGAAGAACAGATCTCCCTCGGAGCTCATACGGAACCGGCGATCAGGTGCTGCTGCTGCATGAGGCTCTGCAGGCGCTCGTCGAGGCGGCCACCGGGCGCGAGCGGCCGGATCGGCCCGAGCTCGGCGTCCCGGCAGAGCAGCCCGGCCAGCGACTCGCTCATCCCGGTCAGCCCTTCGATGAGGCGGGTGTGCGCGCCCGCCAGCTCGCCGACCCGGGAGGTCAGCTCCCGTTCGAGCGCGGCCGCGACGCTCTCCTCAAGGTCGACCGCCCGCCGCCTGGCGTCCGCGACGACCCGGTCGGCCAGCTCGCGGGCGCTCCGCAGCAGCTGCTCGGCCCGTTCTCGCGCGTCCGCGATCCGTACGGCGGCCTCCTCGTCGGCAAGCCGCACGGCCAGCGTGATCCGGCCGTCCCGATCGGGGTCGGGCCCGCCGTCCAGACCCCGGAGCTCGCGCCGTACTTCGGCGACGAACTCGTCCACCTCACGCCGTGAGTATCCGATCACCCGGATCCCGAACTCCGGCTCCCTGCCATCAGCCATGTCGAGCGACGGTAGCCGCGCGCCCGGGAGACCCGTCCCAGCGACACGTACCACCGGAGGAACCTTGACGCGATGATGGGGGCGGGCCGCCCGCGGCGCATGGGCCTTCGTACATTTTCCACCAAAAACCAACGCCACCGATGTTGGAAGTAACCCCGATATGTGGCATTCTCTGTGTGGAAATGTTGAACTGAGAGGAGCCGTCGATGCTCGCCCAGCAACGGCAGCAGGCCATCGTGGACCTCGTGCGCCAGCACGGCGCGGTCCGGGTGAGCGATCTGGTCCACCGGTTCGGGGTCTCGGACATGACCATCCGCCGGGACCTGGAGCTGCTGGCCGAGCACGACCTGCTGGTCAAGGTGCACGGCGGCGCGACCGCGGCGGATGCCTCCTCGACCGAGGAGCCGGGGTTCGCGGCCAAGTCCACGGTCCAGCAGGAGGAGAAGGACGCCATCGCGCGGGCCGCCGCCGGACTGGTCCAGCCGGGTACGGCGATCGCGATCTCCGCGGGGACCACCACCTGGACGCTCGCCCACCATCTCGCCGAGGTTCCGGAGCTGACCATCGTCACCAACTCACTGCAGGTCGCCGAGGTCTTCCACCGGCTCGGCCGGGCCGATCAGACGGTGGTGCTGACCGGCGGGGTACGGACGCCGTCGGACGCTCTCGTCGGGCCGGTCGCGACGTCGGCCATCCGCTCGCTCAACGTGGACGTGCTCTTCCTCGGCGTACACGGGATGAGCACGCACGCCGGCTTCACCACCCCGAACCTGCTGGAGGCCGAGACCGATCGGGCCCTCGTCGCGGCGGCCCGGCGGCTGATCGTGCTCGCCGACCACACCAAGTGGGGAACGATCGGGATCAGCACCATCGCCCAGCTCGACGACGCCGACGTGCTGGTCAGCGATCAGCGGCTCGATCCGGTGGCCAGGGAAGTACTGGCCGGACGGGTGGGCGAACTGATCATGGCCGAAAGGGAGGCCGCGTGAAGCGCACGGTCACCCGGCTCTCCGACGGCCGCGAGCTGATCTACTTCGACCGCCGCGACGACGTGTCAAGGGAGGCCCTCGACACCCGGGTGCTGCCCGCACCGCCGGCCCCCGCCGAACTGCGCCACGACCCCGTACTCGACGAGTGGGTGGCGATCGCCGCGCACCGCCAGCAGCGGACGTTCCTGCCGTCCACCGAGGACTGCCCGCTCTGTCCGTCGGCCCCCGGCCGGGCCGGCGAGATCCCGGCCGCCGACTACGAGGTGGCGGTCTTCGAGAACCGGTTCCCCTCGTTCCGCGACCCCGGCCGCTGCGAGGTGGTCTGCTTCTCCTCCGACCACGACGAATCCTTCGCGTCACTGCCGGCCGCGCAGGTGCAGACGGTCATCGAGGCGTGGGCCGACCGGACCGCGGAGCTGTCGGCGCTGCCGGGGACCGAGCAGGTCTTCTGCTTCGAGAACCGGGGCGAGGAGATCGGCGTCACCCTGCACCATCCGCACGGCCAGATCTACGCCTTCCCCTACCTGCCGCCACGGACCGTCCAGCTGCTCGGCTCGGCGCGCCGCTACCGGGGCGACCTGTTCGCCGACGTGCTGGCCCGGGAACGCGCCGAGCGGATCAGGGTCGTCGCCGCCAACGAGCTGTGGACGGCGTTCGTGCCCGCCGCCGCCCGCTGGCCGTTCGAGGTGCATCTGTACCCGCACCGGCGGGTGGCCGACATCCCGGCCCTGAGCCAGGCCGAGCGGGAGGCCTTCGCCACCCTCTACCAGGACGTCCTGCGCCGGTTCGACCGGCTCTTCGGCATACCGATGCCGTACATCTCGGCCTGGCACCAGGCGCCGGTCCACGTCGACCGGGACCTCGCGTACCTGCACCTGCAGCTGTTCAGCAGCCGCCGGGCCGCGGATCGGCTCAAATATCTGGCGGGTTCGGAGTCCGCGATGGGCGCGTTCATCAACGACGTCCGGCCGGAGGAGGCCGCGAGACTGCTGCGCGAGACCTGACCCGGCTACCATCTCGGCTGAGTACCGAAATGATCGAGATGGATGATCTAGAGCGCCGGCAGCGTCTGCCGGCAGGCCTGCGCCACCTGTTCGCCGACGGCGGGGGTGGACGTACCCTGGCGGCCCCGCTGCCGCCGGGGTCGCTTGTGTGGCCGGATCCCGGCTACCGCCAGCACCAGACCGCCAAGCGGCCCGCCTTCTGGCTGAGCGACGAACCCGCCGGCGGCGGGGAGTGGGCGCGGCTGCGGGCCGAGCACGGCCGGTCCGGCCTGTGGCCGGTGCTGCTCGACGACTCCACGCAGCCCTGGTCGGCCGGGCAGGTGGCGCCCGAGCCGGTGGCCGGGATCGACGACTACGATCCCGAGGCCTTCCTGTCCGAGGTCTGGGAGGAGTACGGCTCCGAGGACCTTGAACCGTTCGGGCCGCACTGCCCCGGCCTGGCCCCGCCGGGCGAACTCCAGGGCGACCCCGGAATCGTCGCCGACTGGTACTCCAGGATCCTCGCGGGCCGCCGCTGCCCGCTCGGCCTGGCCGCGGTGGATCGGGGCGCCGACCTGCTGGCGGCCATCGGCTGGCAGGGGGCGCTCAACCACAACGAGTGGACCGCGCCGCTGGCCGCGGTGGTGCGCAGCTGGGAGGAGCGGTTCGGGGTACGGGTCGTGGGCCTGGGCTTCAACACCCTGGACGTGAGCGTCGCGGCCCCGCCGGTCACCACGCGGCACGCACAGCAGGTGGCCGCCGAGCACTGGGCGTTCTGCCCGGAAACGATCTTCCAGGGACCGGGCACGCTGACCGGCTACGCCGAGCAGATCAAGGGCAAGAACTGGTGGTCCTTCTGGTGGGACTGACCCTTCCACAGCGGTGCGGATTTCGTTTTATTGCCGAAATCAATGAGAAACTCGTCCGAAACGGAATCGAGAGTCCATGAACGCGTAAACCATTGGCACGGGAGGATGCTCGGGGGCTCCCAGCAACGCCACGGAGGTGGCGATGATCCCCTATCCGTCCTGGCTGAACGCCGGGGACAACGCGTGGCAACTCGTGGCCGCAACCCTGGTCGGGCTGATGAGCCTGCCCGGACTCGCCGTCCTGTACGGGGGCCTGGTCCAGAAGAAGTGGGCCGTCAACACCATGCTCATGGCCTTCTCCGGTTTCTCTCTGGTACTCGTCGTGTGGGTCCTGTGGGCTTACAAGATGGGCTTCGGCGACGCCTGGGTCTCGCCCTTCAAGCTGGCGAGCAAGCCCTTCCAGTTCATCGGCAAGCCCGGTCCGGTCCTCGGTCACGCCCAGGAACAGGGACAGGCACAGATCCCCAACCTCGTCGGCGGGATGCCGGACTTCCGGTTCCCGAAGTCGACGCTGGTCTACTTCCAGTTCGTGTTCGCCGCGATCACCCCGCTGCTGTTCCTCGGCAGCCTGATCGGCCGGATGAACTTCAAGGCCTGGATCATCTTCGTACCGGTCTGGTCGACCCTGGTCTACTCGGTCAACGCCTTCCTGATCTGGGGCGGCGGCTGGTGGGCCGGTCAGGGCGCCCTCGACTACTCCGGCGGTTACGTGATCCACCTCGCCGCGGGCACCACCGGTTTCGTGGCCGCCGCGGTGGTCGGTCCACGGCTGGCCCGGGACCGTTCCCACGGGGTACCCAACAACCTGCTCCTGGTCGCGGTCGGCGCCGGGCTCCTGTGGCTCGGCTGGAACGGCTTCAACGGCGGTGACCCGTACTTCGCGGGCGCCGACGCCGCCTCGGCCGTACTCAACACCAACCTCGCCACCGCCGTCGCGCTGCTGACCTGGATGCTGCTCGACATGTTCGTGCTGCCCGCGAAGAAGGCGACCTTCCTCGGCGCGGTCAACGGCATGATCGTCGGGCTCGTGGCGATCACCCCGGCGGCCGGGTACGTCAACGGTCTCGGCGCCATGGCGATCGGCCTGATCGCCTCGACCGTCGTCTGGGCGGCGTGGAACTTCCTGTCCCGGGTCTCGCTGTTCAAGCGGGTGGACGACTCGCTGGGCGTGGTCTACACGCACGGCATCGCCGGACTCACCGGCGGTCTGCTCGTCGGGATGTTCGCCGACCCGAAGATGATCGTCTATCTGGGCTCGCCGGACGGGAAGACCCCGGGCTTCTCGGCGGCCGGCTGGTTCTACGGCAACTTCAAGCAGCTCTACATCCAGGCCGGCGCGGCGCTCACCGTCATCGTCTACAGCGCGCTGATGACCTTCATCATCCTGCGGGTGATGAAGCTGTTCATGAGCCTGCGGATGACCGAGGCCGAGCTGGAGATCGGCGACGTCGCCGTGCACGAGGAGGAGGTCATGCCGTCGGAGACCCTGGTCCGGGTCGGCACGGGCACCACTGCACCTGTGGAGGCGGCCGCTCCGCAGGCCGGGGAACCCGCGTCCGTCGGGGAACCCGCGAAGGAGGAGTGACAAGGGCCGGGGCGCGCAGCGAAGGAGGCTTCGATGCGGCTCGTCACCGTGATCATCCTGCCTCACCGGCTCGACGAGGTTCGAGCCGCGCTGCGCGCCTTCGGCATCTCCCAGTGCACCGTGACCCCGGTCCTGCAGACCGCCGGACGGGGCCGCCCCGAGATCTACCGGGGCGTCGCATCGGAGCGCACCCTGCGCCCCCGGGCCAAGATGGAGATCGTGGCCGACGACCTGGATGCGTACGACATCATGCGGGTCGTCGCCGTCACCATCGCCGGCACCGGGACCATCTGGATCACCCACCTGGACCAGGCGGTGAGCATCCGCACCCGGGCGCCGCTCCCCTGAGGATTTCTGTGCCACAAATTACGCATTCGTCCCAGTGATCACGCATGTGCAAGCCAGGATCGGTAGAGTGACATCCGATCCAATAGGCATCTGAACCCGGCTCGTCGACGGCGCATGACCGTGGAGTGTGGATATGAGCGGCCCCCCTCCGCTGGTCGGGCGTCAGGATGCGCTGCGCGTGTTCAGTGAGACCCTCGGCGACACATCCGCGGGTGCGTTCCGCTTCGTCGCCCTGGTCGGTGAGCCGGGAACGGGCAAGACCCGGCTGCTCGGCGAGCTCGCGGCGGGAGCCACCGTCCCGGTACTGGGCGGCCGGGCTGCCGAGTTCGAGCAGGAGCTGCCGTTCGGCGTGGTCGTGGACGCGCTCGACGACCACCTGGCGTCGGCTCCGCCGAAGGAGATGCCGACCGGGGTGCTCGCCACCGTGTTCCCCGCCCTGTCCGGTACCGGCACCGACGAACCCGACCTGACCGGCCTGGCCAGGCACCGGCTCTACCGGGCGATCCGCCAGCTCCTGGAGGAGCTGGCCCGCGAGGATGGGCTCGTACTGATCCTCGACGACGTGCACTGGGCCGACGAGACCTCGATCGAACTCCTCGATCATCTCGTCCGCCATCCGCCGCGCGGCCGCATCCTGATCGCCGTCGGCTACCGCCCGGCGCAGGCCTCGCCCCGGCTGGCCACCCTCGTGGAGACCGCGGGCGACCACGGCAGGCAGGTCACCGTGAACCCGCTGACCGCCGTCGAGGTCGAGCAGCTCCTCGGCCCGCAGGTGAGCAGGGCCAGGTGCCGGTACCTGTACTCGGCCAGCGGCGGCAACCCCTTCTACCTGGAGGCCCTCTCCCGGATGGACGAGGGCGTCCATGCCGAGGGGGCCACCGAGGGCGAACTGCCCGCGGCGGTCAGGGCCGCCCTGCAGGCCGAGCTGACCGGGCTGTCGGCCACCGCCCTGCTGGTGGCCCAGGCCGCCGCGGTCGCCGCGGACGAGTTCGAGCCCGCACTGGCCGCGGTGGCCGCCGGCGTGGACGAGCGGGCGGCGCTCGCCGCGCTCGACGAGATGGCGGCCCGCGACGTCGTACGAACCGGCGCGGCCGGGCGGTTCCGGTTCCGGCATCCGCTGGTCCGCAACGCGGCGTACGGCTCGGCCGCGGCCGGCTGGCGGCACGGCGTGCACACCCGCGTCGCCGACCACCTGGCCAGGCTCGGCGTGCCCGCCACCGTCCGGGCCCGCCATGTGGAACGTTCTGGGCGGTTCGGTGACGAGGCCGCGATCGCCACCCTGGTCGAGGCGGCCCGTACCGTCGCCGAGCACGGCCCCGCCACCGCCGCGCACTGGCTGCAGGCGGCGCTGCGGCTGATGCCGCAGTCCAGGGACGGACGGCTCGCGCTGCAACTGGAGCTGGCCCAGCTGCAGACCGTCAGCGGCAGGCTCCCCGAGGGCCGCGAGAACGCCCGTGAGGTGCTCCGCCTGCTGCCCGCCGAGGACCTGGCCAGCCGGGCCAGGGCGGCCCGGTTCTGCGCCATGATCGAGCGGCTCCTGGACCGGCCGCAGGAGAGCCGGGCGCTGCTGCTCGCCGAGTTGCGGCAGATGCCCGACCCGCAGTCGGCCGCGGCCGTGCAACTACGGCTGCGGCTGGTCGCCGAGAGCCTCATGCGGGTCGACTTCCGGGCCGCCCAGGCCGTACTCGACCTGGTGCCCGACCGCGCGGACGGGTGGGAGCCGAGCCTGGCCGTGGCGGTCGCCGCGCTGCGCCCGATGCCCGCCTACACCAGCGGCCGGATCTCCGACGCCACCGGCTTCCTCGACGCGGCCGCCCAGATGGTGACGGCCGCGCCCGACGAGCAGCTCGCCGAGTGGATCGACGCGGTGACCTGGCTGTGCTGGACCGAGCTGTTCATGGGCCGCTACCACAGTGCGCTGCGCCGGTTCGAGCGGGCGCTGGACATCGCCAACGCCACCGGCCAGATCTACATCGTCACCACCATCCTGGCCGGGCAGTCCCGCGCGTACGCGATGCTCGGCCGCCTCGCCGAGGCGGCCGGCGCCGCCGAGGAGGCCGCCGAAGTCGCCAGGCTGCTGCACTCGGGGCAGTCGCTGACCATCTCGCTGGCCCAGCAGAGCCTGGTGGCCGGCTGGTCCGGTGACTCCGCCGCCGCTCTGCGCCTCGCCGAGCAGGCCGTCGGCACCGGCGCTGGCCGGGGCGAGTGGGCGGGCGCCCAGGCCAGGTATGCGTGGGCGATGGCGCTCATCGGGGCCGGCCGGCTCGACGAGGGCGCCGAGGCCGCCCTCGAAGTCTGCGACGGACTCCTGGAAAGCCTCAGTTCGCTGTCGTGTTGTGAGGTGATGGCCTCGGTCGAGGCCGCCAGGGGCCACCACGAGGAGGCCGCCGGATGGGCGGCCCGGGCGGCGCAGCACGCCTTCCCCGAACTGGGCACGACGACCGCGCTGGCCCGGCTGGCCGGCGCGCACACGCTGCGCGGCACCCGGCCGGCCGAGGCGGCACTGCTGGCCGCGGAGGCGGCCGGGGTACTCGCCGCCGCGGGTCAGCGGATCGACGCCGGGCGGGCTCAGCTGGTGGCGGGGCTGGCCGGCGCCGAGGCGGGCGACCGCACCACCGCCCGTGACCACGTGGCCGCGGCCGCCGAGCTGTTCCTCGCCTGCGGTGCGCTGACCCTGCACGCCCAGGCGGTACGGGAACAGCGCAGGCTGGGCGTCAGGGTGCCCGGGGCCTCCAGCGGCCGCGGCGGCGGCCCGGGCGGCCTGTCCCAGCGGGAGCTCGAGGTGGCGCGGCTGGTCGTCGATGGCAACACGAACCAGCAGATCGCGGAGAAGCTGGTGCTCAGCATCCGGACCGTCGAGACTCATCTCTCACACGTGTTCACCAAGCTGGGCGTCTCCTCACGGGTGGGCGTGGTCAACGCCCTCAGGGACCAGGCCACCGGGCCACGCCCAGAGTTACGGGTTTACCCGGATGCCCCGCAGGTGGTTCCGATCGGATAGTGGGGTCACGCTCCTGGCCGCGTGTCAGGGCCCGAGCACCGCACGAGCGGAGCGAGCGCCAGCAGAGGAGAAGGGCCGCCGCCGATGGAACGCCGGATCCCGCGCTACACACTCGACGGTGTGCCTGACGCCGAGGTGTCCGAGCATCCGTTCGCGACCGAGGACGGGCTCGGGCTGAGCCTGACCCGCTTCCACCGCGGGGACTCCGGCGACATCGTGCTGCTCATCCACGGCCTGACCCTCTCGCGCGACATGTTCATCATGCCGGAGCACCGCAACCTGGTGACGCACCTGCTCGACAGCGGTTACGGCGACGTGTGGGCGCTCGACTTCCGGATGAGCAACCGCTTCCCGTACGACACCGAGACCCACCGCTACACCCTCGACGACGTCGCCGCCTACGACATCCCGGCGGCGCTGCGGACGCTGCGCGACATCGTCGGGGATCGGCGCGTGCACGTCGTCGCGCACTGCCTCGGGTCGGTGTCGTTCATGATGAGCCTGTTCGGCGGCACCGTCGACCAGATCACCAGCGTGGTCGCCAACAGCGTCGCGCTGACCCCCCGGGTGTCGGGCTGGACGCGGCTGAAGCTGCGGTACGGCCCGAACCTCGCGGAGTACGGCCTGGGCATGCCGATCTTCGACCCGAAGTACGGTGAGGCGCCCTGGTTCACCCGCCGCCGGATGTTCGCCGCGGCCGTCTCGCTGTTCCACCGCGAGTGCCGCGACAGCGCCTGCCACATGCTGAGCTTCATGTGGGGGGACGGCCACCCGGCGATGTTCTCGCACGAGACGCTGGAGCCGGTCACGCACGCCCGGATGGGCGATCTGTGCGGCCCCGTCGGCCTGCACTACGACCGGCACGTCCACCGGATGGTCGAGGCCGGGCACGTGGTGAAGTACGACCCGGCCGACTCCCGGCTGCCCGATGACCTCCTGGCGAACGCCGCCGAGATCGAGACGCCGATCCTGTTCCTGACCGGTGACCGCAACCATGTCTTCACCGACTCCAACATCGTCTGCCACCGGCTGCTCGACGCGGCCGCGCCCGGCCGGCACCAGCTGGAGATCCTTCCCGGCTACGGCCACGTCGATCCGTTCATGGGCAAGGAGGCCTACCGAGACGTGTTCCCCCGCATCGTCGCCCACCTCGACAAGCACAGCGTGGTGGCCTCATGAGCACCGAGAACGTGGATGTCGTCGTCGTCGGGTCCGGCTTCGGCGGCTCGGTGGCCGCCTACCGGCTCGCCCAGGCGGGCCGTTCGGTGGTGCTCCTCGAACGCGGCCAGGCCTACCCGCCGGGCAGCTTCCCCAGGTCGCCGTCCGACATGGGCCGTGCGTTCTGGTCGCCGGGCGACGGTCTCTACGGGATGTTCGACGTCTGGGACTTCGGCGGTCTCGACTCGGTGGTCTCCAGCGGGCTGGGCGGTGGCTCGCTGATCTACGCGAACGTGCTGCTCCGCAAGGACGAGCGCTGGTTCGTGCACGAGGAGATGCCCGGGGGCGGGTACGAGTCGTGGCCGGTGACCCGTGAGGACCTCGACCCGCACTACGACGAGGTCGAGAAGATGATCGGTGTCTCGCCGTACCCGCTGGACAAGCCGGCGTACGAGGACACCCCCAAGACCCACGCGATGCAGGACGCGGCAGCCGAGCTCGGGCTCGACTGGCGGCTACCGCCACTGGCGGTGAGCTTCTCGCCGAACACAGGGGCCGAGCCCGGCCTCGGGCTGCCGATCGTCGACGCACCGTACGGGAACCTGCACAAGGTGGGCCGCAAGACCTGCCGGCTCTGCGGCGAGTGCGACATCGGCTGCAACGACGGCGCCAAGAACACCCTCGACCACACCTACCTGTCGGCCGCCCAGCACCACGGCGCCGACCTGCGCACCCTGCACGAGGTGAAGGCGATCCGGCCCCGGCCGGGCGGCGGCTACGAGGTCGACTACCGGCACCACGATCCGGCGGGCTCCGCGACGGACTCCACGATCGGCTGCGACCGGCTCGTGCTCGGTGCCGGCACGTACGGCACCTCGTACCTGCTGCTGCGCTCGAAGGCCGCGTTCCCCGGGCTGAGCGAGGCGCTCGGCACCCGGTTCTCCGGCAACGGCGACCTGCTCACCTTCCTGCTGAAGGCCCAGAACCGTGGCCGGACCCGGCCGCTGGACGCCTCCAAGGGCCCGGTCATCACCAGCGCCATCCGATTGCCCGACGAGCTGGACGGGGTGCCGGGGGCGGGCCGCGGCGCGTACATCGAGGACGGCGGGTACCCGGCCTTCACCGAGTGGATCATCCAGGGCGCCGACGTCCAGGGGGAGATCACCCGGGCGGCCCGGTTCGTGTGGGAACGGTTCCGCGACTTCGTCACGCACGCCCCCGACACCAACCTGTCCAAGGAACTGGCCGACCTGATCGGCGACGGGGCCCTGTCGGTGAGCTCGCTGCCGCTGCTCGGCATGGGCCGCGACGTGCCGGACGGGGTACTGCGGCTGCGGCACGACCGCCTTGATGTGCAGTGGACCACCGAGAACAGCGAGCGGCTCTTCGAGCGGCTGCGCGCCACCATGCAGCGGATGGCCGCCGTACTGGGCGCGGACTACCAGGACAACCCGCTCTGGTTCAGCAAGAAGGTCATCAGCGTGCACCCGCTGGGCGGCGCGCCGATGGGCCTGTCGGTGAACGAGGGAGTCTGCGACGCGTACGGCGAGGTGTTCGGGTATCCCGGGCTCTACATCGCCGACGGTGCCGCGATGCCCGGACCGGTGGGCGCGAACCCGTCGCTCACCATCGCCGCGCTCGCGGACCGGATGTGCACCCGGGTGCTCGAGGCCCCCCAGACCGTGCGGCCCAGGACTTCGGGGGCGGTGAACGGCACGGCGCACACGTCCCTGTCGTTCACCGAGGAGATGAAGGGGTACTGCTCCGCGACCACGGAGGACCCCGTGCAAGGGGAGGACGCCGCCGACAGGGAGAAGTTCATGTTCCGGCTGACCATTACGGCCGAGGACGTGGACCGGTTCCTGGCGGAGCCCGGGCATCTCGCCCGGGCCGACGGATGGATCGATGCCGCCAGCCACGGGGGCCGGCGTCAGATCGAGCGGGGCTGGTTCAATCTGTTCGCGCC
>JAOPYM010000022.1 GCA_025964615.1 Actinomycetes bacterium
GGCCGAGACCTGCTCGCGGGAGAACACCGCAGGCAGCGGCATCCGCGACGGCGCCGGGTCCAGGGTCACCACGACCACCTGGCCCGAGGTGAAGGCCTCGTCGGCGACGGCGAGCACCGAGCCGTCATCAGGCGCCCACGCGCCTACCCGGATCGGATCGGCGAGCCACGCATCGTACGTCGTCAGTAGCAGCACGTGTCAAGCCTAGATCGCTGGCGCTCGCTCCGCTCGCGCGCTTGGGCCTTGACGCGCGGCCTTCCCTCGCTCCTCAGTCCAGGCCACGCGGCCCAAGCACCTAGATCGTCTATCCCCAGTCGGGCTGCGCGGTACCCACCGGGCCGATGGCCTTCTGAGCGCTCCCGTTCACACGGATCGCGTAGACGGACGGCGAGTCGTTCTGGCCACGGGTGAACGCGATCCAGTTACCCTCCGGCGACCAGGTGGGGTCGGTGTCGCGTGCCTTGAGGGTGCTCGTCAGCCGCCGATCGCCCGTTCCGCCGACGCCGATGACGTGGATGTCACTCGTCTTGGGAGCGGGGTCCACGGAGGTCGGGTAGGTGTAGGCGATCTTCGTGCCGTCCGGGGACCAGCCCGGGTCGTTGGCGTCGACCGTCCCATGGGTGACCTGCGTCCAGGCGGCCGGGCTCGCCACATCGAGGGTGTAGACCTGCTGGTGCCCGGTCTTCTTGCTCCAGAAGACGAGCTGCTGCCCCTTCGGGGAGAACTCCGGGTCGTCCTTGTCCCTTGGATCCGTGGTCAGCGTCCGGTCGCCCGTTCCGTCGGCGTTGATGAGGTGGATCTGGCGCACGCCCCTGGCGTCGTTGGCCATGTAGGCCAGCTGCTTCCCGTCGTGTGACCACGTGACCCTGGTCTTGCCGCCCACCTTGTCGGTGACCGTCTTCACGCCGGTGCCGGAGGCGCTCATCGTCATCAGCGAGCAGGCCGTCTCGGTGGAGCACCGCGTGAAGGCGATCTGCGTGTGGTCGGCCGACCACCTGGGCAGGAAGTCGCACCTCGTGTCGTCGAGCAGGATGGGCGCCCGCGCCGCGCCGGGCTTGAGCGTGCCGATGTTGGAGTGGCACTGCTTCACGGTGGGCCAGCCCAGCGCCTTGTCGGTCCGCACCAGCAGGGTGCCGGTGGGGAGCCCGGCCACCGCCGGCGCGGCCGTGCGTTTCGAGGATGGTGAACCGAGGACCTGCCAGGCCGCGACGCCGCCTGCGGCCACCAGGACGACCGCGAGTGCTCCGGTCGCCAGGGTGCGCTTGCGGTCGCCGGGCGCGGCGCGGGCGGGCGCCGGCGTGGTGACCGCCTCTTCGGGGGTACGCGCCGGGGCCGGGAGGTGGGCGGCGGGAGCCTGCTGCCAGGAGGTGTTGAGGGTGCCCAGCACGGCGGCCTCGCCCGCGTTGCCGCCGACCAGGGTGAGCAGCAGTTCCCTGGCGGAGGGCCGCCGCAGCGGGTCCTTGTCCAGGGCGGCCCGGACCAGCTGGTCGAGCGGTGCGGGCAGGTCGCCCACTTCCGGCTGCGCGTGTACGACCCGTACCGCCATCTCCGGGAGACTGCCCTGCCCGAAGGGGTGCCGCGCGTTCGCCGCGTAGGCCAGCAGGCATCCCCAGGCGAAGATGTCCGCGGCGGTCGTGAGCGTCTGCCCGCTGACCTGCTCAGGGGCCATCCAGCCGGGGCTGCCGATCAGCTGCCCGGCCATGGTGTGCGAGGAGGCCGAGTCCAGCGCCCTGGCGATCCCGAAGTCGATGACACGCGGTCCGGTGATGGACAGCAGCACGTTGCCGGGTTTGAGATCCCGGTGGATGATCCCTGCGGAGTGGATGGCGACCAGGCCTGCGGCCACCCCGACGGCCACACCCTGCAGCAGGCCGGGTGACAGGCGGCCGTTCTCCCGGACGTGGTCGAGGAGCGTGGTCCCGTCGATGAACTCGGTGACCATGTACGCGCGGCCGCCGGACTCACCGTGGTCGAGTACCTGCGCGGTACAGAAGGAGGCCACCCGCTGGGCGTGCGCGACCTCGTCGTGGAACCGTGCGACGAACCCCGGATCCTGCGCCAGCTCGGGTCGTACGACCTTGATGGCGACCTTGCGGCCGTCGGGTCCCCGTCCCAGGTAGACCGCTCCCATGCCGCCCTCACCGAGGCGTGCCAGGATCTGGTACCGCCCGACGTACTGCGGATCCTGGGGCACCAACGGGTCGTACGGACCCGTGCGCCGCTGACTCTCCACCCGGAACTCACCTCTCGAAGACGGCCGCCCCGACCGTACATCGTTGGACGTGCCGGGTGACACCGGCGTTCGGCGGATCACCCTGGTCGAATAGTCACAGAATGGTCGCGGAACTCCATCAAGAGCGGTGCTCTCTTATTTTTCTGGTGCTCTGGTATGCTTCCTCGCATGAACGCGAGCCGTAGTGCGAGGGAGCGGGTCCGTGCCGAGCTGACCAGGGAGATCACCGAGATCGCCCGTCGGCAACTGGCCGTCGAAGGGGCGCCCGGACTGTCGTTGCGGGCGGTCGCCCGCGAGATGGGGATGGTCTCGTCCGCGATCTACCGGTACTTCCCGAGCCGGGACGACCTGCTCACCGCATTGATCATCGATGGGTACAACGCGCTCGGCGAGGCCGTGGAGGTCGCCGACGCGGCCGGTGACCCCGGTGACTTCACCGGGCGCTGGCTCGCCGTCTGCCGGGCCGTGCGGGGGTGGGCGCTCGCCCACCCGCACGAGTACGCGCTGCTGTACGGCTCGCCCGTTCCCGGATATCAGGCGCCGCAGGACACCGTGGGACCCGCGCTCAGGGACACCGTCGTCTACGGGAAGATCATCGAAGCCGCCCACAAGGCGGGGGCGCTCACCCCGCCGGACGGCTTCCCCGCCCCGCCCCCGGTGCTGGCCGAGGACTTCGGGCGGCTCCGGGCGGTCATCATGCCCGGGGTACCCGACGACGTCGTCGCGCGCGGGCTCACCGCCTGGACCGGCCTGTTCGGCACCGTCAGTTTCGAGCTCTTCGGCCAGTTCAACAACACGATCGACGAACGGGAGGCCCTCTTCGATCACGTCATGATCACCCTCGGCCGCCTCGTCGGCCTCCGTTGACGAGTCAACGGGTTGAGGCGCGGGGGATGACCCGGATGGTGTCGGCGTCGGGGCGGGGGCCCGGGGGTTCGCCGGAGAGGGCGGCGATCACGTAGCAGGCCACGTTGTGGCCGATGTGCCCGGCGTCGATGGTCACGGTGGTCAGCGGGGGAGCGGCGAGTCTCGCCGCCGGGATGTCGTCCGCGCCGATGACGGCCAGGTCGTCGGGAGCCCGCAGGCCATGGGCGCGCAGGCCACCGAGCACGGCGAGCGCGACCTCGTCGTTGAACGCGCAGACGCCCCCGCTCCAGCCGTCCACCAGACGGGCCGCCTCGGCGAGGTCCAGCGGGATCACCGCCGTCTCGGGTTCGGGCAGCCCGGCCTCCCGGCAGGCATTCCTCGCCCCGGCGAGCCGCTGCCGGGCCAGGTCCTGCAGCCGGGGATCGTCCGGGAGCGCGTAGCGGATCGGGTGGACCCCGAGCTCGATGAGATGGGCGGCCTGCGCCTGCCCGATCCGGAAGGACCACGAGGACTCACCGCGCCGTACCTCCGCCGCCTGCTCGTCGGACGGCACGATCACCCCGACCCCCGCGCGCCGCATGTCCTCGGTCTGTTCGGGGGTGAACAGCATGCCGCCGACCACCGCGGCCGGCGCGATGGCGTTCCACACTCCTGGCCCGTGCGCGGTCGACAGATGGGTGACCAGGGTCAGCCCGCGGGTCGCCAGGGTCGCGGCCATCTGCTCGATCATCGCGTGCCCGACCGGGCCCTGCGGGCGGTCGGGCAGCACGAGCAGGACGACATCGCTGCGCCCCCGGCGGAGCATCCGGGCCGGCGCGTACGGGGAGTACCCGAGGCGCTCGGCGGCGGCCAGGACCTTCAGCCGGGTGGCTTCCGGGATGGCCCGGTCCGGGGAGTCGTTCAGCACATAGCTGACCGTGGCCCGGGAGACGCCCGCCGCACGCGCGACGTCGGTGCTCGTCACTCGCTTCACGCGCCCGAATCCTACCCCGAACCTCCACGAACCCGGGACTCTCCGAATTCGAGATACATCTCTACCAGCGGAAACGCCATCCGCCTGATCTGTAGCGGTACGGCCCGTTCATGCGAGATCATTTGGCGTTCGGGCCCGGCGTGGTTCGAGGGCCTTCTCAGGGAGGGCATGCTGGGAGGGGCGGACGGTTGAGCATCATCGGGCGAGAAGACAGCACGACCCGGCACGGGCTGCCCGAGCACCTGCCAGGTCGGCCTGCCCGGGTGAACGGATCCCCGTGGCAGCGTTCCCAGGCCGTGTGGGACCAGGCGGGCGTCGAGTGGGTGCCCGACCTCCCGGCAGCCGCCAGGCGCTGGAGTGTGCCGAAGATTGCCATACCGGTCGCCGTGCTGCTGCTGCTGCTCGCCGCCGCCGGGGCCTACGTGGCCCGGGGGCCCGCACCGCACCCGCATGCCGCGCCCACGGGAGCGGCGCTCGCCGGCGGGATCTTCACGGCGGACCTCGCGCCGGCCGTCCTCAGCGGCGCCGCCGCGGACGGGAACACCGCGGTCACCATCGGCACCGACCAGAACCGGGCCCGGTTCCTCAGCTCGGTCGACGGTGGCCGCACCTGGCACGTGGCGCCCGAACGGGCGAGCGACGGCGGCGAGCCCGCGCCCGGCGCGGTGCCCGCCCGCATCGCCGCAGGCCGGGGTGGCTGGCTGGCGCTCGGCGGCAGCGCGGTCTGGACCAGTAAGGACGGCCGGGTCTGGACCAGGCAGCCCGATGCCACGGTGTTCGGGCCGAATGACCAGGTCGCAGCCCTCGGCCGTACCGCCTCCGGGTTCGTCGCCGTCGGCAGCACCGTCTGGGTCACCGGCCTGGACGGCCGGAGCTGGCAGCGGCTCACCCTCGACGGCGCGACGCTGGACCGGGCGGCCTCGCTCGGCGACATCGTGGTGGCGCACGGCACACAGCGCAGGACCGTCACCAAGACCGTGAAGAAACGCAAGGTCACCACCACCGTGCAGGCCGAGGCGTTCTGGCGGTCGGCCGACGGCGGCCGCACCTGGACCCCGCTGCCGGTACCCGCCACGCTCGCGACGGTCGCCGGTGCGCCGGTGCGGGTCGTCACCGGGCCGGGCGGTTTCTATCTGGTACGGGAGGTGGCCGGCAAGCACCGTTCCGCCACCGTCCTGACCTCGGCAGACGGGTCCGCCTGGACCGTCCTGGGTGCCATCGACCAGCCCGACTACGCCGGTCTGGACAAGCTGGCCGGCGGTGCGGACGGCCTTTCCGCGGTCATGCGCACCGCCCACAACGGGACCGCGGTGCTGCACAGCGCCGACGGCCGGAGCTGGCAGCGCATCACCGAGCTCGCCCCGGGACGTACCGTCATGGGCCTGGCAGTGCTGCGGTCCGCAACCGTCGTGGCCGGGAACCCCGGCTTCCTCTGGGGGCCGTCGGGCAACGTCGACCTGGCCGGGATCGCCGGTGCCGTCCATCCGGACCGTACCGTCGCGGCCCTGGCGACCGGGGCCGGGCAGACCCTGGCCGTCGGCTCCGCGACCGGTGCGGCGGCGGCGTGGACGACCACGACCGGGCGGGCCTGGCAGCGCGTGCAGCTCCCTGTCGCGGCCGGTCAGCGGCGGCTCACCGCGCTGGCGTACGGACCGCGGGGCTGGGCGGCGATCGGGCAGAACGGCTCGCTTCCGCTGGTCATGACCTCCCCGTCCGGCAGCGCCTGGAACGCGGGCGCCCTCCCGGGCCCCGACGGCACCATCCCGTACGCCATCACCTCCACCTCCTCCGGGTACGACGTGGTCGGCCGGTCCGGAGCGGCCGCGGCGGCGTGGCACTCGGCCGACCTCAGGACCTGGACCCGGGCGACCGGAGACCTCGGCGGCCCGAGCTGGATGAGCGGTGTAGCGGCATCCGGGACCGGTGTCGTCGCGGTCGGCGGCCGGCTCGACCACGGGTCCGAGCGGCCCGCCGTCTGGACCTCGCCCGACGGAAGGAAGTGGACCTCTTCGGCCTCGGTTCCGCTCCCGGCACCGCTGGCCGCGGGGAGCCTCACGGGCCTGCTGACCAACGGGCCGGTGCTCGTCGCGCTGGGCACCGGCACGGTGGGCCAGGAGACCTACGCCTTCGCGCTGACCTCCGGGGACGGGGGCCGTTCGTGGCAGCCGGAGGTGCTTGCGGGGCGCGGGGCGTTCACGGCCGCCACCGTCACACCGCATGGGTTCCTGGCCGCCGGGATCACCGGGGCGCCCGGCCGTACCGACGTGGTGGTGTGGACCTCCGCCGACGGGCTCGCCTGGCGCCGCGCCACGCCGCTGGGCACCGGCCTTGACGGGGCCGGTGCCCAGCGGCTGACCGCGCTGACGGTGGTGGGGAACGATCTGCTCGCGGTGGGCGTCACCGGTGACTACCGGGGTGACACGCCCACCCTCTGGCACACCCGGGTACCCTGAGCGGCGTCAGCCGCGGATGTGCAGGTCGACGCCGAGCAGGACGAGGAACCACAGGAAGATGGCCAGCAGGGCACTGGCGATCGTGCGGAGAATCCCTGAGTTGAGGTAGCCGCGATCCCAGGCGACGAAGACGCCGATGATGATGTAAATGAACACGGCGAGGCGACGGTACATCATGTTTCTGGTTTCCTGCCTGTCCGAGGGGTAGGGCCCTCCGGATGCCCACAGGCGTGAAGGTCAAACTGCTCGCCTGTAGCGAAACGGCCAGGTCAAGCGATAACCAGTCGGCGGCCGGCGGCTCTTAGGCAGCGCACGCCGGCCGCCGCTATCCCAGCGTGAGGCGCACGAGGCTCGGGTCGTGGTCACTGACCTGGTCGGCGTACTCCGCGTTCATGTGCACGATCTGGTACTCATGCGGCACCCGGGTCAGCGCGGGGCTGAGCAGGAGATGGTCCAGCACCTCGGAGTTGCCCTCGTACAGGTAGGTGTACCGGTCGGGGACCGCGAGCCCGGCGGGCAGGTCGCGCAGCCCGGTGCCGTCGGTCAGGGCCTTGAGGGCGGGGGAGTACTCGACGTCGTTCAGGTCTCCCGCCACGATGACCAGCGCGTCCTTCTCGACCGCCTGGACGGACTTCACGAAACCTGCGACCACCTGCGCCTCGGCGATGCGCTGCGGCTCGCTCTGAGCGCGCGGCGGCTGCGAGGCGCCGAACAACGGGTCGTCGCCGCTCTTGGAGTTCCAGTGGTCCGCGATCACGATCAGTCGGCGGCCGTTCCAGGTGAACTCCCCGGCCAGCGGCTTGCGGGAGTCCGTCCAGGCCGGGTTGGCCGGGTCCAGCCGGCCGGGGCTGATGCTGAGCCGGGCATGCCCGGTGCCGTCGTCCACGGCGATGACCGGCGTGGTGGCGTCCCCTCCCGGCCGGTCGACGAAGGACAGGCCCCGGTCGGTGCGGAACAGGAAGCCGGACCGCACGTTCCCGCCCGGCTCACCGCCGTCGGCGTTGTTCTGCGGATCGATCGACCGCCACTGGTAGGCGGGCCCGTCGGCCGCGCTGATCGCGGCGATCAGCTGCGCCACGGTCTGGTCCGCGGCCACCGTGCCGTCGTTCTGCGGCCCGCTGTTGTCCTCGACCTCCTGTACGGCGACCAGGTCGGGGGCGGCCAGGTTGCCGACGATCTCCAGGGCGACCCCCTGGAACTTTGCCGGAGGGTCGGAGGGGTCGAGGTCGTGCAGGTTGGCCGTGGCCACCGACAGTTCGCCGGGCGCGGCGATCCGGGCGTACTGCCGGGGCGGGGAGCCCAGCGCGACCTGCGGGATCGCCGTCAGCAACAGCTTGAAGTTCCCGGAACCGTAGTCGAGGATCCCGGTCGAGCGCCCCGGGAAGACGTCTCCGACGTTCACGGCCGGGATCGGGGCGAGCGCGCCGCCCATGATGATCCGTTCGGGGTTGGCGGTCTGTGCCTGCAGGGCGATGCCGCCGCGGCTGGTCCGTACCCCCTGCCGCGCGCCGTTGTCCGCCAGCACCGGTACCTCACCGTCGGCGGTGCGCGGCCCGATCGCGACCGCGTCGTCCACCGCCACCCGCATGCCCTCGAGCGACCGGTAGAACGTGATCCCGTGCGCGATGGTGTCGGTCGGTGGTCTGCGGCCGTGGGTGCCGATCACGACCGGCGGTGGCAGCGGCAGGCCGTGTGCGCCGACCGTCGCCGAGGTGGCGTCGATCTCGGTACGGGTCAGGCCGGGCGAGGACGGGCCGCCGGGCCGGAAGTCGTTGACCGTCCCGTAGACCTGGACCTGGTCGCCGACGGCCACGGCGGGCGCGGTGCCGGTGAAGACGAAGATGCCCTCGGAGGTTGCGTCACTCCCGTCGGGCTGCGGGTCCTGGGCCCAGAAACCGTTCGTGGTGATCGCGGTGACGATCCCGGGTACCTGGGAGACCTGCTTGCCGTCCAACGGTGAGGTGAGCCCGCCGCCCCGGATGTCGTGAATGTGGGGCGTCGCCACGATCGGGTCGGCCCTGACCGGACCTGCCCAGGCCAGCAGGACCGCGGCGCCCAGCACTCCGGCGCCGGCGAGCCGGCGGATCGTGCGGCGGTCGCTCGTCACCCGGACTCCATGATCGGCTCAACGGAGTCCCATTTGACCACGAAGTCCCCCGCGTGCGAAGCCCT
>JAOPYM010000075.1 GCA_025964615.1 Actinomycetes bacterium
GTGGCGTTTCCCGCACCGTTTCGCTCTCCGGTGCGGGAAACGCCACGACTCAACGAGGTCGGGCAGTGGTATCGCCTGAAGTCTGGTGAACCATCAGGCGGTACGGGTCGTACTCAGACCAGAGTCGCATCCAGGGTGATCGTCGTGCCGGTGAGCGCCTTGCTCACAGGGCAGTTGCTCTTGGCGTCCTGGGCGGCCCGCTCGAAGTCCGCCGCAGACAGGCCCGGCACGGTGGCCCGGACCGTCAGGTGGATCCCGGTGATGCCCTCGCCGGGCTGGAAGGTCACGTCGGCCTTGGTGTCGACGGTCTCCGGCGGAGTGCCGGCCTGGGCGAGCCCGTGGGAGAGGGCCATCGAGTAGCACGTCGAGTGGGCTGCGGCGATGAGCTCCTCAGGGCTCGTCCGTCCCTCCGGCTGCTCGGCCCGCGAGGCCCAGGTGACATCGAACGTCCCTGCCTTCGAAGAGTCCAGCGAGACCTTGCCCTTCCCGCTGAGCAGCGGGCCTTCCCAGTGTGCGTTGGCGGTACGGATCGTTGCCATGTGAGTGATACTTCCGTTCAATGAGCTTCAGTGAATCCACCTGCCAGGCCGGGCTTGCTCCTCCGGCCGGCACCACGGGCGTTTCCACCGTACAGTGTGGGTCCGTCTGTTCCCGGGCCCGGCACTCCGTACGCCTTTCTCCCGGTCGATGTCCGTGGCCGCGTAAAAGCGCACGTGCCCTGGCGTCCAGGCACGTTTGTACTTCAGTCCGCAGTACCGTGGTTCGCCGAGAGGTGGTCCAGGAGTTCGAGCGCGGCATGCCGTACGTCGTCGGGGGTGACGCCGTCGAGTGCGGTACGGGCCTGATCGAGGGTGCGGGTGGTCGCGCAGGTGACGGCCACGGAGCCGGCGGCGGCGCGCTGGAGTGATCCGTCCGGTGCGCTGTCCGCCATCTCCCTGGCGCTCGCGGCGAGGTCGAGATTGTCTGTTCTGCGTGGGGTTGTCAACGGTTCTCCCTGAAAGTGCGGGCGGCCTTGAGCCATTGTCGGCCACTCATACCCCCGGGGCGCGGAGATCCTCGTACAATCTCCTGATGGCTTCCCCCGAACCCGGTCCCGAGGTGAGCGACGCGACGCGGGTGCTGCAGCGCGTCTTCGGCTACGACTCGTTCCGGGAGGGCCAGCAGGAGATCATTGAGCATGTCGTCGCCGGTGGTGACGCGCTCGTGCTGATGCCGACCGGCGGTGGCAAGTCGCTGTGCTACCAGATCCCGGCGCTGGTACGACCGGGTGTCGGGGTCGTCGTCTCGCCGCTCATCGCACTCATGCAGGACCAGGTCGACGCGTTGACCGCCCTCGGCACGCGAGCCGGGTTTCTCAACTCCACGCAGGGCTCCGAGGAGCGGCGGCAGGTGGAATCGGCCTTTCTCAAGGGCGACCTCGACCTGCTCTACCTGGCACCCGAGCGCCTGAAGGTCGACTCGACGCTGCGGCTGCTCGACCGGGGAAAGATCTCGCTGTTCGCCATCGACGAGGCGCACTGCGTGTCGCAGTGGGGGCACGACTTCCGGCCCGACTACCTTGCCCTGTCCATGCTGCACGAGCGCTGGCCCGACGTACCACGGATCGCGCTGACCGCGACCGCCACCGAGGCCACCCACGCGGAGATCGCGTCCAGGCTGAACCTGACGGACGCCCGGCACTTCGTGGCGAGCTTCGACCGCCCGAACATCCAGTACCGGATCGCGCCGAAGAACGAGCCGAAGCGCCAGCTCCTCCAGCTGCTGCGCACCGAACACGCCGGTGACGCCGGCATCGTCTACTGCCTGTCGCGGGCCTCGGTGGAGAAGATCGCGGACTTCCTGGTGGACAGTGGGATCCAGGCGCTTCCGTACCACGCGGGACTCGACGCGCGCACCCGGGCCTCGAACCAGTCGCGCTTCCTGCGCGAGGACGGCATCGTGATGGTCGCCACCATCGCGTTCGGTATGGGCATCGACAAACCGGACGTCAGGTTCGTCGCCCACCTGGACCTGCCCAAGTCCGTCGAGGGTTACTACCAGGAGACCGGCCGGGCCGGCCGCGACGGCCAGCCGTCCACCGCCTGGCTGGCGTACGGGCTGCAGGACGTCGTGCAGCAGCGCCGGATGATCGACACCTCGGAGGGCGACGCGGCGCACCGCCGCCGGTTGAGCATCCATCTCGACGCGATGCTCGCGCTCTGCGAGACGGTCGAGTGCCGCCGCGTACAGCTGCTTGCCTACTTCGGCCAGAAGAGCGCCGAGTGCGGCAACTGCGACACCTGCCTGTCACCCCCGGAGTCGTGGGACGGCACGATCGTCGCGCAGAAACTCCTTTCGACCGTGTACCGGCTGCACCGCGAGCGGGGTCAGAAGTTCGGCGCCGGCCAGGCCATCGACATCCTGCTCGGCAAGACGACAGACAAGGTCGTACAGCACGACCACGCCTCGCTCACCGTTTTCGGCATCGGCACCGAGCTGCGTGACACCGAGTGGCGCGGTGTCGTCCGCCAGCTCCTGGCCCAGGGCCTGCTGACCGTCGAGGGCGACTACGGCACGCTGGTGCTCACCGACGCCAGTGCGGAGGTGCTCGGCCGGGAGCGGCAGGTGATGCTGCGGCGCGAGCCCGAGCGGGCCGCGCGCGCGGCCCGTGCGGACAAGGCCGCCAAGCCGGGCCGCGCCGCGCCCGCCGACCTGCCCGAGGAGGCCGTGCCGGTGTTCGAGCGGCTCCGCGCCTGGCGCGGGGCCACCGCCAAGGAACAGGGTGTGCCCGCATACGTGGTCTTCCACGATGCGACGCTGCGCGAGATCGCGACGCGGTCGCCGTCGACCTTGGTGGAGCTCAGCACGGTCAGCGGAGTCGGTGAGAACAAGCTGGCGAAGTACGGACAGCAGATCCTGGACACCCTCGCCGACTAGTGCCCGGACCGCGTCGTCTGGACTGAGGAGCGACGGAGCGTCAAGGCCCACCCGGCCGCCGCGCCGCAGGCGCGGCCATGAACACAGCCCGGGCACCGCGCGAGCGGAGCGAGCGCCGGCAAACTAAGTGCCCGGGCCGCCGTTCAGACCGTCGCGCGGGCGGTGAGCGACAGGTCTGCGGGACGCAGTGAGTCGGATCTGTCCCAGAGCTCGGCGGGCACCGTCTCGCGCTGCCGGACGTGCTCGACCGGCTTGAGCCGGTTGTCGATCAGCAGGGCCGAAGTAGCACAATGAGGAAATTTCCGCAATCGCTCATGAATTGCAATCCCACTACATCTGAATCAGGCGTCCAGCTTGTCGGCATCGGCTGCGGAGATGAACTCCGCCGGCGCCTCGCCGCCGTTCTTGTGGAAGCGCAGGGCCTCCCAGAGCGGTCCCGGGATGACGTGGATGCCGTAGTGCGCGCGGTGGTGGTTGACGCAGAGCACCTCGAGGTTGCCCGGCGACTCCACCCACTTCTGGAAGTCCTCGTCGGTGTCGAAGTGCAGGCCGAGCGCCTTCTCGATGTCCTTGGGGTCCACCTGGTTGATCTGGGAGAACTCGACATAGGTGTGGTGCAGCTCGGGCTGGCCCTCGCAGAGGTCGTCGTCGATCATGCACTTCCACATCTTCTGCCGCTTCAGCCGGGCCTTGGCCAGCTCGAACAGGTGGTAGTGCGGGTCGTCCTCGCGGGGCTGGTGGTCGGGGATGTGGCTCAGCACGTGCAGCGTCATCGCCTGGTCGTGCGCGACGGTGACCTGTCCGGCCTTCACGTCCGAGGTGTGCACGTGACCGGCTGCGCGCGGCCTGGGCGCCGCAGGCTTGGCCGTGGTGCTCCTGGCCGGTGCCGCCGAACTCTTGGCCACAGGCTTCTTGGTACGCGCCTTGACCGGCTTCTCTTCGCTGCCGAAGGCCTTCTTCAACCAACCCATCGCGGGTCCACCTCATCGATTACGCACGCCGTCAGAAGTTGCCCGGCCCTGGCTCAGGGCAGAACGCCAGCGAACGCTATCGGGACTCATTGCCCCGCATCAATAGGGATTGCCCAAGTAGCGGAGGAATGGTCGTAATTATCCCGAATGGGGTATTTTGTCAGCATGGTGTCGCGGTGAACGGCGCGCCCGGCCAGAACGGCCACTCCTCGAACGCGCGGCAGCGCCCGTCCCCGGCGAAGCGCATGATCCAGAGATCCCGGTAGTCCTGCTCGATCGGATCTCCGTACCGCACCTCGGCCCGCGCGACCGCGTTGTTGCCGTCCACCGCGATGACCTCGGTGGTCATCCGGAAGACCTCGCCGGGTCCGTCCCGCTCGCCCTCCCACATCACGGCGATCGCGGACAGGCCCACGACGGGCTCCTCGTACGGGCCCTGCCGGTAGGTCGCATCGGGTGTGAAGAGCTCCGCCAGAGCGTCCGTGCCCGGCGTCCGCCATGCCAACTCGTACAGGGCGATCCAGGCCCGTACACGGTCTCGGTCCACTCAGCCTCCGCTCACCGCGGCGATGATGTGGACCGTGGCGCCGTCGGGCACCGAGGTCTCGGTGCCCGACAACGTCCGGATGTCGGTTCCGTCTATGTAGATGTTGACGTGGCGGCGGATCCCCGTCCGCTCGTCGCGGATCCGCCGCTCCAGGGCGGGCAGATCCGCGGCGAGCCGATCGAAGACCCCGGCGACGGTCGTACCCCCGCCGGGGACCGTCACCTGGCGGAGGCCACCGGAGTACTCGGCCAGCGCACCGGGGACGAGCACGGTGATCGTCATTCCAGCACCGCCGCGCGCACGGACAGCACGTCCGGCAGGTTCGCGGCCATCTGCTTCCATCCTTCCGCGCCGCCCGCGTACAGGTCTCCCGACCTCGTACCGAAGTAGAGACCGGCACGATCGGCGTCGTCGGTGGTGAAGGCGTCCCGCATCACCGTGGTGTAGAAGCCGGAAGTGGGCAGGCCGCCGCCGATCTCGGACCAGGACTTGCCCGCGTCTGCCGTGCCGTACACCCGGCAGCGGTAGTCAGGGGCGAACCGGAACCCATCGCTGACCAAGGGAAAGACGTAGGCATGGCCGGGACGGCGCGGATCGGCGACCACCGGGAACCCGAACTCCGCCGGGAGGCCGTCGGCGATCGAGATCCAGGTCCCGCCCCAGTCGTCGCTGCGGTATACGCCGTTGTGGTTCTGCAGATAGAGCCGGTCACCGTCACCGGCGTCCTGGGCGGCCTTGTGCACGCACTGGCCGTACTCCGGATAGAGCTCCGGCAGGAAGGTGGTCTTGATCCCGGTGTTCGCCGGCGACCAGCTCGCGCCGCCGTCGAAGGTCCGGTAGACCCCGCCCGTCGACATGGCGACCAGCATCCTGGCCTGGTCGGCAGGGTGCGGCAGGATGGTGTGCACCGCCATGCCGCCCGCGCCCGGTGTCCAGTCGGCGCGGTGCGGATGATCCCAGAGCGGGCGTACGAGTTCGTAGGTCAGGCCGCCGTCCTCGGACCTGAACAGCCCGGAGGGCTCGACGCCGGCATAGACGACGTCGGGTTCGGACGGACGGCCGGGCTGGATCTGCCAGGTGCGGGCGAGAGCAGTGTCGGCGTCCTTCGGGAACGCCACGGGAGCGTGATCGGGCTCGCTCCAGCTGGCGCCGAGGTCGTCCGAGTGCAGGATGGTCGGCCCCCAGTGCTCGCTGGTCGCCGAGGCGAACAGCCGCGGGGTGCGGCGACGTGTGTCGATGGCGACCGCGTACACCGCGGTCATCGGCAGGGCGAGCGGTTCGACGTGCCAGGAACCGCCTCGCTTGCGCGCGAGCAGCAGACCCTTCCGGGTCCCGGCGAGCAGCAGGGTGTCGGTCATACCGACCACGGTAACCCGAGGGTCCGACAGTCCTCTGGGCTTTCGGCCGGCTCCTGCCCCCCGGCTCCGGGCGCGACATACCGACTAGTCGGTTTCACGGTAGAACGGTGATGACCTCGCCGTCAATGCTTGATTTCATGGCATACCGACCGGGCGGTATGCCATTGCTTTTGTGACCTGCCTCACCGTATGGTCCAGCACAGATCAGCGGTCCACCCCCCGCAGGAGGCACGATGGCCCCGTCATCGCCCGAAGAACCCGAAGCGCCGGCGCTCGCCGCCCGCCTCTGGAACCGGCAGCTCACGCACTACCCCGAGAACCGCAAGCGCTACAGCTATCTGGCCATCGTCGTACTGGCCACGATCTCGCTCTACTACCAGCTCTACGTCCAGTTCGCGGTAGCGACGCCGATCATGGCGCACTACCAGATGACCTTCACGTTCTTCGTCTACGTCTCTGTCATCGGCAACGTCGTCGGAGCCTTCGCCTCGCTGCTGGCCGGCCTGGCCGACAGGTGGGGCCGCGCCAACCTGGTGATCTACGGTCTGCTGATCACTGGGCTGCTGGTCACCTTCGTCCTGCCCCATGCGCCGAACAAGTGGGCGTTCGTCCTGATCAGCGCCCTGGTCGGGTTCGTCGAGGGGATCATCCTGGTCGCCACCCCCGCACTCGTACGGGACTTCTCCCCGCAACTCGGCCGCGCCTCGGCCATGGGCTCCTGGACGATGGGCCCGGTCATCGGCAGCCTCGTCGTCACCGTCGTGACTAGCAACACCTTCCACGGATCGACCACGTGGCAGGACGAGATCACCTATGCGGGGATCTCCGGACTCGTCGTCTTCGTGCTGGCCCTGGCCTGGCTGCGTGAACTGTCACCGAAGCTCCGCGACCAGATCATGGTCAGCCTCCGCGACCGTGCCCTCGTCGAGGCCCGCGCGAAGGGCCTGGACACCGAACAGGCACTGACCGGGCACTGGCGTCAGATGCTGCACCTGGACGTCGTCGGCTCCGCCTTTGCCATCAGCGTCTTCCTGCTGCTCTACTACGCGGCGGTCGGATCCGCGGTCATCTACTTCTCGACGGTCTTCGGCTACTCCGTGGAGCGGGCCAACGCGGTCCTGAACTGGTACTGGGCGGCCAACGCGATCAGCCTGGTCGTCGTGGGGCTCATCTCCGACCGGCTGAAGGTGCGCAAGCCCTTCATGCTGATCGGCGCGGTCGCCTCGGTCATCGTGCTCATCGTCTTCGCTCTGCACGCGACCGAACCGAAGACGGGCTACTACACCTTCGCCCTGCTGGCCGCCGGGATCGGCATCACGGGCGGGTTCACCTACGCGCCCTGGATGGCCGGCTTCACCGAGACCGTCGAGAAGCGGAACCCCGCCGCGACCGCGACCGGTCTGGCCATCTGGGGCTGGGTCATCCGCCTGGTGGTCGCCGCCTCGGCGGCCTGCCTGCCGCTGGTGGTGTCGAGTGTGACCCCGCTGGTCGGGCACGGCGCACAGGTGGCGGCCGCAGCGCAGGAGGCGGCCCCGGCGCTGGCCATCGTGAAGGCGCACCCGCAGATCTTCGCGGAACTGGCCAAGTACCCGCCCGGTACGGCTCCGGTCGCGGTGCAGCAGCAGGCGGCCCAGGAGGTCGGCCTGCCCGGCCTCGGGACGGTGCAGAAGGCCGGGCCGCAGCTGGCGGTACTCACGAAGTACGGCGCGACGGTCCAGCAGGCCGCGGCGAAGAACCCCGTTCAGTGGCAGCACTGGTGGTGGGTCTGCCTCGGTGGCCAGCTCATCTTCCTGCCGTTCATCTTCGTGATGGCCGGACGGTGGAGCCCGCGCCGCGCTCGCGAGGACGCCGAAGCACACGAGCTGGAACTGGCCGAGCAGCTCAGGCAGCTCGATCCCGAGCCGGTGTAGCCCCCCGGTCTGGGAGGCCGGATCCCGGCGCGAGGATCCGGCCTCCCGGCTACAGCGGGGCGGTCGCCGCCCAGTCGTTCTCCCATTGCCGGTATCGGTGCCGGTCCAGGCGCCGCCGGGCCAGCAGGTAGCCGACGATGCTCACCGTCGCCATTCCCATGGCCACTGCGGCGCCGGCCCGTACGCCGTCGGACACCGTCTGCTCATGCGTGCGCGACGGACTGGTGAGCCCTCCGCTCGCGTCGATCCAGACGGGCAATACGGCGCCGATCCGTGCCGGGAAGTCCACGGTGGCCGCGCCCGAGCGGACGCCGCCCTTCTGGTCGCGCCAGCGCAGGTGGGCGGTCTCGTCGATGAAGTGACCGGCGCCGTTGGCGGCCACATCCCCGGTCCGCAGGACGATGGCGGGGACCTGCTCGTCGGTCATCCGCTGCCGGTTCGCGGCCCGCTCCCCGCTCAGATAGACCCGGTCGGCCACCAGCCAAGCCGTCAGCGGAGTCCCGGCCAGCACCAGAATGAGGAATACCGACGTGAGGACGGTCTGCAGCCGATCGACCCGCCGCCGTACCGGATTGCGGTCCCAGCCAAGGCGCCGGGCAATGCCGGCCAATCGTCGGCGCATTGACTGCCTCCAACCGTTCCGGCATCCACCGTAATCGAGGAGACTCAGGCAGGCCAGGTGAGCGGGAGCGAATTGGCTTATCGTCTCCCCACTCCACACAGGTTCACGCTCGGAATCCCTGTGGCTCCGCCCACCGAGGGCAGATCGCCGGGAACGGGGTCGAGCCGCCAGTCCGCGAGCCCGACAAGCCCCGGCTCGATCACGTCAAGACCGTCGAACAGCTCCGCGACCTGTTTCTCGTTCCGGAACGTCATCGAGGTCGAGGCACTGACGTCGGTGTAGACCTGCGCTCCCCGCCGGGCGCCCTCGGCGTGGCCCGGCGCGGACGTGGGCAGGCTGATGTGGGAGATCGCAATGTGGCTGCCGGGCGAGATCGCGTCTCTGAACCGCCAGACGAGGCCTCGCACCTGCTCGTCGTCGGGCACGCAGTGCAGCACCGACATGAACAGCACCCCTACCGGCAGGGTGAGGTCTATCAGCCCGTCCAGGCCGGGATGCCCGAGAATGGACTTCGGGTCGCGCAGGTCGGCATTGATGATCCGCGTTTGCGGGTCGGTGGCCAGCAGCGCCTTTCCGTGCGAGACCACCACCGGGTCGTTGTCGACGTACAGCACACGGGCGTCCGCCCTGACCCGCTGCGCCACCTGATGGACGTTGTCCTGAGTGGGCAGCCCGCAGCCGATGTCGATGAACTGGTCGATCCCCGCCTCACCGGCCAGCACCCGGACCACCCGGCCGAGAAACGCACGGTTGGCCCGCGCATGGACGGGCGCCGCCGGTGTAGTGGCGATGACCTTCTCCGCCGCCGCCCTGTCCACGGCGTAGTTGTCCTTACCACCGAGGTAATAGTCGTACATACGTGCGACGTTGGGTGTCGTGGCGTCGATCTCGGCCCCCTCGAAATCCCGTTGACGTAGCCAAGCGCCGCAATTACACCGGCTGAGGAAACTATCTCACCCGTAGCGGCAAATGTCAGGATCTCCCGTCGTACAACAGGTTTACCTGGACGATCACCGTGCCCGTGCCATAGGCGTTGTAGTAGATAGTCAACTCCTCCAGCTCCAGCCAGTACATGTCCTCGACGCCCTCGTACGGGCGGCTGCCTATCGGGTGTGCGTCGTCGAGCAGGGAGAAGATCGCCTCGCGGGCGGTCTTGCGTAGACCCTCTGGAAGCGTGTGTATCTGGCGTCGCGCTTCCGGAGGAATCATCAGGTGATCAGGCATTCAGCTCGCCGGCGGCCCATTCCTCATCGCTCGCGTTACGCCACGCATCGAGGTTGTCCCTGGTGACCACCACGGTTCCGGCAGGGACCTCGCCCGAGGCAAGGGCCTCACGGCACTCGTGCGCCTTCCATCGCAGGTGGTCTCGCTGCAGCTCGTCGTAGTCTTGCCTGGAGATGAGTACAGCGCCGTCCGACCCGTTCCTGGTGATCTCGATGGGAACACGGCCATGGACGGCAGCGTTGCAGATCTTTCCCAGGCTGGCGCGGGCTTCCTTGAGCGGGATCCTCTTCATGAGCAAAGTGTACACTGTGTACTCTCTTGTTGCCTCGTAAAGGCGTACGACAAGACCCGGAGCCACCGGCCGGCCGACTAGGCCGTGTTCTGCTGGAGTGCGGGGCAGTACCTAGTTCTTAGGAAGATCTCACCGGGCGTTGGCTGGCGAGTTCGAATCGACGCATAGCGTCTGCAGGTGTCGATTCCGCGTTCCTGCCCAGGGCCGCTTCCGAACCGGCACTCGCAGTCCTGACAGCATTCGGAGCCTTGAGCATGGTCACGCCGACGCAGACACCCCAGCTAGACGCCGGTTCGCCGCGCCTCCCCGAGGGGGATGCCGCTGGTAGCCGATCCGCTCCGGACCGGATACGACGGATACTGCTCGGCCCAGCCGGCCAGCCGCGGTGGGCACGCCCGGCGCTGCTGGTGTTGCTGCTCGGTACCGCGCTGCTCTATCTGTGGGATCTCGGCGCTTCCGGCGACGCCAACTCCTTCTACGCGGCCGCGGTCTGGGCCGGGACGAAGAGCTGGCGGGCCCTGTTCTTCGGTGCTCTGGACCCGGGCAACGCGATCACCGTGGACAAGCCCCCCGCGGCATTGTGGATCATGGGGTTGTCCGCCCGGATCTTCGGTTTCTCGAGCTGGAGCATGCTCGCGCCGCAGGCGCTGGAGGGCGTGGCCTCGGTCGGCCTGCTGTACGCGGCGGTACGCCGCTGGTCCGGGCCGGCCGCGGGCCTGCTGGCCGGGAGCGCCCTGGCGCTCACCCCGGTCGCCGCGCTGATGTTCAGGTTCAACAACCCCGATGCCATGCTCGTCCTGCTGATGGTCGCCGCGGCCTACTGCACCGTCCGTGCCACCGAGCGGGCGAGCCTGCGCTGGATGCTGCTGGCCGGGACTGCGATCGGCTTCGCCTTCCTGGCCAAGATGCTGCAGGGATACATCATCCTCCCGGCGCTGGGTCTGACTTATCTGGTCGCCGCACCCACATCAGTGGGCCGGCGCCTGCTCCACCTGCTGGCCGGGGCCGGCGCGATCGTCGTCGCGACCGGCTGGTTCCTGGCGATCGCCCAGTTGTGGCCGGCCTCTGCCCGGCCCTTCATCGGCGGCTCCACCAACAACAGCGAGTGGCAACTGGCCATGGGCTACAACGGCCTGGGCCGTATCTTCGGCGCCGGTGGCCCAGGTGGTGGCGGCGGTGGTGGCGGTCGCGGTGGGTTCGGAGGCGGCGGTCGCGGTGGGTTCGGAGGCGCCACCGGTATCACCCGGATGTTCGGCTCGAACTTCGGCGCCTTCATCTCGTGGATGCTTCCGGCCGCCCTCATCGCGCTGGTGGCGTTGTTGTGGTTCACCCGCCGCGCTCCCCGTACCGACCGGATCCGGGCCGCCACGCTGCTGTGGGGCGGCTGGCTTCTGGTGAACGGACTGGTCTTCAGCTTCATGAGCGGCATCATCCACGAGTACTACACCGTGGCGCTGGCGCCTCCCATCGCCGCTCTGGTGGCGGTCGGCATCGGTGAACTCTGGCGGCAGCGGCAGCGTCTGGACGCCCGTGCCGCGCTGGCCGTCATGCTCATCGCCACCGGAGTGTGGGGGTTCTTCCTGCTCGGCCGGGACTCGTCCTGGCTTCCCGCGCTGCGCTGGATCGTACTGGTGGCCAGTGTGCTGCTCGCTGCCGGCCTGCTGGTGAGGCTGCACCGGGCCGGGATCGTCACGGCCGTACTGGCGGCGGCCGCGGTCGTCACCGGGTTCGCCGCAAGCGCGGCATGGACGGTGGCGACCGCCTCGACGGCGCACACGGGCTCCATTCCGGGCGTCGGGCCGTCCGGGGCCGGCACCGGCGGCCCGGGTGGTTTCCCGGGCCGCATGGGTCGTGGGCAAGGCGGTCAGGGTGGCCCGGGTGGTATGCGGCTGCCGAGCAGGAACGGAGCCGGTGGCTCGATGCCGGGTCAGGGTGGCGGCAACGCGCGACCCTTCGGCGGTATGGGCCGAGCCGGTATGGGCGGTGGCCCTGGCGGCGACGTCGGAGTGGCCAACTCTGCGCTGACCAGCTTGCTGAAGGCGGCCCACACCCGATGGGCGGCGGCCGTCAGCGGTGATCAGAGTGCGGCCGGCCTGGAGCTGTCCACCCGTACTTCCGTCATGGCGATGGGCGGCTGGAGCAACGGTGACCCCTACCCGACGCTGGCCCAGTTCAAGCAGTACGTCACGAAGGGCGAGATCCACTACTACCTTGGCGGTTCCGGCACTGACCAGGGTGCCGGCTCGGCTCAGACCCAGGGCGGCCAGGGCCAGGGCCAGAACGGCGGCAACTTCGGTCCGGGTGGTGGCATGCCGGGTGGTGGTGGTCCTGGTGGTGGTTCGAACGAGGTCAGCGCGATCACCAGCTGGGTCCAGTCGAACTTCACCAGCACCACCGTGGGCGGGCAGACCGTCTACGACCTCACCAAGCCGAAGAGCCACTGACGCGGCGCGAGGAGCGGGTGAAGCAGTACGGCCTCAGCTGAGAATCGTGGTGACGACGGCGTCGGGTTCTGGGCCTGCCTGGGCGACCAGGCGCCCGTCCGGCGCTCGCCACGTAGGCGTCGATCGTCAAGGCCGGTCAGCGGCATGGGCGCAGAACGATACACGGGCGTAACGGGCAGGCAACAGGGACGGCGTCTAATTTCTATCGACCGATAGAAATGGGGACGCCGTGCTGAAGTGGACCGATGTCGCCTGGCCGGAACTGTCCGGGATGACTGGCAGCGAGGTCGGGCTCGTCCCGGTCGGGGCAACCGAGCAGCACGGTCCGCACCTGCCGACCGGGACCGACACGATCGTCGCGGAGGCGGTCTGCGAACGGGTGGCGTGGTTGTGCGACGCACCGGTGCTGCCCGCGATCGGGGTCGGTGTCAGCTACGGGCACGGGGTCGAGCTGCCCGGCACCCTGTCGCTCAGTCCTGAGCTGCTCGACGCCCTCATCAGGCAGTACGCGACCTGGGCGGCGTGTTCGGGACTGCGTCGGCTGTTGTTCGTCAACGCCCACTTCGGCAACGTCGGTGCCCTGCACACGGCCACCGACCAGCTGCGGCTGTTCCGGCCCGACCTGCGGGTCGGCACCATCGACTGGTGGTCGGCCGATCCCGGGGTGCACGCCGAGGTGCTCAGTGACGGGGCGGACATCCACGCCAACCGGGGCGAGACCTCGATCATGATGGCGGTCGCGCCCGAACTCGTCCACGTCGACCGGCTGGCCGACGCCGACGACCCGGACCGTACGACCGACCTGGTGTTCCGTTACACGGCCCCGTCGCTGTCCACCAACGGGGTGACCGGGCGGCCGTCCGAGGCGACACCGGAGCTCGGCGAACGCCTGCTGAACGAGACCGCCGCGGCCATCGCCAAGCGGGTGGAACGCGGCCGCTACGAAGAACCGCCGCTCGGGATGCCGCCACGACCTCGCCTGTGAAACCCGTGATACCGAAGAAAGGGACACCATGGACACGCTGACCATGACCTCGCAGGAGCACATCGAACTCGCCCGGCGACTGGCCGACCAGGGGGTGAGCTATGCGGTGGGGGCCTGGATCGACGTCCTGGGCCGGGCCAAGTCCAAGGTGGTGCCGATCGGCCACCTGCCCGCGCTGATGGCGGGGTCCGAGCGGTACACCCCGCGCGGGCTCGGCGGGCTCGGGCAGATGAACCCCAACGAGCCTGAGTGCATCGCCGTGCCCGACCCGGCCACGGCCACGATCCTGCCCTGGGATCGGCGCTTCGTCTGGCTGAACGCAGACCTGAACTACGGCGGGACCGAGCCGTACGCCCTATGCCCGCGCTCGATCCTCAAGCGGCAGCTCGCCGTCGCCGCCGACCAGGGCTACGTGTTCAACCTGGGGGTGGAGACCGAGTTCTACGTGTTCCGGCCCGAGGGGGTCGACGCGGCCGACCAGCATCTGCCGCCGATGGCGCGCAGCGGGCTGCTCCGGCCCACCCCGGCCTACGACATGGAGACCGTCCTGGACGCGATGCCGTTCCTGGACCGGATGGTCTCCTGCATGCAGGAGACCGGATTCGGGGTGTTCAGCTTCGACCATGAGGGCGGTGACGGGCAGTACGAGTTCGACTTCGATCACGCCCCGGCGCTGCAGATGGCCGACCGGCTCAGCCTTTTCCGGGTGATGGTCCGCCAGGTGGCCAAGGAGTTCGGGCTGCTTGCGACGTTCATGCCCAAGCCGTACACCGGCGCGTGGGGTTCAGGACACCACTTCAACATGAGCCTGACCTCCGTCGAGTCGGGCGAGAACCTGTTCCGTGGCGAGGACGGCTGGACGAAGACGGCGTACGGGTTCGTGGCCGGCATCATGCGACACGCCGCGGCGCTCGCCGCCGTCGCGACCCCGACCGTCAACTCCTACAAGCGGCTCACGCCCCGGCTGGCGGACGGCGGCATCTCGTGGGCGCCGGTCTGGGCCGCGTACGGCGACAACAACCGGTCCTGCATGCTGCGGCTGCCGCACAACCGCCCGGCCGTGGAGAACCGCGCGGTCGACGCGGCGGCCAACACCTACCTCACCGCCGCGCTGATGCTCGCCGCCGGTCTGGAGGGCATCGCCGAAGGCCTGCATCCCGGTGACCCGGTCGGGGCGAACGCCTCCGAATGGACGCCCGGCTCCGCGACGGCCCCTCGCCTGCCCCGCAACCTCCTGGAGGCCATCGAGGCCTTCGAGGCGGACCCGCTGGTCCACGAGGTGTTCCCCGCCGACTTCGTCTCCGAGTACGTGGCCATGAAGTACGACGAGTGGGACTCCTACCACGCCGAGGTCTCGGCCTGGGAGCGGAAGCGCTACCTGCTGGACCTCTGAAGCTCGCGGAGCGCCGACCCGGCGGAGCGGGCCGCCGCCGGGTCGGCCGCCGCGAGCAGCCGCATCCCGTAGTCGGCCACCTCGACGCCCCATTCGGTGGGGCTGCGGCCGTCGTCGATGTCCGACATGTGGACGATGCCCTCGGTCAGCCCGAAGAGCAGGTTGCTCGCGAAGCCGGGGTCGTCGATGAGGAACGCCCCGGCCGCGACCCCGGCGCCGGTGAACTCCCGGTAGATCGAACGGAGCCTGACCCGTTCCTCCGCGACCGCCGCGAACTCCGGGGCGCGCAGTTCGGGTGCGAAGTACAGCGTCCCGATCCGCCAGGGGAGTGACCGCAGTGCTTCGACGTCGTACGAGAGCAGGGCGTACAGCAGCGCGTCCGGCGGGGCGTCCACGGAGGTCAGCCACTCCCCGTAGGACAGAGCGGGCCGCCACAGGTGGCCGACGAGCCGGGCGAAGATCTCCTCTTTGCTGGCGAAGTGGTAGTACAGCGAGGGCTGGCGGAGCCCGGCCGCCTCCGCGATGGCGCGCGTCGAGGTGCCCGCGTAACCGCGCGTGCTGAACAGCGCCGCCGCGGCATCGAGAATCTGCTTCTCCGGGCTCGCCACGGCGCCGTCCGATGGCCGTGATCTCGGCCTCCCCACCCCCATCCGCGCATTTTCCCACCCCGGCGGGGTCTGGGAGGTCAATGGGGGAGTGCGTTGACGAAGCGGGGATCGAAGACCTGGTCGAGCGACGGCTTGATCTGGATGAGCCCGCTCTGCAGCAGGAACGCCGAGATGGAGGCGGCCTGGTAGGTCACGTGGCCGGGGCTGTCGATGAGCTGGAACTCCCGCAGGTTGTCCTGCTGCGAGAAGATCGTCGTGCCGGCCTGGTAGGTGGCGTAGTCGGACTCGCTCACCCCGGCGCGTTTGGCCATGATCCGTACGGCCTCGGGCTTGTTGGCGGCGATCCACGCGAGGGTGTCGAACCAGGTCTTCACCAGCGCCTGAACGGCCGAGGGCCGCTTGTTGAGGAACGCACCCGACACCACCAGATGATCCGGGATCGCGCCGGGGAAGTCCTTGGAGGTCGCCAGCGCCCGGCTGCCCCTGCGCTTGAGGGCCTCGGTGGTGAACGGGGCGAACACCCCGACCGCGTCGACCTTGCCCTCCTCGAACGCCGTTGCCGCGGCGTCGGTCGCCATGGGCTGGAACTTGATGTCCTTCAGCGACAGGTGGACCCGCTTGAGGGCCAGGGTCAGCAGGTAGTGGTCGACGGTGCCGTTCTCCGCGGCGACCGTCTTGCCCTTGAGGTCGGCGAGCGACCTGATCCCCGGCCGGGCGATGATCTGGTCGTTGCCGGTCGAGTTGTCGTTGATCAGGACGATCGTCTGCCGGGAACCGTCGGTCACCGAGGACAGCGTGTCGTTGAGCGTCTGGCTGTTGGCGTCGATGTCGCCGTTGACGAGGGCGGTCAGGCTGTCGGTGTAGTTGTCGTAGTACTTCAGATCGACCTTGATGCCGTTCTTGGCGAACAGCCCCTTCTCCTGCGCGACCTGCCAGGGGAACCAGCCCGGCCAGGCACTGAAGCCGAGGGTGATGGCGGGCTGGCCGCCCTGAGCGGGCGCGCCGCACGAGGTCGCCGACGTCACTGCGAGCAGGACGGCGCAGAGCAGGCGCTTGGTCTTCATCGGGAGTCCCCTGCCGTGATGATGTTGTCGAGAAGTGTGGCGAGGACCAGCTTCACCGATTCCCGGTCGCGTGCGTCGCACCTGACCAGGGGGATCTGTTCCGGTACACCGAGCGCCTCGCGGATCTCGTCGAGTTCGTACTGCTCGGAGCCGGGGAAGTGGTTGACCCCGACGGCGAGCGGTATCCGCGCGTTCTCGAAGAAGGTGATGGCGGGAAAGGCCTGATCGATACGGCGGGTGTCGAGCAGGATGACGCAGCCGAGCGCGCCCTCGACGAGGTCGTCCCACAGGAAGGCGAACCGTTCCTGCCCGGGTGTGCCGAACAGGTACAGCACCAGGGTGTCGTCCACGGTGATCCGGCCGAAGTCGAAGGCCACGGTGGTGGTCGTCTTCTGCTCCACGCCGGCGACGTCGTCGACGTGCTGGGAGGCCTCGGTAATGGCGGCCTCCGTGGTCAGCGGCTCGACCTCGGAGACGGCGCCGACGAAGGTCGTCTTCCCCACGCCGAATCCGCCGGAAATGATGATCTTCGCCGAGATCATCGTGTCAGAGCGCACGGACACCTTCCAGGATCCGCTCCAGTACCGACCGCGACAGCCCCTCGTCCGGCCCGGCCTGTTCGTGCACGGCCACGAGCCGCTCGGCGATGAGATCGGCGATCAGCACCCGGGCGACGCCGATCGGCACCACCAGGCCGTTGGCGACCTCCGCGACCGAGACCGGGCGCTGGCAGATCTGCACGATGCGCTGCCGTTCGAAGCCCAGCGGAGCCGACAGTGCCGCGGGCAAGGCGCTGATGAGCGTCTCGACCCGCAGCCGCTCGTCGGTTGGCCGGGTACGCCCGCCGGTGACGATGAAGGGCCGCACGACAGGGCCGATCGCATAGTCCGGGTCATCGGTGGCCGGTGGCCGCGGGCCGGGAGCCTCGGCTTCGAAGAGCGTCTGGGACAGCTCGATCATCCGGGGATCGGGCACCCTCGGCCGGCCGTCCTGCCACCAGTTGGCCCCGGTCATCTCAGTACCTCGGCCTTGAGCTCCGCCACGATCCGGGGCGTGAGCAGGGAACCGAAGCGATCGCACAGCACGGCGATCTCATGGCCGACGAGCCCGAGATCGCACTGGGCGGTCGCCACCACGCCGAGGCAGCTGCCGTCGGAGATCGCCGAGACCAGCAGGAAGCCGCGCCGCATCTCGATCATCACGAGCTTCAGCCCTTCGAACCCGTACTGGTGTGAGGCACTGCGTGCCAGGCTGGTCAGGCCCGAGACGACCGCCGCCAGGCGCTCGCCGCCGGATCTGTTGAGGTTCTCCGACATCGCCATCGGCAGCCCGTCCGAGGAGACCGCCACCGCGTCGGCCACACCGTCGGTCTCCCTTACGAACTTGCTGAGCAGCCAGTTGAAGTCATGAACTTCGGACGTCCGTTGACTCATCACGATGGGTCCCTCCTGGCGCGTTCCTGTTCGGCTTGCTGGACGCCGCTGCGGAGGTTGTCCAGCATCGACCGGACCTCGCCCGGCGACCGGTGCGGCTCGGGGTCGCCGCCGGCCTGCTCCCGGGGTGGCGGGCGCCGGGGCACCGTCGCCGTCCGCTGCCGCTTGACCAGCCCGTTGCGGGTGGTCGCCTCCGCCGGCACGATGGCCGGCGTCAGCTCCGCCCTGGACTCGACGGCCGGCCGGGGTGCGGGCTGATCTGTGGATACGACCATGGCGGGCGGAAGCGCGATGCGGGCGGTCACCCCGTTCAGCGGCGAATCGTGCAGCCAGACGTCGACGTCCAAGCGCTCGGCCAGCCGGCCCACGACATAGTGGCCCAGATCCCGGGTCGGGCCCACCAGGAAGCTCTGCTCGCCGCGCAGCCGCGCGTTGGCGATGGCCATCGCCTCCGCGGTCATGCCCACCCCCCGGTCGACGATCGCGATGTGGTACCCCCCGCCGGTGACCCGGGCCAGCACCTCGACCTCCAGATCGGGCGGGGAGAAGGAGAGCGCGTTGTCGATGAGCTCGGCGAGCAGGTGGGAGACCTCGGCCGCGGCGGCACCCTGGATCCAGGCCGGATCGGCCCTGCGCAGGATGACGCGCCGATAGTCTTCGACCTCGGCGAAGGCCGAGCGGAGCACGTCACCGACGTTCACGGCGTCCGACCAGCGCCGGGGGCTGTGCTCGCCGACCAGGATCAGCAGGCTTTCGGCGTTGCGGCGCATCCGGGTGGCCAGGTGATCGAGCTCGAACAGGTTGGACAGCACGTGCGGGTCGGCCTCGTCCCGCTCCAGTTCGCTGATGAAGCCGAGTTGCCGCCGTACCAGGTTCTGGTTGCGCCGTCCCAGGTTGGCCAGCGATTCGGCCGTGTTGTGCCGCATGACCGCCTGCTCCACGGCGAGCCGTACCGCCGTCAGCTGCAGGTTGTCCAGCGCGTCCGCGACCTCGGCGAACTCGTCGTTGCGGCGGACCAGCTTGGAGCGGGTCAGGTCGAGTACGACGTCCTCGGGGTTCTCGGTGGTCTGGATGCGCGCGACGGACCCGGGCAGCCTGTGCTCGGCGACCTCGCGCGCCTCCTCGGCCAGCAGCCGCAGCGGCCGGATGATCGAGCGGAACATCTGGAGGAACAGCAGCAGGGCCACCGCGAGCGCCAGCACTGCCCCGCCGGCGTAGAGGGCGAGCCGGAGGTCGGCGGCACTCCTGATCTGCCCGGCCCGGCTTGCCGCCTCCGCGCCGATGTCGCGCTGCAGATCTCGCAGGTCCTGGCCGAAGGTGTTCATCACGGCCGACCATTTCGGCGCGCTCAGGTTCAGGTGCGGGTTGCCGGCGCTGTGCAGCGCGCTCGTCTCGTACTGGTCCGCGAAGGCGGCCTCGGTCGTGTGCCGGGCCGCACTGAGCGCGTCGGCCTCGGTGGGGTCGGCCACCGAGTGGAAGCGTGAGAAGGCCTCCAGCTTGGCTGCCCGGACCTGCAGGAACTGCAGGTAGTCGTCCTGGCTGAACCTGCCCTGGGCGAAGACCCCGTTGAGCTGGCCGCGTTCCAGGGCGACGGCCTCCTTGGCGTCACCGATCGCGTAGAGGGCCTCAAGACGCTGATGCAACGCGGGGTCGAGCTGCCCCGCACTGCCGTCGGCGGAGGCCTGGGCCAGCGCCATGATCGCGGTCGAGTAGAAGTCGAGGACCGCCGAGCGGGACATCCTGCCGGTGTCGACCGCCCCGCGCACGTCGCCGACCGTGCGCAACTGTCCCAGTGCGGTGGCGACGGCCTGGGCGCTCGTGCTGTGCACGTTCATCAGGAACCGGTCAAGGCCCTGCTGGTTCTGGTCCGAAGCGCGACGCTGCGCGTCCAGCTGGGGACGGTAGTGCTGCGCACCGCCGAGCAGCCCGGTGGACAGGGAGCGTTCGCGCTGCAGCGAGTGGATCAGGCCCTGGGTGGCCAGCACCAGGTCGACATTCCGCACGGCTGCGGTCGCCTCACCGGCGACCTGGAACTGGTTGACCACGCCGAAACCGGCCAGCATCACCAGGGACACGGTCGGTACGGCCAGGATCAGGGCGAGCCGGGTGCGAATCGTCCGGACCCGGGCGCCGCCCCGCCGCCGCTCGGCCGACGGATTCCGCTGCCCGCCGTCGACGGACTGGACCGTCATACGGTGCCGAGAGTTCACCCTGGTCCTCGCATCCTCGCCGTACGCTGCGCCAACTCTGCGCACGAGAACCTACAAGTCCGCCGACGATCATTTCACTCAGGCCGATTACGTCCCCGTTAAATTGACCTCACACCGGAAGATCGGTCCGGACGGCGGAACGGAGCCGCTGCTTCGGCAGGCTAGTGGCATGGTAATAGCACGAGAGCCCCACCAAGTGATCTTGGTTGGGGCTCTTTGGCGTTGTTTCGGCCGGTCGGAGGGGTGGACGATACTGGGTTCGAACCAGTGACCCTTCGCTTGTAAGGCGAATGCTCTACCGCTGAGCTAATCGTCCGCACGCCGGTACAGCAGCTCCGGCGGACCGGGCAAGCCTACCTGGTCGGCGGGGTGGTACGCGAAGCGGTCTCAGGGCCGCTCGTTGGCACTGGCGTCGCCCACACCCCGGAGGAGGTACGGAAGATCTTCCTTGAAGCGATCTCCAGGCGGATCTCCTCCATGCCCTGACGTTAAGAGACTCCGGGTCTGAGTCCGTCGAGAATCAGCGACCACACGGCCTCGAAGGCCGTGGTGATCGCCGGGTCCGACCACTCGGCCTGGTGGACCGGGTTGTGGAAACGTGCCGTCGCGTCGAGGATCGCGCGACCGTAGCGCGCCGGGTCCACGGCGCGGAACTCGCCGCCGGAGATCCCGTCGGCGACGATCCGTGAGGTCTGTGCGGCGAGCATGGCGACGTGTGCGGTCACGACCCCACGTGCCCCGACGGCGATCGAGTGGTAGGTCGCGAACAGCTCGGGATCTTCGCGGGCCAGTCGCTGCTTGGTCTCGGCGAGGGTGGCGAGCCAGCGGTGCAGCCGTTCGGGCGCCGGTTCCGGCGAGTAGGCGATGGCGGTCAGCGGCGCGGAGATCCGGCCCAGCCAGCGTTCCGCGACGGCGTCCCGCAACGCCGCCTTGCTGGTGAAATGCCGGTAGACGCTCCCATGGCTGACGCCGAGCGCCTTGGCGACGTCGACGACCGTGGTCTTGGCCGGGCCGAAGCGGCGGAGGACCTCCTCCGCCGCTTCGAGGATGCGCTCGGGGGTGAGCGGTGCATCGACCATCAGGACTCGCTGTCCAACATGGCCATCTGCGCGGCGTCATACCGGTCGCCGGCCGCGGCACCGGGCGGTACGGCCTTCTCGATCGTCGCGAGATCATCGGGCGTCAGGGAGAGATCGAGTGCTCCCAGCGCCTCGGTCAGCCGGTCCCGCCGGCGCGCGCCGACGAGCGGCACGATGTCGTCTCCCTGGGCGGCGACCCAGGCGATCGCGACCTGGGCGACCGATGCGCCCCTGGCCTCGGCGACCTCCCGCAGCGCCTCGACGAGCGAGAGGTTCTGCTGCAGGTTGTCCCCGGAGAACCGGGGACTGTGGGCGCGGAAGTCGCCTGCGGAAGTCGCCTGGCCGGGCGTCCAGTGGCCGCTGATCAGACCGCGGGAGAGAACGCCGTAGGCGGTGATGCCGACGCCGAGTTCGCGGGCCGCCGGCAGGATCTCGGTCTCGATGCCGCGGGAGATCAGCGAGTACTCGATCTGCAGATCGGTGATCGGGTGTACGGCGTGGGCGCGGCGCAGTGTCCCGGCCCCGATCTCGGAAAGGCCGATGTGCCGGACATAGCCGGCCTGGATCAGTTCCGCGATGGCGCCGACGGTCTCCTCGATCGGGACGACCGGGTCGAGCCTGGCGGGCCGGTAGATGTCGATGTGGTCGACGCCAAGGCGGTTGAGGCTGTACGCGACGAAGTTCTTGACCGCAGCCGGGCGCGCGTCGAAGCCGACGAACCCGCCGGCCGGGGTACGCAGCGCGCCGAACTTGACGCTGATCAGGGCGTTGTCCCTGTTGCGGCCCTTGAGCGCCTCCTTGAGCAGCAGTTCGTTGTGGCCCATGCCGTAGAAGTCGCCGGTGTCGAGCAGTGTGATTCCGGCGTCCAGGGCAGCGTGGATGGTGGCGATGCTCTCGGTCTCGTCGGCCGGGCCGTACATGCCCGACATGCCCATCAGGCCGAGGCCGAGGGCGCCGACGCTGGGACCGCCGGTGCCAAGTGTCCGGGTGCGCATGGTGATCCTCCCTTGTGTCACTTCGAGTATGCAGTATGTGCTGACAGATTTCAAATTTCGTCAGCACACCTGCCGGAGTACTCGTTGATCGACAGGGGAGGAACGCTGCATGGCTATCGGGGAAGGTCGGGCCGCCGGGGTCCACCGAGCACGGTTCGCGCCGCTGGGGGTGGCCGCCGCGGCAGCGGTGGGCGGGTTCCTGTTCGGGTACGACTCATCGGTCATCAACGGTGCCGTCAACGCGATCCAGACCAAGTTCCATCTCAGCGCCACCGTGGTGGGCTTCGTGGTGTCCTCCGCACTGCTCGGCTGTGCGGTCGGCGCCTGGTTCGCCGGGCCGCTGGCCGACCGGTTCGGCCGGATCCGGGTGATGGTGATCGCCGCCCTGCTGTTCGTGATCAGCGCGGCCGGGTCGGCGCTGGCCTTCAGCGCCTGGGACCTGACCTTCTGGCGGCTGGTGGGCGGCCTGGCCATCGGGGCCGCCTCGGTGATCGCACCCGCGTATATCGCGGAGATCGCGCCCGCCGCGCTGCGGGGCCGCCTCGGCTCGCTGCAGCAACTGGCGATCGTGCTCGGCATCTTCGCGGCGCTGCTGGTGGACTATCTGCTGGTACGGATCGCGGGCAGTGCGAGCAAGGACGTGCCGTGGGGCGGTCAGGCCTGGCGGTGGATGTTCGCGACGGCGGCGGCACCCGCCCTGGTGTACGGCGGGCTGGCTCTGCGGATACCCGAGTCGCCGCGCTATCTGGTGAAGAGGGGCATCCTCGGGGAGGCCAGGCGGGTACTGCTGGAGGTCGTCGGTGAGCCCAGTCCGGACACCAAGATCCGCGAGATCCAGGACACGCTCTCCAGCGACCGCCCGGTACGGCTCGGCGACCTGAGGGGCAGGACGTTCGGGCTGATGCCGATCGTCTGGGTCGGCATCCTGCTCTCGGTGTTCCAGCAGTTCGTCGGCATCAACGTGATCTTCTACTACTCCTCGGCGCTCTGGCGGGCCGTGGGTTTCAGCGAGAGCGACGCGACGCTCACCTCGGTCATCACCTCGGTCGTGAACGTGGTGACGACCCTGGTGGCGATCGCGTTCATCGACAGGATCGGGCGCAGGCCGCTGCTGCTGATCGGTGCCACGGGGATGGTGGTGACCCTCGGCGTCATGAGCATCGTGTTCGCGACGGCGAACGTCGTGAACGGCCAGCCCCAGCTGGGCCCGGTGGCGGGGCCCATCGCGCTGATCGCCGCGAACCTGTACGTCTTCGCGTTCGGCTGCAGCTGGGGTCCGGTCGTGTGGGTGATGCTCGGTGAGATGTTCAACAACTACATCCGGGCGTCCGCGCTGGCCGTGGCGGCCGCAGCCCAGTGGCTGGCCAACTGGCTGATCACCACGACGTTCCCGCCGCTGGCCAAGCTCGGCCTCGAACTGGCGTACGGGCTGTACACGCTGTTCGCGCTCCTCGCCCTGGTCTTCGTCATCAAGGCGGTGAAGGAGACCAAGGGCAAGGAACTCGAACAGATGGTCTAAGTCCTGTCCTGGCCTGGACTGAGCGACGAGGGAAGACGGCGCGTCAAGGCCCGCCCGGCGCCGTGCCGAAGGCGCGGCCATGAACACAGCCCAAGCACTTACCCGTCTGAGGAGGAAGAGCCGTCCTGCTCGGCGAGGAAACGCTGGAACTCGTCGGCCAGTTCGTCCGCGGTGGGCATCTGCTGCTGCTCGGCGAGGAGTCCCTCGCGCTCCGTGGAACCGGCGAACGCGTCGTACTGCTGCTCCAGGGCCCGTACCACCTTCTCGACCTCGTCGGAGCCGGCCACCTGGTCGGCGATCTCCTTGTCGGTCGCCGCGGCGGCGGTGCGCAGTGCGTCGCCGGGGATGGCCAGGCCGGTCGCGGAGACGACGGCGTCCAGGGCCGCCACCGCGGCGGCGGGGTACTCCGACTGGGACAGGTAGTGCGGGACGTGCACGGCGAAACCGATGGCGTCGTGCCCGGCCTCTCCGAGCCGCAGCTCAAGGAGCGAGGAGGCGCTGCCCGGCACCTGTACGCGGCCGAACCACGGGCGGGGCCCGGTGAGCAGTTCGGGCCGGGTGCCGTGCGGGGTGAGCCCGACCGGGCGGGTGTGCGGCACGCCCATCGGGATACCGTGGAAACCCACCGTCAGGGAGACGTCAAGACGCTCGACCAGAGACCGCACCGAGGCGGTGAAACCCTCCCAGAGGCGGTCGGGCTCGGGCCCGGTCAGGAACAGGAAAGGGACTCCGGCGGCGTCGGAGGCCAGGTGTATCGCCAGCTCCGGCGGCTCGTAGGACTCCCAGTGGTCCTGGTCGTACACCATGACGGGACGCCGCGCCCGGTAGTCCATCAGCGAGTCGACGTCGAACCGTCCGATGATCCGGTGCTCAAGGGTGTCCAGGATGTGGTCGCGGATGAGCTGCCCGGTGGATCCGGCGTCGACAAAACCGTCCAGGCTGTGCAGCAGCACCGGCCGAGACAGCTCAGGTAGCTCACTGTCCAGCTCGTACAGTTCCTCAGGATTCCGCACCGTCATCCCATCATCGTTCGCCGTACAACCTTAGTAAACCCAACATAGGACATGCCCTGTGTAGTCCCAGCACCTGACCGAAACGTTGAGTCGTGGCGTTTCCCGCACCGGGGAGTGAAAAGGTGCGGGAAACGCCACGACTCAACGGGGTTTCGGACGCGGACCCATTAGGCGGCGAAGCGGGTGACCAGGGTGGCGAGGTCGAGGGAGCCGCCGTCCAGTGCTGCGTACATCAGATCGGTCTCGGCGAAACCGAGTTCCCGCGCGATCGACAGGGACTCCCCGCGCCCCTCGGCGGCCAGCAGGTCGACCCGGTGGTCGGCGAGGGCACGGACCAGGGTCCGCCGGCCGGCGTCGGAGGCCTCGTCGGCCCGCTCCCGGCTCAGCCGCTGCTGGATGTGCACCCGGGTCTGCGCAGTGGTCGCGAACAGCAGCCAGTCCCCGGAAGGGCCGCCGTCCGGGGCGGTGAGGATCTCCACGACGTCGCCGCCGCGGACCCCCGCGGACAGCGCGGCGAGGCGTCCGTTGACCACGGCGCCGATGCAGTGATCACCGGTGTCGGCTCCCAGCGCGTACGCGAAGTCGATGGCGGTCGCGCCTGCGGGAAGCGCGACGATGTCCCCGGCGGGGGTGAAGACCGGGACGTGACCGGTGCTCAGATCGGAGCGGAGACTGTCCAGGAACTCCGCGGATGCGGCGCCCGACTGCCAGGTCAGAAGCCTGCGCAGCCAGCCGAGGTCGCGTCGCCCGGCGACCGCGTCGGCGGTGGCCGCCTGGTCGGAGGCGTCGCGGATGTGCGCGATGATCCCGTACTCGGCGACCCGGTGCATCTCCCGGTTGCGGATGATCACATCGAGCAGGTCGCCGCGGGGACCGATCACCACAGTGTGCAGGGACTGGTAGAGGTTGAACTTGGGCAGGGCGATGAAGTCCTTGACCCGTCCGGGAATCGGGTGCAACGCGGCGTGCACCGCACCGAGCGCCACGTAACAGTCCTGCTCGGTGCCGTCGATCACGACCATCACCCGGGCGGCGTCGTTGGGCCGCAGGTCGGTGAGGTCGCCGCCGCGGTCCTGGAACAGCTGGTAGAGGTGCCGGGGCCGCAGGGACACCTCTCCGGGCAGGCGCTCCGCGGCCAGCCCGGACCGCAGCAGGCCGAGTGCGGGTCCGAGGTCGCCTGCGCGGGCGAGTGCGGCCTCGGCGGCCGCGCGGGTGCGGGTGTACGCACCGGGGTCGAGAGCGGCGAAGGAGAGGTCGTCCATCTCCCGCTTGAGCGCGTAGATGCCGAGCCGCTCGGCGAACGGAACGAGGAGTTCCAGCGAGGCGCGGGCGATCCGCTCCCGGCCCTTGGGCTCCTTGAAGCCGAGGGTGCGCAGGTTGTGCAGCCGGTCGGCCAGCTTGATGACCAGCACCCGCAGGTCGGCGGCGGCCGCTAGGACGATCTTGCGGAAGGTCTCGGCCTCGGCCCGGTCGCCCCAGCGTTCGCCGTCGAGCTTGGTCACGCCGTCGACCAGCACCGCGACCTCGTCACCGAACTCGGCGCGCACCTGGCCCAGCGTGTAGGGGGTGTCCTCGACGGTGTCGTGCAGCAGCGCCGCGACCAGGGTGGTGGCGTCCATGCCCAGGGCGGCGAGGATCGTGGCGACGGCCAGCGGATGGGTGATGTACGGGGCGCCGGACTTGCGGGTCTGACCTCGGTGCATGCGCTCGGCCACCGCATAGGCCCGGCGTAGTTCCGCCATCTCGGCCCGGCCGGGCGGGGAAACGGCGGCGGCCCGGTAGGCCGACAGCAGAGGCTCCACCGCGGGCTGGACGGAGGGCGCGGGGCCCGGCACGGTTCTGCGGCGCGGCCAGGGCAGGTGCAACCGGGGCCGCGCGCCCGGTTCCGCCGGATTGAAGGTCGTCATTGCTGGTGACCGCCCAAGAAGCACTAGTTCGCTGGCGCTCGCTCCGCTCCGCGGTGCTCGGGCCTTGACGCGCGGCCTTCCCTCGTCACTCGGTCGCTTCGCTCCCTCACTCCTCAGTCCAGGCCGCGCGGCCCGAGCACCTACAGCATGTAACAGACAGTATGCGGCATGTCGCCTTCTGTGTCTCGCGGAACCATTGATGAGGCCGAGGAGGTGAGGTGGGGGGTTCCGTCAAGGAAGTGCCCAGGATGACTCTGCGGACCCTGTAATCACAGCGATCCCGGGTGTGTCGGCCGAGTAGCAAGTTCGTTACCGACAGTAGTCTTGCGCAGCGTCATGGGCCCGAGCCCGTGATCAGCGGATACGGACGGGTTCGAGCCGCGGCCGGTAGGTCAACGGGTCGTGCGGGGCCGGGAGCGCAGGGGGCGTTGATGGCGGCTGACAGGACTGGCGAACAGGGCGACCGGGATCGGGTCCTGGGGGTGACCCCCTTCGGCTGGCAGGCGCCCCGCCTGGTGGTCGCCGTCGAGCGCGCAGGCGGGCTCGGCGTGCTCGACCTCGGCCGGGACCGGGGCCGGGCGCTGGCCTCGCTCGCCGAGGTCACCCGCTGGTGGCAGGGCTCCTTCGGGGTCCGGGTCCCAGCCGGCTGTCCGGTGCGTTCGCACGAACTCCCCGTCGGCGTCGACACTGTCGTCATCGACTCCCCGGTCCTGGCCGACCTGCAGAGCGAGTACCGCCGGCCGGGGCGCCGGATGCTCGCCGAGGTGGTGGACGCGCATGAGGCGCACATGGCGGTGCGGCTCGGCGTGGACGGGCTCATCGCCCGGGGCAGCGAGGCGGGCGGGCGGATCGGTGACCTGACCACGTTCCTGCTGATCCAGCGGCTCACGGCCGACCCCGAACTGGACGTCCCGGTCTGGGCGGCCGGCGGTATCGGCCTGCACACCGCGGCGGCGGCGGTCGCGGGCGGCGTGCACGGTGTGGTCCTGGACGCCCAGCTCGCCCTGGTCGCCGAGATGGACCTGCCGGGCGACGTGGCCTCGGCGATCGCGGCGATGGACGGCAGTGAGACCACCCTCACCGGAGGGCATCGTGTCTACACCCGGCCCGACCTGCCCGACCTGCGGGGAGCCGAGCTCGGCGCCGCCGGGCTCCGTGGCCAGTTGCTCCCGATCGGCCAGGACGGCGCCTTCGCCGGGTCCCTGGCCGGGACGTACAAGACCGCGGGCGGTGTGATCCGGGCGGTGCGCGAGCAGCTCGCCGCCCACCTCGCCGCCGCTGTCAGGAGGGCCCCGCTCGCACCCGAGCCGCACCCCGCGGGCCGTACCTATCCGATCCTGCAGGGTCCGATGACCAGGGTCAGCGACCGCGTGCTCTTCGCCGCCGCCGTGGCCCAGGACGGCGGGCTGCCGTTCCTGGCGCTCGCGCTGATGGACGGCGAGGAGGTACGGCGGCTGCTCACCGACACCGCCGAGCGCCTCGGCGACCGGCCGTGGGGCGTCGGCATACTGGAGTTCGCGCCGTCCGAGGTCAAGGAGGCGCAGCTCGCCGCCATATACGAGATCCGGCCGCCGTACGCCCTGATCGCCGGAGGCCGCCCGAGCCAGGCCGCCTCCCTGGAGGCGGCCGGCATCGCCACTTTCCTGCACGTGCCCTCGCCGGGACTTCTGCGCCGCTACCTCGACGAGGGCGCGCGGCGCTTCGTCTTCGAGGGCTCGGAGTGCGGCGGGCATGTGGGCCCCCGAGCGAGCTTCCCGCTGTGGGAATCGCAGCTGGAGATCCTCACCGCCTTCGACGCGCCGCAGGAACTGTCCATCGCCTTCGCCGGAGGCATCCACGACGAACGGTCGGCCGCCATGGTCGCCGCCCTGGCGGGGCCGCTGGCCGAACGCGGTGCCGAGATCCGCGTCCTGATGGGCACGTCGTACCTGTTCACTCACGAGGCGGTCGCGGCCGGTGCGATCCTGCCGGGCTTCCAGCGGGCCGCCCTCGAGTGCGCGGGGACCGTGCTCCTGGAGACCTCGCCCGGCCATTCCACCAGATGCGCGGACACCCCGTACGCCGCCGTGTTCGCCGCCGAGCGGGCCCGCATGGAGCTGGCAGGCACGGACCGACAGACGATGTGGCGGCAGCTGGAGGAGCTCAACCTGGGCCGGCTGCGGATCGCCAGCAAAGGCCTGCGCCGCGACGGCGACCACCTCGGGGTCGTCGAGGACGCCGAGCAGCGGCGCGACGGCATGTACATGCTCGGGCAGGTCGCCGGGCTGCGCACCACGACCACCAGCATCGTCGGCCTGCACGAGCTGGTGACCACCGGCGCCACCTGTTTCCTCGCGGAGCGGGCCGAAGAGCTCGGTATCGGCACCGAGCCGGATCAGGCTGCGGCGATCGACATCGCCATCGTCGGCATCGGCTGCGTCTTCCCCGGTGCGAAGGACGCCCAGGAGTACTGGGCGAACATCATCGGCGGGGTGGACTCCGTCACCGAGGTGCCCATCGAACGCTGGGACCCCGCGCTCTACCACGACGAGAAGGGGGCGGCCCTGCCCAGATGGGGCGGGTTCCTGCCCGACATCCCCTTCGACGCGCTCGCCTACGGCATCCCGCCGAACTCGCTGGGCAGCGTCGAGCCGATGCAGCTCCTCGCCCTTGAGGTGGCAGCCAGGGCGCTCGCCGACGCCGGATACGCCGACCGGCCCTTCGACCGGTCCCGTACCTCCGTGTTCTTCGCCGCACAGGCGGGCAGCGACCTCGGTGCCGCCTACAACCTCCGCGCCCACCTGCCGCTCTACTTCGGCGAGGTGCCGGCGGGGCTCGATGAGCAGCTGCCCCGGCTCACCGAGGACTCCTTCCCCGGCGTCCTCACGAACGTCATCGCCGGGCGGATCGCCAACCGGCTCAACCTGGGCGGTTCCAACTACACCGTGGACGCCGCCTGCGCCGCCTCGCTGGCCGCGCTCGACACCGCCTGCAAGGAACTGGCTTCGGGTACGAGCGACATGGTGCTGTGCGGGGGAGCAGACTCGCACAACGGGATCTCCGACTACCTGCTGTTCTCCGCGGTGCACGCGCTCTCGCCGACCGGACGGAGCGCAGCCTTCGACACAGAGGCCGACGGCATCGCACTCGGCGAAGGGGTCGGCTGCTTGGTGCTCAAGCGGCTGGCCGACGCCGAACGCGACGGAGACCGGGTCTACGCCGTGATCAAGTCCGTGGCGGGTTCCAGCGACGGCCGGTCCCTCGGGCTCACCGCGCCCCGCGTCGAGGGGCAGCGCCTCGCGATGGACCGCGCCTACCGGCGGGCCGGGGTGTCGCCCGCGCAGGTCGGCCTGGTCGAGGCGCACGGCACCGGTACCTCCGTCGGCGACCGCACCGAACTCGCCACGCTCACCGAGACGTTCAAGGCCGCGGGCGCCCTGCCCGGGTCGTGCACGCTCGGCTCGGTCAAGTCCCAGATCGGGCACACCAAGTGCGCGGCCGGGCTGGCCGGGCTGATCAAGACGGCGTACGCGCTGCACACCGGGGTACGGCCGGGGACCCTGCACCTGGACCGCCCGGGGGGCGCCTGGGACGCCGAGACCAGCCCGTTCTCCTTCGACGACCGGGCCCGGCCGTGGGCGGTGCCCGCCGGTGAGAGGTACGCCGGGGTCAGTGGATTCGGGTTCGGCGGGGCCAACTTCCACGCGGTCCTGGCCGGCTACGACGGAGCCCCCGAGCCGGTCTCCGGTCTCGCGGAATGGCCCGCCGAGCTGTTCCTCATCCGTGGCGCCGACCGTGCCGCCGCATGCTCCGAACTGGACCGGCTGGCCTCGCTGATCGGGCCCGGGGTACGGCTGCGCGACCTGGCCCGTACCTTCGCCATCGGCCAGGGGCCGGTCCAGTTCGCGCTGGTCGCCACCGGGCTGGACGACCTGACGGGCAAGCTGGCCGCAGCGCGGGAGTTTCGCACGGGTGCCGGGGTGTTCGTCGCCGGTTCCGCCGAGCCCGGCGCGGTGGCGTTCCTGTTCCCCGGCCAGAGCAGCCAGCGGCCCGGCATGCTCGGCGACCTGTTCGTCGCGTTCCCGAAGCTGCAGCGGTTGCTGCACCTGGCCGGCGGCCGGTACGGCGAGGCGATGTTCCCGCCCGCCACGTTCACCGCCGAGCAGGCGCAGCGGCAGCGGGCCGCCGTCACCGACACCCGGATCGCCCAGCCCGCCCTGGGCATCGCAGGGCTGGCGATGCACGGGCTGCTCACCGGGGTGGGCGTACGGCCCGACATGGCGGGCGGGCACAGCTATGGCGAACTCGTCGCGCTGTGCGCCGCCGGGGTCTTCGGCGACACCGACCTGATCACGCTCAGCGCCGCCCGTGCGGAGGCCGTCCTTGCCGCGGCAGGCGACGAACCGGGCACGATGGCCGCGGTGGCCGCCCCCTCCGAGAAGGTACGGGCGGTACTGGCCGGCCACCGGGTGGCCATCGCCAACCACAACGCGCCCAGGCAGACCGTCATCTCAGGCCCGGTCGCCGCCATCGACGCGGCCGTCGCCGCGCTGGCCGGGTGCGGCGTCTCCGCGCAGCGGATCCCCGTCGCCTGCGCGTTCCACAGCCCGCTCGTCGCCGGGGCCGCGCAGGTGCTGCGCGCCGAACTCGACCTGCGGGACCTGCGCGCCCCAGCGTTCCCGGTCTGGTCCAACACCACGGCCGCCCCGTACGCAGCCGACATCGAGACCATACGGGCCACGCTGGCCGGTCAGGTCGCCGCGCCGGTGCGGTTCGTCGAGCAGATCGAGGCGATGTACGCGGCGGGCGCCCGGGTCTTCGTCGAGGCGGGTCCCGGGCGGGTACTCACCCGGCTCGTCGGCGAGATCCTCGGAGACCTCCCGCACACCGCGGTCTGCTGCGACGTACCGGGCGAGGCGCCGCACGGGCTGCACCGGCTGCTGCTCGCCCTCGCCGAACTGGCCGCCGCCGGTGTCCCCGTGGACCCGGCGCCGCTGCTGGCCGGCAGGGACACCCGGGTCGTCACCGGCACCCAGGCCCGTCCGGGCTGGGTGGTCAACGGGCACCTGGTGCGCACGGCCGACGGGCAGTATCTGGACAACGCGCTGCGGCCCGCCCGGCGGGTCGGCCCGCCGACCGCGCCGGTCCTGCCCGGCCCGGACCGGGACGCCACGGTCCTGGAGTACCTGCGGACCACCAGGGAACTGGTCGCCGCGCAGCGGGACGTAATCCTCGGCTACCTGGGCGCCACCGGCCCGGCGCTGCCATCCCTGCCATCCCTGGCACCGGTGCCCTCGGTGCCCGCGCCGCGCCCGGCCGTGGGGGCCGCGGAGATCGAGCCCGCGGAGGTCTCGCAGGTACGGCTCGGGCCGGAGGAGATCCGCGCCGTGGTGCTCGCCGTGATCAGATCACGGACCGGCTACCCCGCTGAGATGCTCGCCGACGATCTCGACCTCGAGGCGGACCTGTCGATCGACTCGATCAAGCGCACCGAGATCATCGGCGAGCTCGGCGAACGGGTCGGGCTGACCTCGCCCGGTACCGGGCCGGCCGAGGCGATCGTCGAGCGGCTGGCCCGCATCAAGACCATCGGCGAGATCGTCACCTGGATCTGCTGCCACCTCGGAACCCCGGCGCTGCCAGCGGAGACCCAGCCCGTCGGACAGCCCGATGCCCAGGTCGCCGCAGAGAGCGCCGAGCCGGACGCCGGCGGTGTGCGGCCCAGGCGGCACGTGGTGCGGCTCGGGGATCTGCCCGCGCTGCCGCAGCAGCGGCCCGAACCTGGAAGGTTCGCCGGCCAGCGGTTCGTCATCGTCGACGATGGCTGCGGTATCGCCCTGGAGCTGGCTGATCTCCTTGAGCGCTACGGTGCCCAGGTCCGTACCCCGGTGGAACCGGACGGGCCGGCCGACGGGCTGATCCACCTGGGCGCGCTGCGTCCCGGGGGCGGCGCGGTACTGCCGGGGGCCTACGCGGGGATCCGCGAGGCACTCATCGGAGGTGCCCGCTCCCTGATCGTGGCCACCGGTGCGGGCGGCAGTTTCGGGCTCCGCTTCGATGGCAGTGGCGCGGGCGACCCGAGCACCGGGGCGGGCCTGCGCGGGCTGGCCCGTACCCTCACTCAGGAGTTCCCCGAGGTACTCGTCCGCGCGGTCGACGTGGACACCAAGGAGAGCCCCCGCGCCGTGGCCGACAGCCTGTTCGCCGAACTGCTCAGCGAGCCGGGCGGGCCGGTCGAGGTCGGCTATGCGGCATCCGGGCGGCGGACCCTGATGGTCACCTCGACCGGCGACGTGCCGGAGGCGGCGCTGCCGCTCGGCCCGGACGGCGTGGTGCTCCTCACCGGCGGGGCCCGCGGGATCACCGCCAGGGTGGCCCTCGCGATGGCCGAGGCGACCGGCTGCCACCTGGAGCTCATCGGCCGTACCCCCGCACCGGAACGGCCCGAGGATCCGGAGATCGCCGCGGCCACCGACGAGGCCGCGCTGCGGCAGGCGCTGATCGCCCAGGGCGGCCGGAGCCCCGGCGAGATCGAGGCGGCCACTCGCCGCATCCGCACCGAACGGGAGATCCACGACACCCTCGCGCTGCTGCAGGGCAGCGCCGCGAGTGTGCGCTACCACGTGGCCGACGTGCGGGATGCCTCGGCGGTGCGCTCTATCGTGCAGGACGTGTACGCGCGGCACGGGCGTCTCGACGGGGTCGTCCACGGGGCCGGGCTCCTTGAGGACCGGCTCGTCCGCGACAAGGCCCCCGAATCGTTCACCCGGGTCTACCGGACCAAGGTGGACGGTGCCTGCGCGCTGGCCGCCGCAGTCCGGCCCGACATCGGCTTCTTCGTGGTGTTCGGCAGCGTGTCCGGGGTCTATGGCAACCGCGGACAGGCCGACTACGCCGCCGCCAACGATGCCTGCGACACCCTCGCGCGCGTGTGGCGGACCCGTCTGCAGGGCCGGGTCCTCGTCGCCGACTGGGGACCCTGGGCCGGCGGCGGGATGGTCTCGCCGGAACTGGCCCGCGAGTACGCCGGGCGGGGCGTCGCCCTGCTCGAGCCCGGCGCCGCGGTCGCCGCCCTGCTCCGTGAGATCGCCGCAGGCGAGGACGTCCAGGTGATCTTCCAGTGAGCACCCCTATCGCGATCGTCGGAGTGGGGGCGATCTACCCGGGGGCGGGGAACGCCGCGGACTTCTGGGGCAACATCAGAGCCGGGGTCGACGCGATCTCCGAGGTACCGGCGCACCGCTGGGACCCCGGCCTGTACTACGACCCGTCGTCGTACGAGAGCCCGCGCAGCGACCGGTTCTACTGCCGCAGGGGCGGGTTCGTCGACGGCCTTGCGACCTTCGACCCGGTCGCGTTCGGCATCATGCCGTCGGCGGTTGCCGGCATCGAACCTGACCAGTTGCTCGCGCTCCGTACGGCCGCCGACGCCATCGCCGACGCCGGCGGAGAAGCGCGGCTGCCCGACCGGGCGAGGATCGGTGTGATCATCGGCCGGGGTGGCTACCTCACCCCGGGAGTCGCCCGTTTCGACCAGCTCGTCCGTACCTCCCACCAGCTCGTCGGGGCGCTCAGGGACCTGGTCCCCGATCTGGGGGAAGAGCGGCTCGAACTGGTCAGGCAGGCCTTCCGTGACCGGCTCGGCCCGGACGGGGCCGACGACTCCATCGGCCTGGTGCCCAGCTTCGCGGCCGCCCGGATCGCCAACCGCTTCGACCTGCGCGGGCCCGCCCACACCATCGACGCGGCCTGCGCGTCGTCGCTGGTCGCGGTCGAACAGGCCATGCGGATGCTCCGCGACGGACAGTGCGACGCGATGCTCGCCGGGGCCGTCCACCACGCCCACCACGCCACCGTCTGGAGCGTGTTCAACCGGCTCCGCGTGCTCAGCCGCTCCCAGCACATCAGGCCGTTCTCCAGCGATGCCGACGGCACGCTCCTGTCGGAGGGCACCGGTGTCGTCGTGCTCAAACGGCTCGGTGACGCCCAGCGTGCGGGCGACCGGATCTACGCGGTGATCCGGGGCGCGGGCAGCTCCAGCGACGGCCGGGCCGGCGGCCTGATGAGCCCGGTCACCGCCGGTCAGGTCCTCGCCGTGGAACGAGCCTGGCAGGACGCCGGCCTGGACCCCCGAGCGCCGGGCGCCGTCGGCCTGATCGAGGCGCACGGCACCGGTACCCCGGCCGGCGACGGCGTCGAGCTGGACACCCTCCTTCAGGTGTTCGGCACGGCAGGCACCCCCATCGGCCTCGGCACGGTCAAGTCGATGATCGGGCATGCGATGCCGGCCGGCGGGATGGCCGGCCTCATCAAGGCCGCCCTTGCCCTGCACGACGCCGTTCTCCCGCCGACCCTGTACGCGACCGACCCCCACCCGGCCCTCACCGGAACCCGCTTCACCCTCCTCACCGACGCGTTGGACTGGGAACCGGCCGAGGGCACCCCCCGCCGCGCCGCGGTCAACGCCTTCGGCTTCGGCGGAGCCAACGCCCACCTCCTCCTCGAGGAGGACCCCACCCCGTTGACTCGTGGCGTTTCCCGCACCCGGGGACCCCTCCGGTGCGGGAAACGCCACGAGTCAACGGAGCGGGTGCTGCGGTTGCGGGCGGGGTCGGTGGGGGAGCTCGGGGTGATGCTGGGGGCTCCGGACGAGGAGCTCATCGGGCAGGCCGACGGGGAGCTCGGGTTCCCTGGCGGCCCCGAACTGCCGGGGGGTTGCCGGCTCGCCATCGTGGACCCGACTCCTCGGCGCCTTGAGCTGGCCCGGACGATCGTGGAGCGCGGCTCGGCATGGCGGGGTCGCAGCGGCATCTGGTTCTCGCCGGTGCCATTGCTCACGGCGGGCGGCCGGATCGCCTTCCTGTTCCCCGGTTTCGAGCCGGTCTTCGAACCGCGCATCGACGACGTCGCCGCCTATTTCGGGCTCGGCCTTCCGGAGCTGACCGGCCGCACCGACCTCATCGGTCACGCCACCGACGTGATCGCTGTCGGGCGGCTGCTGGCCGGGGCGTTGCGCGAGCTGGGCGTCGAACCCGATGTCGCCGCCGGGCACAGCCTGGGTGAGTGGACGGCCATGAACGTCTTCGGTATGTACGAGCAGGACGCCGCCGACGTGTTCCTGGCGGCCTTGGACCACACCGAGCTGAAGGTTCCCGACGTCGCCTACGCGGCGCTCGGCTGCGGTGCGGAGCGGGCTGGGGCGGTGGTCGCCGATCTCGACGGCCTGGTGGTCAGCCACGACAACTGCCCGCACCAGTCGGTGATCTGCGGCCCGCCCGCACAGGTTCGCAGGGCGCTCGACCGGCTCTGGTCGGAGGGGGTGCTCGGCCAGGAACTCCCCTTCCGCTCCGGATTCCACACGCCGATGGCCGAGGCCTATCTGGGACCGGTGCACCGGTCCTTTGCGGCGCTGTCCATCCGCCGTCCCGAGGTCCCGCTCTGGTCGGCGACCACGGTAGCGCCGTTCCCCGAGGACCCCGACGAGGTCCGCGCCCTGGTCGTACGGCACCTCCTCGAGCCGGTACGGTTCAGCGCGCTCGTCCGTGCGCTGCACGACAACGGGGTGCGGGCCTTCATCCAGGTCGGCCCGGGCAGCCTCACCGGCTTCGTCGGGGACTCCCTGAGTGACTCGCCGGCCGAGCGCGAGTTCCTGGCGATGGCGGTGAACGTCCCGAAACGGGACGGGATCGCGCAACTTCGCCGCGTCGCCGCCGCACTGTGGACCGAGGGGTACATCCCGCCCGCCACAGCCGAGGAGGCCCCACCTCAGCGGGACGGGGTCACCCTCGATCTGGGGTCTCCGCTGGTCAGGCTCGACGGGGTCCTGCCGGCCGTCGCGCAGGTCCCGCCGCTCGCCGAGGGTGTGCCCGCCCCGCTGCTCGCCGAGTTCTACGCGCTCCTGCACGATGCGACCGCCACCGCCCGGACCGTACTCGGAGCCCTGGGGCGGCGGTCCGTCACCGAGCGGGTGTTCTCGCTGGAGACGATGGACCACGTCGCCGACCACTGCCTGATCCCGCAGCGCGAAGGCTGGCCGGAGCCGTCCGACCGGTTCCCTGTGGTCCCGCTGACCACGCTCCTGGAGGTGATGGCGGAGACGGCGCGGGAGCTGCTGCCGGACCTGGTCGTGACGGGCGTGGAGAACGTGCGCGCGCTCAGATGGGTGGTGGCCGACCCGCCGACCACCGTGACGATCCGCGCGAGCCAGGACGGCCCCGGCCGGGTCAAGGTGGTCATCGACGGCCACGCCGACGGAACGGTGCTGCTCGCCGACCGCTACCCGGCGGCGCCAGCCCCGGACCGCACCCCGCTCAGCGGCGAGGGGCCGCCCCCGGTCACCGCCGAACGGCTCTACTCCGAACGGTGGATGTTCCACGGTCCCCGCTACCAGGGGGTCAGCGAGATCGGCGCGCTGGCCAAGGACGGCCTGCGCGGGATCTTGACGTCCCTGCCGGCACCGGGCGCGCTCCTCGACAGTGCCGGGCAGTTGCTCGGCCACTGGATCCAGGTGCGTGAGGAGACCGCCCGTACGGTCTTCCCGACCGGCATCGAACGGGTCGAGTGGTACGGGCCGCCGCCCCCGCACGGGGAGCGGCTGCCCATCACCTGCCGCAACCGTCTCCTGTCCGACACCACGATGCGCGGGGACGGCGAAGTGCTCGATGCCGGCGGCCGGGTCCGGGTCCGGGTCACCGGCTGGACCACCCACCGGTTCTTCACCGATGAGCTGGTCTGGCGGATGAAGTTCACCCCGGAGCTGGCCGGGATCGGCGAGCCGCAGCCGGGTGGCTGGTGTCTGGCCCGCCGGCGCTGGGACGGCGCCGCCTCCCGCGACCTGCTGATGCGCCAGTACCTGAACGCCACCGAGCGGGCCGAGTACGACCGGCTCACGCTGCGCGCGCGCAACCCCTGGCTGCTCGGCCGGATCGCCGCCAAGGACGCCGTACGCCACCGGCTCTGGGAACGCGGCCACGGCCCGCTCTTCCCGGCCGAGCTGACCGTGCGCAACGACGCCGCGGGCAGGCCCGAGGTGATCGGGCCGTTCAAGGCGCCGCTGACCGTGTCGATCGCGCACACCGCCGAGCTGGGAGTGGCGCTGGTACGGCCCGCACCCCTGGCGGCCGGCATCGACATCGAGGCCGACCAGGAGCGTGGCGGCGCGGCCGCGGACATCGCGCTCACCGAGGGGGAACGGGCGCTGCTCGACCGGGTCGGCTTCATCCGGCTGTGGACTGCCAAGGAGGCCGCCGCGAAGGCGGCGGGGACCGGGCTGCGGGGGCGGCCGAAGGACTTCGTGGTCACCGCCGCCGACGGCGACCGGATGACCGTCGCCACCGAGGCCGGCATCACGCGGGTCCGGTCCCGTCTGCTCGACGGGCACATCGTGACATGGACATGGGGGCAGTAGTGGACAACGACGTTCTGGACGAGGTCGTCCGGATGCTCGTCGACGTGATCGGCGAGGACTTCCTGCTGGACGTCGAGGTGGGCCGCGGCACCACTTTCAATGAGGACCTGGCAATGGAGAGCATCGAGTTCGTCGCGCTCGCCGAACGGCTGCAACAGGTCTACCAGGGACGGGTGGACTTCGCCGCCTTCGTCGCCGGACTGGACCTCGACGAGATCATGACCATGCGGGTCGGTGACCTGGTGGCCCACATCGAGTCCCGCCTGACCGCATCCGCCGCCTGATGGTCTACGTGCAGGCGACCGGAGCCCGGTTCCACCTGGTGGAGCTCGGGCCGTCGTGCGGCGGGCCCGTCGTCATGCTGCACGGGCTGTTCACTGGCAGCGCGGCGTCGTGGTACTTCACTGCGGCCCCCGCGATAGCCCGTACCCGGCCCGTACGCCTGATCGACTGGCGCGGGCACGGTCTCAGCGAGTGCACGCCGACCGGGTACGACTCGGCCACGATGGTCGCGGACCTGAACGAACTGACCTGCGACCTGCCGCCGTTCGCGATCGCCGGGCACAGCTACGGCGCCGTGGTCGCGGTGTGGTTCGCGCTCGCCCATCCGGGGCGGGTCACCCGGCTCGCCCTGGTGGAGCCGCCGTTCTCACCAGCCCCCGACCGGGCGGTCGACCTGATCCGGGTCCCCACCAGGTGCACCAGGATGCTCTTGGAACGGACCTCCGTACTCCACGACCTCGCCGCCGAGCCGCCGATCACCGAGTCCGAGCTCGGCCGCCTCACCGGGCTGCCCGTCCTGTCGGTCACCGGTACGCGGTCGCCGTTCCGGGCCACTGCGCAACTGATCGGCCGCGCGCTGCCCGGCGCCCGCCAGCACCTGCTCGGGGGCGGCCACGACCTGCACATCAGCGCCAAGGCGCGGCTCACCCCACTGCTCAGAGAGTTCCTTGCGGCAACACCACCAGGAGAAGACGTTGGCTGAAGTGACCACCCGGGGCGTGCGGTTCCACGTCCAGACCATGCCGGCCTCCTCGGGCGACAGCGGCGCCCCGATCGTGGTGTTCGTGCACGGGCTCGTCATGGACAACCTGTCGAGCTTCTACTACACGCTGGCGGGACCGGTCGCCGCCGCCGGGGCCGAGTCGGTCCTGTACGACCTGCGCGGCCACGGCCGATCGCAGCGCCCGCCGTCCGGCTACGGTGCCGCCGACGCCGTCGCCGATCTGTTCGGCATCCTCGACGCGCTCGGCCACCACCGGCCGGTGTTCCTCGTCTCCAACAGTTTCGGCGGGGTCGTCGCACTGAACGCCGCGCTGGCCCGCCCGTCCCGCATCGCCGGCCTTGTCCTGATCGAGTCGTACGGCCCGGCCGAGCGGACCGGCGAGTGGACCGAGGACATGCTCAACACGCTGAGCAAGTCCGCGCTGATCCTGGAGTACGAGCGCCTCGCCGACCAGCTGTCGGCGATCGGCTGGCGGCAGCCCGCCAGGCAGGCCGTCACCTGCGACGCGCTCATCAACGGCACGACACTGCTCGACGACCTGGCGGCGGTGGAACCGATCCGGCCCGCAGACCTGGCCGACGTGACCTGCCCGGTGCTGGCCGTCTACGGAGAGCACTCCGATGTGCTGGACGCGGGCCGCCTGCTGGCCAGGCACGTCCCCGGCTGCACGCTGTACGTGCTCGCCGGGCACGCGCACACCGTGCTCCGAGAGGGGACCGGCGAACTCCTCGATGTCCTGCTCGGCTGGCTGTCAGAGCACGCCGGGATCAACGCACCGATGAAGGCGGGGGTATGACGATGGTACGCAGAGCGAAGATGCCGACGCTGCAGGACCTGGGCGTGAAGAACATCGCGCCGCCCGCGAAACGCTTCCTCTTCGTGGTTCCACCGCTGACCGGGCACATCAACCCGACGGTCGCGGTCGGCGCCGAACTGGCCAGGCGCGGGCACGAGGTGGCATGGGCCGGACATCCGGAGGTGGTCGGCCCGCTGCTCGAACCGGGCTCAGTGTTGTACCCGGTGCGGGACGAGGCCCTGGCGGACCGCCTGGAGACCGCCAGGGCGGAGTGGCTGGGCTTGCGCGGGCCTGCGGCCCTGCAGTTCCTGTGGGAGGAGTTCCTCGTGCCGCTCGGGCACGCCATGATGCCCGGCGTCGAGGCGGCCATCGAGGCGTTCCGGCCCGACGTGGTGGTGACCGACCAGCAGGCGCTGGCCGGCGCGGCGGCGGCCCGGCGCAACGACCTGCCGTGGGCCACCTCGGCGACCACCTCGGCCGAGCTCACCGACCCGCTGGCGGGCGTGCCGAAGGTCGCCGACTGGGTGAGCGGACTGCTGGCCGGCTTCCAGCGGCCGTACGGGCTGGAGGCGTTCGACCTGAGGTTCTCCGACCATCTCGTGCTCGCGTTCAGCACCGCCGCGCTGATCGGGGACACCTCGGAGTTCCCCGACCACTACGCGTTCGTCGGGCCCGCACTGGGCCGCCCGTCCGGCGGTACCGGCTTCCCGTGGGAGTGGCTGTCGGGGCCCGCCATCCTGGTCACCCTGGGAACCGTCAACGGCTCCGCGGGCGAGCGGTTCTTCCAGGTCGCCGCGGACGCCGTGCGGGACCTGGACGTGCAGGCGGTCTTCGTGGCCCCGGACGGTGTGCTCATCGACGCCCCGCCGAACGTGCTGGTACGGCCGTACGTCCCGCAACTCGACCTGCTCCCGCACCTGTCCGCCGTCGTCACGCACGGCGGCCACAACACGGTGTGCGAGGCGCTCGCGCACGGGCTGCCACTGGTAGTGGCCCCGATCCGCGATGACCAGCCTGTCATCGCCGGTCAGGTCGAGGCGGCGGGCGCCGGGGTCACCGTCATGTTCAGCAGGGTCCAGGCGCCCGAGCTCCGCGAGGCCATCACCCAGGTGCTGACCGGCGACGCCCACCGCGCCGCCGCCCGCCGGATACGGGACTCCTTCGCCGCGGCCGGGGGCGCCTCCGCCGCCGCCGACCGCCTGGAGAAGCTCACGTGAACCTGCTGGACTGGCTGCCGGTGGCGACGGCCGGAGGGCTCATCCTCAACGCGGTCCGGCTGCGCGACAGGCTGTCGGGGCTGCGCCGGGTCCGGCCCGCCGAATCCGCTCGCGACGACTACGCCGTGATCACAGGCGTGGGCGCCGACCTGCACGAACGGGTCAGGTCGGCGGCGATCGCGCACGCCCACCGGACCGGCGCGCAGGTCCTCGACCTCGTCCCCTGCGACCTGCCCGTCCAGCGGGTACTCGACCTGGCACGCAGCGCCGACCTCGGGTCGTATGCGAGGAACCTCGCGGGTCCGGGCAGGGGTGCCGGGCACGCGATGCTGGTCGCCCCCGGCGTCCTTTCGCGGGCCGCGAGCGCTGCCGGGACCCTGGAGCCGGGCGAGTTCGGCGCAGCCACCGCCCGGCTGCGGCAGTACGCGGCGACGGCCGGAATCGTCGTCGTGCCCGGACCCGCCGCGGCATCGACCGGCGCATCGCGGCGTGCCTGGCTGCGCGGACTCGGGGAGCCGGTGGAACTGATCCTGGCCGGCACGGTGGCCGCCTGGACGCTGGTCCTGGCAGGGCTGCTGATCCAGCCCGCCGTGGGTCTCGCGGCGCTCGGGGCGTACTGCGCCGTGCCGTACATCGTCTGCGCCGGAACTGCGCTGAGGCCGCGCGATCTGCACCGCGCCGCGCTCCTGCGGCCCGTACTGACCCCGTGGACCTGCTGGCGGACGCTGCGCGGCCCGCGTTCCTCATGGGAACTCGACCGGACAGCCCGCCTCGACGAGGCCCGCGCCCACTACCGGCCCGAACTCGCGCAGGGGGTCGAACGGTTCCTGGAACGGCCGCGCAATGACTGCCCGTGGTGCGGGTCGCTCGCCGTGGAACTGCACGTGTCGTGCCGGGACATCATTCAGGCCAAGCCCGGCCGTTTCCGCCTGGACCGGTGCCGGGACTGCGGGCACGTCTTCCAGAACCCCCGGCTGACCGTGGCCGGTCTGGACTTCTACTACCGCGACGTCTACGACGGCCTCGGTGCGGAGGCGGCCGAGCGGGTCTTCGCAGGCCAGGCCTCCTGGTACCGGGCCCGGGCCGCGATGGTCGCCGCGCACACCGACCCGGTGACCTGGCTGGACGTCGGTACCGGGCACGGGCACTTCCCGCGTACCGCCGCCGCCGTACTCCCCGGCACCGTGTTCGACGGGCTCGACCTGGGAGACGGGGTGGCCGAGGCACAGCGTCGCGGCTGGATCCGGCGGGGCTACCGGGGGCAGTTCCCCGAACTGGTGGACGAGCTGGCCGGACGGTACGACGTGATCAGCATGCACCACTACCTCGAGCACACCCGCGACCCGTTCAACGAACTGGACACCGCCGTAAAGGTGCTCGGACCCGGCGGTCACCTGATCATCGAGGTACCCGACCCGGAGTGCGTCTACGGCCGGTTGCTGCGCGGCTTCTGGATCCCGTGGCTGCCCCCGCAGCACCAGCACCTGTTCCCGATCGAGAACCTCAAACGGGCGCTCACCGCACGCGGTATGGAGGTGGTGGCGGAGGCCCGCAGGTCCGCCCAGCAGGGCCCCGACCTGCCCGGGGCCGTGCTCGCCGCGCTGAACCTGCTGGGCCCGGACCCCGCACGGCCCTGGGGCCCGGCGCCCGGCATGGCCGATCACGGACGGCGGGTGCTCGCGCTGCTGCTGGCCGGGCCGCTGCTGCTCGTCGCGTTCGGCGCGCAGTACGCGATGCGGCCGTTCGTCCGCTCGCACTCCAACGCCTACCGGATACTCGCCCGCGTGGCGGCGGGATGAGCGTCGCGCAGCGGCTCGCCGCCGATCCGGAGGTACGGCTGACGGGGCATCTGTTCGAGCGGGCCTTCGGCGCCTCGCCGGCGGGGGTGTGGCGGGCGCCCGGTGGTCTGGTGCTGCTCGGCGGGCCCGCCGCGGCGCTCGCCGTCGCGCTGCCCTGGGGGGTGATCATCGCTGCGGCTCCGCTGCCGTCGCCGGTCGTGGAGTTCTACTCGATGAACCACCACTCGGAGGGGTTCTCCGTGGGGTTGGACGAGCTGGAGACCTCAGTGCTTCCCGAGTGGTCCCGAGCCGCCGCGCGGGCGCTGGTCGAGGCGGGCCGCCCCGGCGGGCTCCGGCTGGTGATCAACCGTGAGCTTCCTTCGGAGACGGGCCTGCTGTCGGGTGCCGAGACGATCTGCGCGGTCGGTCTCGCCGTGGCCGATCTCTTCGGTGTCGCGGTGCCCGAGTCGGTGGATCCGGCCTACGCCGCCGCCCGGCACGGCCGCGACCGCGGGGCCCTGCTGGTCTCCTCCGGTCGCGTCGATCAGTTGCCGTTCGACCTCGGCGCGGCCGGTCTGCGACTGCTGGTCGTGGATCCCGGGGTGGTCGAGGGCCTGCCGGGCCATCCGTCGCGGGTGGGGGAGGCCGTCACCCTCCTGCAGTCGGGGAAGGCCGCACTGCTCGGCCCGCTGCTCACCGCGGCGCACGTACGGGGCGTACCGGCCCTGGACCTCGTGCTGGACGCGACCATCGACGCTGGGGGCCTGGGCGGCCGGGCCATCGGGCAGTGCGTCGTCGCGCTCGTTCCGATGGCCGCGCTGGGAGCCATCCGGGCGGCCGTCACCGCGCGGCTCGCAGGGGTGACCCGCCGCCCGCCCCGCTTCCTCACCGCGACCCCCGCCCCCGGAGCCGTACGAGCGGGCTGACAGGGGTCAACTGCCGCGGATGATCTGGGAGACCCGCTGGTGGGTGATGCCGAGCAATCCCGCGATGTCCCTGACCGTCAGCCCTTGAGCCTGCAGGTGCTGCGCGGCCTTCCGCGTTGCCTCCCCGGCCTCCTTGGCGATCCGCTCGGCCTCGGACTTGAGAGAACGCGCGGTTCGCACCTCGGTACAGGTGTCGTCGTCCAGTACGGGTACGACGCGTATCGCGAACTCCTCCTTGGGGAGGTCGAAGAACGAGGCGAGCAGGTCGGTGACCATCGGTTGAGCCTGGTCGAGGCGGCGGACCTGGGTCCCCAGAGTGCGATCGGGTTCGTCCAGTTCCACGATGAGGACCCACCAGCCACCGTCGCGTCTGGCAGTTGCGGTGTAGCTCTTGGTCATTGCTCCTCCTTCTGCGCAGCGAGCACCTTGGCGACATCTTTCAGGATCGCGCGGGCGAGGACCTCGGCTATCTCTCTGTGCCGGGGCACCATCACCCGGATGGAGCCCACCAACCACTTCTCATGGTCGCCACCACCATCGCTGACAACTTCGACATCGTGCGCCTTCGCCAGTTCCCGGAGCTTGCGGATCAAGTCTCTGTGTTTCACAGAGCAAGGCTAGAGTACTTGCCAGAGGCCATCATGGGAAGTGGACTTTTCATCACAACTTCGGCGTGAAGCGGCGTTGGTAGTCGGGGTCGCCGGGGGCCATGGGGCCGCGCAGGGCCGTCTCGACCAGTTCGGCGGCCTTGGCGAGGGCGGCGAGCCGGCCGCCCTCGCGCCGGTAGATGTCGAGGATCGCCTCGATGCCGTGCGGGGGGACAGCCTCCGCGAGGCCGGCACGGGCCGTGCGGTATCCGTTGCGTGCCGCCTCGACGTTGGCGTCGACGTGGTGGCGGGCCATCCGGGCCAGCGCCAGGGGGTAGCGGCGGAGTACGCCGTAGCGGCGGTACTCGGGCGGGACCAGGTCGAGCAGCCAGGCCAGCGCCGTGTCCTCGAAGCGTTCGCTGCCGGGCGGATGCACCTCGGGCGGCCATCCGGGCGGGACGTACGTGCTCATATCGCCAAGGATAGCGCGCCAGTCGAAACTATGTTCGATACTCTTCCGTCACGCAGGCTGGGTGGGGTCCTCGTCCTGTGGGCGGCGAATACGGATCACGCCGGACTCCAGGTCCGGGCGGCCGCTGCCGGCCACATGGTGATCGTCCTGACGGCGCGTCTTCTGGGCCTGCTGCTCCTCGATCTTGATCTTCTTGGAACCCTCGAAGGCGGCGGCCAGATCTTCGAACATGCCTGCGCCGAAGCCGGCGCCCTTCTCGGCGTCACCGCGGATCGCGGACATGAGCGAGGAACGGCCGGTGCCCTCCGAAGGCCAGTCGACGACCTCGGGCTCGGCCTGCCTCGGCTTTACCGCGCGGCTCTGCTTGAGCCGCTTGCGGCGGCGGAACGGTGACTTCACTGCAGCTCCAACGTAAGACGTCCCCGAAATGATCCCACGCGTGTGACCTGGCTAACCTGCTTGGAACGTCCATCGGGTCGGCGACCCGGTGAAATCTCCCTGATTCATGCCGAACACCCGATGTGGTCGCACCGCGACGGTAGCGTTCACCGCCGGATCCAGGAAGTCGATCTCGTAGGCGACCTGCGATGATCACCGGGTCGCCCGCGTCCTCGGTGGTGACCGTGTCCGGGCACAGCCTGGCATGTACGGCCGATCGGCGCTGGTCGGTCGGGGCGGTTCGTTCAACGTGATCGCCTCCCGGTGAGCGGTAACCTGCGGACGTGCCCTCTACTCTCGCCGACGTCATCGCTGTTATCGAGGGTCTCTAC
>JAOPYM010000078.1 GCA_025964615.1 Actinomycetes bacterium
GCTCGATCTTGGGCCGGGCGGAGTCGTCGTACACGATCACGGCCGGCTGCGGGTCGGGATGCCAGGCCACCCCCGTCGCGAGGTACCTGGCGGCCACCGCGTGCCGGTCGTCGAAGCTCGCCGAGGCCGCGAGGAAGCCCTGGATGATCTCTCGGGGAGACCAGCCGTCCTGCGGCGGTACGGGGATGATCCGGACGTAGGGGTCGTCGACCTGCGCGGCGGGATCGGCGGCCCGGCCGGCGACCACCCGCCCGCCGGACGGCACGGTCGCGCACCCGGCCGTCAGCAGCACCAGGATGAGGGCGAGGCGGGCGCGGTCAGACATCGCCCAGCTCCAGTTCGGCGAAGGGGGCGCGGGTCATCTCCACGTCCGGCGGTACGAGCGGCAGCGGCGAACCGCGCAGCTCGGTGCCCGACTCGCGGGGCAGGGAGAGCCGGAACTGGGAGCCCACACCGGACTCGCCCCAGGCCTGCAGCCAGCCACCGTGCAACTGGGCATCCTCGCGGGAGATGGAAAGGCCGAGGCCGGTGCCGCCGGTGGTCCGGGCCCGGGCCGGGTCCGCCCGCCAGAACCGGTCGAAGACCATCTGCGCCTCCCCCTGCTTGAGCCCCACCCCGTGGTCGCGTACCGCCACGGCCACCGCGTCCCGGTCGGCGGCGACGATCACCACGATGTCGTTGCCCTCGCCGTGCTCGACCGCGTTGACCAGCAGGTTCCGCAAGATCCGCTCGACCCGCCTGGGGTCCACCTCGGCCATGCAGGGCTCGCCCGGCAGCTGCTGCACCAGCTTGCTGCCCTTCCGCTCGGCAAGTCCCTCGGTATCGCCGACGGCGCGCAGCACCAGGTCCCGCAGGTCCACCGACTCGGCGTCCAGGGTGGCCGCGCCGGCGTCGTGCCGGCTGATCTCCAGCAGGTCGGCGAGCAGCGACTCGAACCGCTCCAGCTGGCTCTGCAGCAGCTCGGCCGACCGGTTCACCGGCGCCTCGAAGTCCTCGCGGTGCTCGTAGAGCATGTCCGCGGCGATCCGGATCGTGGTGAGCGGGGTGCGCAGCTCGTGCGAGACGTCGGAGACGAAGAGCCGCTGCACCTGAGAGAGCCCCTCAAGGGCGGCGAGCTTCTCCTGCAGGTTGCCCGCCATGCCGTTGAACGAGGTGGCGAGCCGGGCCAGGTCGTCCTCCCCGCGTACCTTCATCCGCTCCTCGAGGCGGCCGGCGGCGAGCCGCTCGGCGGCCTGCGCGGCGAGCCGTACCGGGATCACCACCTGCCGGGTGACCAGGGAGGCGATGGCGGCCAGCAGCAGCACGAGCGCGGCGCCCACCCCGACCAGCGTGCTCTTCACGAAGGTCAGGGTCTGCTGCTCCTGGGTCAGCGGGAACAGGTAGTAGAGCTCGAACCTGAGGCCGACCTTGGTGCCCACGATCAGGCCCCGCACCGGGTGGCTCTGCCCGATGTAGCTCAGCTCCCCATAGGTGCTGTTCCTGCTGCCGGGGCGCAGCTGGTCGCGGAGGCGCTGCGGGACGCTGGAGCTGCGCAGCTCGTTGGTCACGTACCCGTCGGAGAACTGGTCCGTGGTGTCACGGACGTAGACCTCGTACAGGCCCGACGGCCCGCTGCGGGTCTTGAGCTGGTCGGCGACGCTGTCCAGCTGACCGGAGGAGTCCTCGGTGGGGGCCTTCGCCAGGGCGTCCTGGAACTGGTTGACGCCCTCGTTCAGCTGGGCCAGCGACGACCGTACCTTCGCGTCCAGCAGGGCGGTGGTGATCTGCTGCATCAGGAAGACGCCGAGCACCGCCACCACGATCGCGGAGACGGCCAGGGTGCTGGCGACGATCCGGAGCTGGATCGATCGGCGCCACCGCCCGTACCCGCGCCGCCAGACGCCGCGGACCACCCGGCGGGCAGTGGCCAGGACGCGCCGGATGCGCCTCTTCCACGCCTTCACCGGGTGACCTCGCTTGGCTCAGGCAGGGCCGGCCTTGTAGCCGACCCCTCGAACGGTCACCACGATCTCCGGATGTTCCGGGTCCCGCTCGATCTTGGCGCGCAGCCGCTGCACATGCACGTTGACGAGCCTGGTGTCGGCAGCGTGGCGGTAGCCCCAGACCTGCTCCAGGAGCACCTCCCTGGTGAAGACCTGGCGGGGTTTGCGGGCGAGTGCGACCAGCAGGTCGAACTCCAGGGGCGTCAGCGGGATGTGCCGGTCCAGGCGCTTGACCGAGTGCCCGGCGACATCGATGGTGATGTCGCCGATGGTCAGCGTCTCGGGGGCGGGCTCGTCGGTGCGGCGCAGCCGGGTACGGACCCTGGCCACCAGTTCCTTGGGCTTGAAGGGCTTGACGATGTAGTCGTCCGCCCCGGACTCGAGTCCGAGCACGACGTCCACGGTGTCGCTCTTGGCCGTGAGCATCACGATCGGCACGCCCGACTCGGCGCGGATCTGCCGGCACACATCGATACCGTCGGCGCCGGGAAGCATCAGATCGAGGAGCACGAGGTCGGGCCGGGTCTCCCGGAACGCCTCGAGCGCCTTGTCACCGTCATGCACGAACGAAGGCTCGAAGCCCTCGCCGCGCAGGACGATGCCGAGCATCTCGGCGAGTGCGAGGTCGTCATCGACGACCAGAACGCGTCCTCTCATGGCCCTCATCGTTACACGTAGTCAGGAGCGAACAGCCTGGTAAACAAAAGGTCAGCTAGAGGCTACCTGCGTTTCCCCGGCGTGTGACCCCTCCATCTGATCGGACACCGAAGGCCGGATCATAGAGGGGACTCGGCACCCCGCGCCCGTGGACGCCGAATTCCAGGTCGCTTCCCGCGAAAACCCCACGATCTAGGACGCCCGAGAGTACCGTGCGTGTCACTTCGCACACATGGCGCAAGGTTCGTCCGCATTTGAGCGCCGCAAGTCAAGGGGGGATCACCGATGGGCATCTCATGGATCCGGACTATCACCGTCTAGGTCTTCGATGACAGGATGACCTGATCGACACACGGGGAGTGGGTATGCCGGATCAGGAGGCCTGGGCGACGCCCGGCGTCCGGCTGCCCGAGAGCCCTCCCGTACCTGCGGCGGAGCCGGTCTCCGCCCGGCCGATCGTGATCGATCGCGGCGAGCTGCTGGCCGGGGACATCCCGCTCCGGCCGCTCGGGGTCGCAGAGATGCTGGATGCCGCGATCGCGGGCATCCGCCGCAATCCGCGGGCGGTCCTCGGCACGTCCCTGATCATCACCACGGCCGTCCAGGTGACGCTGACCCTCGGGACGTACTTCCTGATCGGCGACCAGGCCAGCGGCGAGATCACCCCGAGCGGGCTGCTGCGGCTGCTCGGCGCGCAGAGCCTGCTCACCGTGGCCGGGCTGATCTTCACCGCGACCGGCGTCCTGCTGCTGTCCGGCCTGCTCGCACCCGTACTCGGGCGGACCCTGTTCGGGCTGCCGGGCACGTTCCGGCTGATGCGCGACGACACCAGGTCCAGCCGCTTCCGCCTGGCCGGGATCGTGATCGTCGTCATGCTGGTCACGCTCGGCGGCGGGTTGCTGCCGATCGTGCCGTTCGTCCTGGTGGGGCTGGCCAACGGACCCGCTGGGCTCGGGGTGCTGTTCGGCCTCATCGGCTTCCCGCTCGGGCTGGTCCTGATGGTCTGGCTGTACGTGCTGTACGTGCTCGCCGCACCCGCCCTCGTCCTGGAACGCGCGACCATCCCGCAGGCCCTGCGCCGCGCCCGGCAGCTGATGCGCCGCCGGTGGTGGAGCACCTGCGGGACCCTGCTGCTGACCGTGCTGATCACCTTCTTCATGGGCCTGATCGCCCTGCGGGTGCCGTTCGCCGTCGCACAGGTCGTCTTCTTCGGGCAGCACCCGGCGGGCGCGGCGCGGGTCGGCTCGATCGCCGTCGACCTGGTCGGCCGGATCCTCAGCTGGACCATGACCATGCCGCTGGACGCCGGGGTCATCGCGCTGCTCTACATCGACCTGCGGATGCGCCGTGAGGGGCTCGACCTCGAACTCCAGACCCGTGAGCACCAGGAGAGCGACTTCATGGACCTGTGGCGGCCCGACCCCCGGCTCGTCGGGGCGCGGGCCGGCGCCTCGGCGGGCCCGCCCCTGATGCAGCGATGATCATGGATCCGGCAGGCCGCGATCAGGCGCGCGAACTTGCCCGCCGCGAGCTGGAGAAACCGATCTACCACCGGAACGACCCGTCAGCGCTGGACCGGTTCCTCGGCAAGATCATGGACTGGCTCGGCTCGCTGCTGCCCAAGGGCGGTGGCCCGGGCTCCGCCCAGGGGCACAGCACCGGCGTACTGACGCTGGTCCTCGTGATCACGGCCCTGGTGGCGATCATCGCTGGGATCCTGTGGTGGTCGCGCAAGGCCCGCAACGTCAAGTCCGACCGCGGGGCGCTGCTCGGGGAGAAGCCCTCCGCGGCCCGCGACCACCGCGCCGCGGCCGAGCAGTACGCCGCCGCGGGCCAGTGGCCCGAGGCCATCAGGGAGCGGTTGCGCGCGATCGCCCGTGATCTGGAGGAACGGGTGATCCTGGAGCCCCGTCCGGGCCGTACCGCCGACGAACTGGCCGCCGAGGCCGCACTGGCCCTGCCCGATCACGCCGCCGAACTGGCCGCCGGCATCCGGATCTTCGACGACGTCTGGTACGGCGACCGGCCCGGCAGCGCGGCGGGGTACGCGCAGCTGAGAACCCTCGACGAGCGGGTCCAGACCGCACGGCCCAGACCCCTGGAGACGGTGTGACGACGTTGACCGCCGGGCAGGTCGTGGCGCGGCGCTGGAAGGCCTCCCGGGGAATTGCGATCTTTCTGCTCGTCCTGGCGGTGCTCGCGATCGTGCTGGCCGCGCTCCGTCCGCAGGTCGGGGCCGACTACCTGGATCCGGAGTCGCCCGACAAGGACGGCACCCGCGCCCTCGTGCAGCTGCTGGGCCAGAACGGCGTTCATGTCACGGTGGTGCGGGACGCGCAGGAGGCCGTGGCACAGTCCGGGCCCGGGTCTCTCCTGGTGGTCGTGCGACCGGAACGGCTCACCGCCGGCCAGGTCTCGGATCTGCTGGCCGGGACCGGGGACCTGCTGCTGGTCGAGCCCACCCGGGCGGCCCTGAACACGCTGGCGCCGCAGATCGCCCAGGGCCCGGCCGCGGTGGATCCGGTCGCCGCACCCGGTTGCGCGCTGCCCGCCGCAACGGCCGCCGGCAAGGTGGACTTCGGCGCGTCCGGCACCTTCGACGCGGCCGCCTCCTCCGTCGCCTGCTACCCGGCCGAGGGCCACCCGCGCCTCGTCCAGGTGCAGGCCGGCACCCGCACGATCACCGTGCTCGGATCCGGCAGCCCGCTGACCAACGGCAGCCTGACGCAGGAGGGCAACGCCGCGCTGGGCATGAGCCTGGCGGGCGGGCGGCCGAACGTGGTCTGGCTGATGCCGGGCCTGCCCCCGGCCGGGGGAACCGCCGACAAGACCTTCTGGGACCTGGTGCCCTCAGGGGTGAAGCTCGCCCTGCTTCAGGTGATCATCGCGGTGCTGCTGGTCGCGTTCTGGCGGCTGCGCAGGCTCGGTCCGGTGGTCGCGGAATCCCTGCCCGTGGTGATCCGGTCCGCCGAGGCCGTCGAAGGCCGGGCACGGCTCTACCGGGGCAGGCGTGCCAGGGACCGCGCGGCCGACGCACTGCGGTCCGGTGCCCTCGAACGCCTGGTGCCCCGGCTCGGTATGGTGCGTGCCGACGCCACCCAGCAGGAGATCGTCCTCGCCGTCGGCGCCCGGGTGCTGCTCGGCCAGGAGACGATCCACTGGGCGCTGTACGGTCCCGAACCGGACAACGATGTCGAGCTGGTCCGCCTGACCGACATCCTGGACGACCTTGAAAGGCAGGTACGTCAGTCGTGACCTATTCCGAACCGGAGACGGTGGAGGCCGACGCCTCGGCGGCCGCCCGCAGCACGTTGACGGCTCTGCGGGGCGAGGTGGCCAAGGCGGTCGTCGGGCAGGACGCCGTCGTGACCGGCCTGGTCATCGCGCTGCTCTGCCGAGGGCACGTGCTCCTTGAGGGGGTGCCCGGCACCGCCAAGACGCTGCTGGTCCGTACCCTTGCCGCTTCGCTGTCTCTGGACTTCAAGCGGGTGCAGTTCACCCCCGACCTGATGCCCGGCGACGTGACGGGCTCGCTGATCTATGACAACCGGACCTCTGAGTTCGAGTTCCGGGAGGGACCGGTCTTCACCAACCTGCTCCTCGCGGACGAGATCAACCGGACCCCGCCCAAGACCCAGGCCTCGCTGCTCGAGGCCATGGAGGAGAAGCAGGTCTCCGTGGAGGGGACGCCCCGCCCGCTGCCGGACCCGTTCATGGTGTGCGCCACCCAGAACCCGATCGAGTACGAGGGGACCTATCCGCTGCCGGAGGCCCAGCTCGACCGGTTCCTGCTGAAGCTGACCGTGCCGGTGCCCTCCAGGGACGAGGAGATCGCCGTACTGCAGCGGCACGCCGAGGGGTTCGACCCGCGTGACCTGTCGGCGATCAGGCCGGTGGCGGGTGCCGCCGAACTGGCCGCCGGACGAGCGGCCGTACGGTCCGTGCACGTGGACCCGAAGGTCGCCGCCTACGTCGTGGACCTGTGCCGGGCCACCCGCCAGTCGCCGTCCCTGCAGCTCGGGGTCTCCCCGCGCGGGGCGACGGCGCTGCTCGCCACCGCGCGGGCCTGGGCGTGGATGTCCGGCCGCGACTACGTGACCCCCGACGACGCCAAGGCACTGGCCCGCCCGACCCTGCGGCACCGGATCCAGCTCCGCCCCGAGGCCGAACTCGAGGGCGCCACCGCCGACGGCGTACTCGAAGGCGTCCTGTCGACCGTCCCCGCCCCCCGCTGACATGGTGCTCACGGGGCGGACGGGGCTGCTGGCGCTACTGGCCTCGGTGGTGCTGCTCTTCGTGCCCTCCTGGGCGGCGCTGCTGGCGATCGAGGGCATCCTGCTGGTAGGCGTGGTGATCGATCTACTGCTGGCCGGGAACATCCGGGCGCTGCGGTTCCACCGGACCGGCGACACGAACGTACGGCTCGGGGAGACCGCCTCGGTGTCGCTCGTGGTGGAGAACCTGGGCTCCCGGCTCGTTCGCACCCGGCTCCGTGACGCGTGGCCGCCGAGCGCCGCCGCGACCCCCAGGACCTTCGAGCTGACGCTGCCGCCCGGTGAGCGGCGCCGGGCCGACCTTCGGCTGACCCCCACCCGGCGGGGGGACCGCAAGGCCGTCAGCGTCACGTGCCGGTCGTACGGACCGCTCGGTCTCGCCGCGCGCCAGCTCTCCCGGCCCGCCCCGTGGACCCTGCGGGTACTGCCCGCGTTCCCGTCCCGCCGCCACCTGCCCGGCAAGCTCGCCAAGCTGCGCGAGCTGACCGGCAACCACATCGCGATGATCCGCGGTCAGGGCAGTGAGTTCGACTCGCTGCGGGAGTACGTGAACGGCGACGACGTGCGCTCCATCGACTGGCGGGCCACCGCGCGCCGCGCCGATGTGGTGGTGCGGACCTGGCGGCCCGAGCGGGACCGGCGCATCTACCTGGTCCTCGACACCGGCCGTACGTCGGCGGGGCGGGTCGGCGACATCCCCCGGCTTGACTGCTCCATGGACGCGGCGCTGCTGCTGGGTGCCCTCGCCTCCAAGGCCGGTGACCGGGTCGACCTGATGGCCTACGACCGGCGGGTACGGGCCCGGGTCGAGGGGGTCTCCCGGACGGATCTGCTGACCGCGATGGTGCAGGCCATGGCGCCGCTCGAACCCGCGCTGATCGAGTCGGACGCCGCCGGGATGGTCTCCGCCCTGATGTCCAAGGTCAGGCAGCGCTGCCTGGTCGTGCTCCTCACCGAGCTGAACCCGGCGGCCATCGAGGAGGGCCTGCTGCCGCTGCTCCCCCAGCTCACCGCCCGGCACATGCTGATGATCGCCGCCGTCTCCGACCCCCGGGTCTCCGAGATGGCCCTGGCCCGTGGCGACCTCGCCGCGGTCTACGACGCCGCCGCCGCCGAACGAGCCCGCGCCGACCGCCGGCGCCTGACCGCGGAGCTGCGCAAGTTCGGCGTCGAGGTCGTGGACGCTCCCCCGGCCGAGCTCGCCCCCGCCCTGGCCGACGCCTACCTCTCCCTCAAAGCCGCCGGCCGCCTCTGACCCCTCCGTTGACTCGTGGCGTTTCCCGCACCGCGTCGTCGATCGGTGCGGGAAACCCCCCGAATCAACGGGGGGGGGGCCGTGGGCGCGGAGGGT
>JAOPYM010000080.1 GCA_025964615.1 Actinomycetes bacterium
CCAGCGGGCAAGACACGTGGAGCGCCCGATGCGCGGAGACGCGCACGTCGGGTGCGGCGGGCGGATCGGGGAGACCCACCGGGGGCAACCCCGGCAGGGCGCCCCGGTCCGACCCAACTAAAGACGACTGAGAGGGGTCTCCCGGGGGACCAGCAGTAGTCTGCGGCGTTCCTTGAGTACCACGTCCGCCGCGCGTCCCACCAGGCTGTCGGCGTATCCGGCGCGGATTCCGGCGACCGTCTTCATCGAGCACGGCACGATGACCATGCCGTCCGTCCTGAACGAACCCGAGGAGATCGCCGCGGTCTGGTCGCCAGGCCCGTACGCCACGTCGGCGAGCTTGGCCACCTCACGCGCGGTGTACGACGTCTCCAACTCGATGGTGGTACGCGCCCACCGGCTCATCACCAGATGGGTCTCCACATCGGGCAGCTCACGCAGTACCTCCAGCAGACGCACACCGAGGGGGGCGCCGGTCGCGCCGGTCATCCCCACGATCAGCCGCAGCATGTCAGCGGCCTACGCGGTCCCGGTGCGCGGGTGTCTCACTGCCCGAGTACACGTAGTAGTCCGACTGGGGCAGGCCGATGAAACCCAGCAGCCGGGCGGTGAACTCCTGGCCACCGCGGAGCGGAGGAGCGTGCGCTCGAACGCCTGTAGGAGCTGAGGAACATGTACGCCGGGGAAGCGCCCTGACGTCAGGCTGGTTCAGGTTTGGCGTCGAGCCAGCAGGTATGCGCGACGCGTCTCGATCTCCTCTGGATAGCTGGTGCGCTCCAGCCGCACCTCCACGAGGAAGCCCGCGTCTTCCATGGCCTCGACGATGTTATGTGGCTCGAAGAAGCGAAAGTCGACGTCCACCTCATGGCCCCACCACTCGGCCAGGTGCCTCACCTCGGAGCCGATATGGAAGGCAACGAAGACAAGCCCGGAGGGCTGCAGCACCCTGTGGATCTCCTGGAAGGCACGGCGCAGTTCAGAGGGCTCAAGGTGGATGATCGAGTAGAGCGCGACGACTGCTCCGAACTCACCGTCCTTTGCCGGCAGTTCGAGGAGGTCCCCTTCGCGGAACTCGACCTCGGGATAGTCCCTGCGGCCGATGGAGATCATGGCAGAGGACAGATCGATACCGACCGCGGCCACGCCCTGGCCGGCGAGCCAGGCCGAGACGTGTCCCGGGCCACAACCGAGATCTGCGATCGGCGTGCTTTTCTCGGTTTGCTCTATGAGGCAGGCGAGCAGGGCTCGATCGAGCGGCTTATTGGCGAGCTCCTCGCGGAAGCTGATCGCATACTTCTCGGCGACGGTGTCATAGCTCCGGCGAACGGAGCCGTGGCTTCCAGATCGTTCCATGGTGAACAGCGTTGCACATCCCGTCGGTACCGTTTCGCGTCGCTGCGCGAGCGGCCTTAGGGCCGCCACTACGCGAGCGGCCCCGCGCACGACCTGGCAACCCCCGGGCGGCAGCGGGCTCCGGATACTCACGAAACCGGCGCCCACGAGTTCCGGGTTTCGGTCTCCGCCATGTTCTCGCTGAGCGACGCCACACATTCACGGGGAGTGGCTCAACAATCAGCTCCTGCCGGGTCCGTCTCGTTGAGCATGAGGCAAGTCGACGAAATGGCGCTGGCAACGACCCCGGCCAGCGCCGCCTTGTCTCATCTGACCTGAGGCACCAGGGGATCGGTGCGCTGGCGAGGGGAAGGCGGAGCCGGGGGCGTGGCCCGCGCCATGGCCCAGCGGAAGAACGCGCGGGTGCGGCGCGGGTCGGGGCCGGCCGGGGTGGCGAACCAGGCGTCGACGTCGGTCTGGCTCATGGTCTTCACGTGACTTTGCTCGAAAAATGGCTCTGGCCCACTCCCGATGAAGACCTCGCTCGTGGTGATCAACCGCAGGGCCGGGTGGTCGTGGACAGGCGGGGTTGGACGATCGTTTTGGCCCAGAGGTTCGCGCCGGCGACGCCAACTCTGTGGCGATTTCGGGCTTCTCACTATGCAGAGAACCGACGATAAACGGAGCGCCTGAGATGAAGCTGAAGAAGATCACGATGACCGTGCTGGCCGCCGCCGCCATCACCGCGGTGGGCTCGGGCACCGCGCTCGCCGACACCGCGACGCACGTCGCCGGCGACAGCTACCCCTACCCGGTGCTGAAGCAGGGCACCAAGAGCGAGAACGTGCGGGCGCTGCAGTGGCTGCTCAACTGCCACGGCTACCCGGTCGGGGTGCCCTCGCACTTCGGCCCGTCCACCGGCCACCAGGTCAAGGCCTACCAGGTCAAGTTCGGGCTGATGCCCTTCGACGGCAACGTCGGCGCCTACACCTGGACCAGCATCCTGACCCACTCCCAGATCCACTACGGCGACCACAGCGACTGCGTGAAGGCCCTCCAGGTCGAACTGAACAAGTTCCGCACCGTCGACAACGTCGCGGACCTGCCGATCACCGGTTACTTCGGGCCCAAGACCCGCGCCGCCTACCGGAAGTTCTTCAAGGACCCGTACGCGCCCGCCCAGGTCGTCACCCCGTACGCCTGGCACGTGCTGGTCGAGTCCTTCCCCAACGCCTAGCGCTGTTCTGGCCGTCACCGACGACAAGATCTGGATCGTCATCAGCGCAATCCCGGACTCTTCCGTGGACGGCGCATGGCGGGCGCGGGTCCACGGGCCGCAGCTTATGTTGGCACTTGATCTTGTTTCACTTGATCACGTACTTATGCCTTCATGACCTGTGTCTCTTGGACCTGCGCGTGCCCCCAACACTGATCGAAGAGGTCGGCTACGGCCTTCCTGAGTCCTCCGGTGGAGAGGCGGTCGTACAGCTCTGCCGTACGGCTGTGAGCCGTTGCATGGGCGCCCCGGTGCAAGAGCCTGGCCGGGTTCTGAGCCTGGATCCACGGGCCGGTATCCGAACGCGGTCTTCGACGAGCAGGCCGGCACACTCCCGCGACCCCGCCGCCCGGCCCGGGGCCGCGCCCGGATAAGGGAACGGAGCGATGAGGACGCGACCCGGCGCAGCCTGCCACTGTGGCTGTGGCCCGATGGCACCGGCCGTGATCCGGTTACCGTGCCGAGTCTGGCCTCTCAGACCCGCTGAACAGCAAGAGTTTTTTCGATTCCGGCCTTACAACGCTGCTGCCCGCAGCACCCCGTCCAGGGGGCCGCGGGCAGCAGCGACGTTGCTCAGCAGACGCGATCACTGATCGCATTGTCGATCACTGACCACTGCGGAACTACTCGTCCAGACAGGCTCCGCCTGATACCGACCACGTGAGGGGTTCGGCGGACACGATCGTGCAGGTGAGCGCATCTTCGCAATCAGGAGTGGTTGCTGCTGGTGGCCATCCGGGAGCGTAGGTAGACGGCCTTCGTTCTAGCGGTAGGTGGCCACCGTCCCCGTTGGTAGGTGGCCACAGAGCTGGTGGCAGACGGCCAGGTCGGCTGGTGGTAGATGGCCAGCGAAAACGGAGTAGGTGTTCGTTGCTCACATGGCAGATGGTGGCTTGGTCCTGGAGACGGTCGCCTCGACGCTGTGGTCAGCGGGCTGGAGGGCTCTCGGTCGCTGGTTCGCGCAGCCCGAGTCTGGTGACCAGGGAGATGATGCCCTCACCTTCTTAGGGACGGCCCCAGAACTTCTCGCAGCCCTGGCGGCCGGCGGATGTCGGTGGGCCGATCTCTACGCCGCACACCGCCACGAGGGTGCGCCGGAAAGGGGTTGGGCGGGATGACCTTCGGCTGGTAGCGTCCGGGAGACCGTGACAGGCCGCGAGGAGGTGAGACCCATGAACGCTGTATCGACGTGGGTGCTCCCCCTTCCCGTCACGGCCGGGCGATTGACGTAGGTGTCGCCGGGAGCGCCTCGACAACAAGGCACTCCCGAAAGGCAACAACCTATGCACTCTCTGCAGTTCACCGCCGAGTCGTCGTCAAACGGCATGGTCGAACGCGACTTCATCGTGGGCGAGATCCCCGGCGTCCTCTGGTCGCCTGCCTCCGGCGCCGATCGGGCACCCCTGGTGCTGATGGGGCACGGCGGCGGTACGCACAAGAAGGCACCGGCCATGGCGGGCCGGGCACACCGCCTCGTGACCGGCTGCGGCTTCCATGTCGCCGTCATCGACGCGCCCGGTCACGGCGACCGGCCGCGCACGGCGCACGACGAGGCGGAAATCGCCGAGCTGTTCCGGGCGAGGGCGGCGGGCGAACCGGAAGGCCCGATCGTC
>JAOPYM010000081.1 GCA_025964615.1 Actinomycetes bacterium
CGTGGCGTTTCCCGCACCGTTTGCGCGTGAGGTGCGGGAAACGCCACGACTCAACGGTCCAGGCGGGTGGGGAGGAGGGCGAAGGATTCGTCCAGGATGGTGCCGAAGTCCTCGGTTCCGCCCCCGGCGGCCCAGCGGGCGAGCGTCACGTCGAAGGCCTTGAGGGCCACCGCGGCGGTCAGGTCGGAGCGGGGGTCGGTAGTGGGGTCCGCGCCGCTGCGGCGGGCCAGTTCCACGGCCAGGCCGGCCTGGAGCTCGGCCTGGCGGTCCAGGTAGCGGGCGCGGAGTGCGGGGGTGCCGAGCATGAGGTTGGTCAGCGCCACGGACTTCGCAGGGTCTTCGGAGAAGCCATCGACGATCAGCGACAGGGCGGCCCGGATCGCCGCGCCCGGCGGTTCCCCGGCGGGGCGGGCGGCCAGCGCCTCCAGCACGAACTTCCCCAGGTCGCCGAGGAACACGATGATGACGTCTTCCTTGGACTTGAAGTAACGGAAGAACGTCCTGCGCGATACCCCGGCGGCGGCGACGATCTGGTCGATGGTCGTGCACTCGAAACCGTTCGTGGCGAGCAGCCGCAGCGCCGCCCCACCCAGTTCCTCGCGCACCACCTGGCGTTTGCGCTCGGCCATGCTCGCCGGCTCCGGCTTCCACATCACAGCCCGCAGCTTACCCTGAGTGCCAGTATCGGCGCGCCATGCCCTGCTTGACACTTAGTGCCATCGGAGGCAGGCTGTGTTGCATAGTCCTTCGACGCCTGGAGCCCAAGATGACCCGCTGGACCGCGGCCGACATACCCGACCAGACCGGCCGTACCTTCATCGTCACAGGGGCCAACAGCGGCCTCGGCCTGGAGACCGCCCGGCAGCTCGCCGCCAAGGGCGCCGACGTGATCATGACCGCCCGGAGCGAGGCCAAGGGCCGTGCCGCCGTGGCGAGCATCGGCGGATCCAACCTGGACCTCCGCCTCCTCGACCTGTCCGACCTGGACTCGGTGCGCGCCTTCGCCGAGGGCGTCGAGCACGTGGACGTCCTGGTCAACAACGCGGGGATCATGATGCCGCCCCGCTCGCTGACCAAGCAGGGCTTCGAGCTGCAGTTCGGCACCAACCACCTGGGGCACTTCGCGCTCACCGGGCTGCTGTTCGACAGGCTCCGCAAGGGCCAGGACGCCCGGATCGTGACGGTCAGCTCCTCCCTGCACCGGTCCGGCTCGATCCACTTCGACGACCTCACGGGGGAGAAGAAGTACTCGCCGACCGGGTTCTACTCCCAGTCCAAGTTCGCCAACGTCCTGTTCGGCCTGGAGCTTGACCGCCGGCTGCGCGCGGCTGGCCTGCCGCTGAGGAGTCTGCTCGCCCATCCTGGTTACTCCAACACCAATCTGCAGAGCAGCGGCCCGACCGGGATCGTGAAACAGCTCATGAAGGTCTCGAACGTGATCATGGCGCAGAGCGTCGAGATGGGCGCGCTCGACCAGCTCTATGCCGCCACCGCGCCGGGTGCCGAGAGCGGTCAGTTCATCGGCCCGGACCGGCTCTCGGAGAGCCGCGGCCACCCCAAGGTGGTCCAGCCCGTCAAGAGCGCCCAGGACCCCGAGACCGCCCGCCGCCTCTGGGACCTCTCCGAAGACCTCACCGGCGTCCGCTTCACCTTCTAGAACCCCGTTCTAGAACGTTGAGTCGGGGCGTTACCCGCCCCTCGCGCGTAAACGGTGCGGGAAACGCCACGAGTCAACGGAGATGGCTCACCCTCGGACCGGCGACCCGCTGCTACGCAGGCGGCTCGAAGGCTTTTGTACGGGCCAGGCCGGCGGCGCGTCCCTTGGCCGCGATGACCAGCGCCATCTTCCGGGAGGCCTCGTCGATCATCTCGTCGCCGAGCGTCGCGGCACCCCGCAGCTCGACGGTCGTGCAGTACGTGTACGCGTCCAGGATCAGCTCGGCGTGGTCGTAGTCGTCCTGGCCGGGGGCGTACACCTCGTTGGCCGCGTCGATCTGCGACGGGTGCAGCACCCACTTTCCGTCGAAGCCGAGTGCCGCGCTTCTCCTGGCCACGCGGGTGAAGGCCTCGGTGTCCCTGATGTTGAAGTACGGCCCGTCGATGGCCTGCAGGTCGTTGGCCCGGGCCGCCATGAGGATCTTCATCAGGATGTAGTGGTACGCGTCGCCCTCGTCGTAGCCGGGCGGCTGTTCCCCGACGACAAGGGTCTTCATGTTGAGCGAGGCCATGAAGTCGCCGGGCCCGAACACCAGCGACTCCAGCCTCGGCGAGGAGGACGCGATGGTGTCGATGTTCACCATCCCGCGGGCATCCTCGATCTGCGCCTCGATCCCGATCCGGCCCACTTTCAGGCCGTTGGCCTTCTCGATCTGGGTGAGGGTGTAGTCCAGCCACTGGACCTGGGAGGCGTCCTGCACCTTGGGGAGCATGACGCAGTCGAGGTTCGCGCCGGCCCCCTCCACCACCTCGATGACGTCCCGGTAGGTCCACTGCGTGCCGAGGTCGTTGACCCGTACGACCCTCGTCTTCGAACCCCAGTCACCGGTGTTGAGCGCCGCGACGATGTTCTTGCGCGCCTCCTCCTTGGCCCCGGGCGCGACCGCGTCCTCCAGGTCCAGGAAGATCTCGTCGGCGGGCAGCCCCTGTGCCTTCTCCAGGAACCTCAGGTTGCTGCCTGGCACCGCCAGCGTGGAACGACGAGACCGCATCAACCGCCCTTTCACCGCGAAGAAGCCCATCGTATCGACTCAACGGATGAGGTGGTCAGTTCGGCGGGGTTTGTTCGTCGGCGCCGAACATCATGGTCCACTCGCCGGCTGGGGCCGGTGGCTGGGGCTGGGGCGTTGGCTCGGGGTACGGCTGGGGAGGTACGGGCGGGGTGTACGGCTGCTGGGGGGCGGCATAGGGGTGCTGGTACGGGGCGGCCTGGGGGTGGGCGTAGCCCTGCTGGGGCTGGGCGTACGGCGGGGCGTACGGCTGGGACGGCGGGCCGTACCCCTGCGGGATCTGGGGGGTGGCGTAGGGGGGCTGGGGCGCGCCGTACTGCGGGGCGCCGTACTGCGGGGCGCCGTACTGCGGGGCGCCGTACTGCGGCTGTGGGGCGCCGAGTTGCGGGCCGTACTGCTGCTGTGGGGGCTGCCCGCCCATCGCGAAGTGGGCGTGCCACTGCTGCAAAGTGGCCACCTTCTGGTCGAAGGCCGCATCCGGCATCGACCAGTAGTTCATCGGGGCCCACGACCGGATGGTGCTGCCGTTCGTCAGCTGGAAGTAGGTCCGGCGCTGGCCGATCATGAAGTTCCCGCCGTAGATCCGCGCGATCTGGTTCCAGGCGAAGTACCGCCGGGTGTAGCCGCGCAGCGTGATCCCCTGTGGCGTCACCTCGACCCCGAAGGTCCCGATCCAGAAGAACTGCCCCACGCCCATCGCCGCGACCAGCAGGAACAGCGCTCCGAGTCCCGGCACGCCCGACGCGAGCTGAAGCAGGGCCAGCAGCCCCATCAGGCCCGCGACGGCCAGTTGGACGATGCGCTGCTGGACGGACAGGCGGTACGCGAACGACTGCATGGGGAGGTCTCCGGGGGCAGGTGGATTCGTCACTCATCGCCCAGGCTAGGGGGCGTTCGTGGACAATACGCCCCATTCGGTCAGCGTCTCGACCAGCCCCGGTGTCACCGGCAGAGCCCGCAGCTCCGCAGGGGTGACCCACCGGGCGCCCGCCGCGTCGGAGCCGGCCCGCAGCACCCCGCCGGTCACCGAGGCCGCGTAGTCGTGGATGTCGTACGCCCCCCGCCGTACCGAACCGATCAGGCGCCCGCACGTGACGACCAGCCCGGTCTCCTCGAGGACCTCGCGGGTGAGGGCGGCGGCGTCGGACTCACCGGCCTCCACCCGCCCGCCCGGTACCGACCACAGGCCCTCGGAGGGGGCGTGCCCCCTGAGGATCACCAGGAGGCGACCGGACCGATCAAGGACCACGGCACCCACGCAGCGCACCATGTACTGAATTGTCCCCCAATTGTCCGGCAAGTCAGATCGCCTCGGCCACTTGACGTGACGGCGTGCAGCAGCGACCGTGAGTAACTGTGAGGGTCGAGCCCATCTGCCCGCGGTGCGGCGGGCCACTTCAGGCACCGAGCTTGTGGTCGAGCGACTGGAACTGCGGCGTCCATGGCGCGGTGTATCCGCTGCAGCCGCCCCGGAAGCCTTCGAAGGAAGGGCTGACCGCCGCACTCAAGGATGCCCGGGTGCCCGTCTGGGTGCCGTGGCCGCTGCCCCTGGGCTGGCTCGTCACCGGCTTTCTGAGCGCCGGTGACGAGCGGACCGGTTCCCGGGCCGGCGTCGTGGCCGTCTCGGGGCCCGCGCTGCTCGGCGGTCCTGCGGATCTGCTGGTGATCGCCGAAGAGCCTGGGGTGGGCCTGGGCGCGGCCATGGCCGGCCTGGAGGGGCCCGATCCCGGCCTTGAGTGCTTCAACGACCCGCCGCACGCCAAGGTCGGCGCCTACGGCCATCCCGTGCCGCTGTGGGCCGTCGAGGCCGCGCCGGACCGGGCCGCCTACGTCGGGGAGGCCATGGGAAACTGGCTCTGGATGGTGCTCTGGCCCGCCCACTCCGGGGCACTCATGCTCGACCAGCCCGAACTGTGCGATCTCAGGGAGCCCGGTATGCAGCTCGACCTGCCCTACGGGGCGTTCTGCCCACGCCTCGGCCAATGATCGATCTGCACTGTCACAGCACCGCCTCAGACGGCACCGAGTCGCCCGCCGACGTGGTGTGGCGGGCCGCCGCTCAGGGCGTGACCACCGTGGCGCTGACCGACCACGACACCGTCGGCGGCTGGGAGGAGGCCGCGGCGGCCCTGCTGCCCGGGACGGTGCTGGTACCGGGCATGGAGCTGTCCTGCCGTTCCGCCGAGGGCTCCCTGCACTTGCTGGCCTACCTGTTCGACCCCGATGAGCCGGACCTGGCGGCCGAACGGGACCGGATCGCCGGCGACCGGGTGCACCGGGCCCAAGCCATGGTGGAGCGGCTGCGGGACCTGGGCGTGCCGATCACCTGGGAGCGGGTCGCCGCGCTTGCGGACGGCGCGGTCGGCAGGCCGCACCTGGCGCGGGCGCTGATGGGCCTGGGCGTGGTCTCCTCCCTCGAGGAGGCGTTCGGCCCGGCCTGGCTGGGCCGCGAGGGCCGGGCGTACGTGGAGCGCTACGGCCTTGATCCGGTACGGGCCGTACAGCTGGTGAACGCGGCCGGCGGGGTCTGTGTGCTGGCACATTCCAGGCGTACGGGATATATGGCGAACGATGCCATGATCGAGAAGCTGGCGGCGGCCGGTCTCGGCGGCCTGGAGGTCGACCATCCGGGGCATACCCCGCAGGACCGGGCGCGGCTCAGAGATCTCGCGCAGGGCCTTGACCTGCCCGTCACCGGGTCCAGCGACGACCACGGGGAACTGACCGGGCACCGGCTCGGCTGCGAGACGACCTCCCGTGCGGTCTACGAGGCGCTGATCGGCCAGGCGCGCTGGGGGATCCCGCTCAGCGGAGATGACTAAGGCCCGCCGAAGGGAGATAGGCTCTGCGCCGTGAGCGCGCGCATCGAGCAGGTCGTGACGTCCGGTAAGTGCACCGTGGACGACGACGAGTACGAGGTCGAGACCAACACCTACATCGTCGGCGACGATGACGCGGTGATCGTCATCGACCCGGCCAACGACGCCGAGGCCATCCTCAAGACGGTCGACGGCCGTGAGGTCATGGCGGTCATCTGCACCAACGGCCGGGACAACATCCTCGGCGCGGTGGTCGAGGTGGCCGAGGCCGACCCGGAGGACCCGGCGCCGATCGGGCTGCCCCGCGGCGACCGGTCGCTGTGGCGGGACTACTTCCGCAGGCTGGCCAAGGAGACCGAGGACGACGAGCTCCGCAACCTGCAGCCCGACATCGACATCGAGGACGGCGGCGTCTTCGAGATCGCCGGAGCGCAGCTGGAGGTGATGGGCACCCCGGGGTTCACCACGGGCAGCCTGTGCCTCTACAGCGAGCAGCTCGGGGTGCTGTTCACCGGCAACACCCTGCACCGCGGCAAGCCGGGCGAGGTCGGCGGCGTCTACCACGAGCTCAGGACACAGCTGAACTCCATCGGCGGGCTGATCAGCACGCTGCCCAAGGACACCCGGGTGCTGCCGGGCCAGGGCGAGGAGACCACGATCGCGGCCGAGGACGCCCGCTGGGAGACCTGGTACGGCCTCGACACCGAAGAGGACTAGGTGCTTGCGCGAGCGGAGCGATCGCCATCAGCCAGAGCAGCTCGGCTTCGAGGGGATGCCGCAGCGGCTGTATCCGTGCACGCCGTCGCGGCTGAACACCTGGCTGGACTGCCCGCGCCGGTACCGGATGACCTACCTGGACCGGCCGCAGCCGCAGAAGGGCCCGCCGTGGGCGCATAACAGCGTCGGTGCCAGCGTGCACAACGCGCTGGCCGCATGGTGGCGGCTGCCGGTCCACCAGCGGTCGGTGGAGTCGGCCGGCTCGTTGCTGCTCAAGGGCTGGCTGACGGAGGGGTTCAGGGACGCCGGGCAGTCCCAGGCCTGGCGGGTCCGGGCCAGGGAGATGGTGGAGCGGTACGTCGGCGGGCTCGATCCGCGCGACGAGCCACTCGGCGTGGAACGTACGGTCGCGACCAAGACCGGCGTGATAGCGGTGTCCGGCCGGATCGACCGGCTCGACGGGCGGGGTCCCGAGCTGGTGGTCGTGGACTACAAGACCGGGCGGCGGGTGCTCACCGCCGACGACGCCCGTGGCTCACTGGCCCTGGCGCTCTACGCGATCGCCGCCTCCCGGGTACTGCGGCGGCCCTGCCACACCGTCGAGCTGCACCACCTGCCGACCGGGGACGTCGCGGTCTGGGAGCACAGCGACGAGTCCCTGCTGCGGCACCTGCACCGGGCCGAGCAGATCGCACTGGAGTGCGCGGCAGCCGACGAGGCGTACCGGGGCGGGCACGGCACCGACGAGGTGTTCCCGCCCCGGCCGGGCCCGCTGTGCGCCTGGTGCGACTACGCCAGGCACTGCCCGGAGGGCCGGCAGGCCGCTCCGAAGAAGGAGCCGTGGGCCGCGCTGCCCGAATGAAAAACCTGCGTTCATCTCCCTATCGCGTTCGGTAAATACGAGGGACGCTCACGTTTGATTGTCGCTCTGACGGGTTCTGCGCAGGGAGATGTCCATGAGGTCACGTGTGCTCGCGGTCGTGGCAGCGGTCCTGGTTCTGTGGCAGGGGGTGGCCGCGGCCGGTCCCGGCGGATACCCCAACGATCCGGGCTACGCCCCCGTCGAGGCCCAGGGCGTGGACTGTTCCACCAATGCCGCCCTCCACGTAGGCCACGATCGTGTTCGGCACCCGCCCGCCGGGGGCGCTGCGCTCCGCCGTCCGGCACGGGAACACGGTGCGGTTCGTCGCCCCGGGCGACAACTGGTACACCGGCAAGGTCGCCTCGTACCGCGTCGGCACGGCTCACGGGGTCGTGGTGCTCGGGGCGGCCGTGTCGGCGGGCTCGGTCGAAACGCTGACCGTGCCGTCGGGTTCGGTGACCGTCCAGGCCGTGGACGCCGCGGGCAATATCGGAGCCCCGGCCACGTTCAACTGACCGCCTCGTGGCGCGGCCGCCTGGCCGAGGGACACCACCGAACGAGGTTTCATCGGTGTCCTGATCCGCATCGAGGTTATAGTTAATCACCGTGAGTACGCCCCGGTTCCTCAATCTGCCCCCCGGCGTGCGCCGGACCGACATCGCGACCTCGCGAGGAACGTTCGCCGCGCTGGAGGCGCTACCCGGCTCGGGAGTAACCGAACACGGTTCTGCGCTGCTCGTTCCCGGCTACGGCGGGAGCAAGGAGGACTTCCTCGCGATACTGCAGACCCTGGCCCGCGCCCGGCGCCGGGTCGTCGCCGTCGACCTGCGCGGCCAGTACCAGTCGTCCGGCTCCGAGGACCCCGCCGACTACACGGTCTCGGCGCTCGGCGCGGACGTCGGGGCGCTGCTCGAGGCGGTGGGACCCGGACCAGTGCACCTCGTCGGGCACTCCTTCGGCGGCCTGGTCACCCGCGAGACGGTGATCGCCGATCCGTCCCGGCTCGCCTCGTACACACTGATGAGCTCCGGGCCCGCCGCCCTGACGGGACCACGGGCCGACGGCTGCCGGCTGATACTGACCCTGGCGACCCAGCGGGACCTGGAAGAGCTGTGGGACACCGGGATCGGGCCGCTCAAGACCGCCCAGGGGGTTCCCGAGGACATCCTGGACTTCCTGCGCAGCCGGATGCTCGGCGGTTCCCTGCAGGGCCTGAAGACGATGGCCCTGGAGGTGACGACCTGCCCGGACCGGGTCAAGGAGCTCGCGAGGGCCGCCGGCAAGGCCGACCTGCCGGTCCTGGTGCTGTACGGCGAGGACGACGACGCCTGGGACCCCCGTGCCCAGGCGGCGATGGCCGACCGGCTCGACGCCGCCAAGGTGGTCATCCCGAGCGCCGCCCATTCCCCCGCCGTGGACGCCCCCGAGACCACCGCCAGCGCCCTCACCGACTTCTGGAACGCCGCAGAACGCCGCCGCTGAACGTTGACTCGTGGCGTTTCCCGCACCGTTCCTCGAATCAGCGCGGGAAACGCCACGAGTCAACGGCGAAAGTAACGCTACACTTACGTGAGACATCGAGAGGTGCTTGTCTCACGAGGAGGCGGCGAATGCAGGCGACCGTACAGCCACCCGAGAGTGTGACGTGGCGGGTCCACATCGACCGGGCCATGTGGGTGGGGGGCGTGCGCGGCCTCATGCTGCAGGCCCTGCACCCGATGACCATGTGGGGTGTCGCGCAGAACTCCAACTTCCGGGAGGACCCGTTCGGGCGGCTGCAGCGCACGTCCGACTTCGTCGGCATCTCCACGTTCGGCAGTCCCGAGGAGGCCGAGGCCGTCGCGGCCAAGGTGCGGGCGATCCACCGGCGGCTGCGCATCCTCAACCACGACACCGGAAAGGTGGAGAGGCTCGACCAGCCCGAGTTCCTGCTCTGGGTGCACTGCGCCGAGGTCTACTCCTACCTGGAGGTGGCCCGCCGGGCCGGGCTCCCGCTGACCGGCGCGATGGCCGACCGGTACCTGGCCGAGCAGCGGCACAGTGGTACCTACGTGGGCCTGCACGAGGAGGACATCCCGGGGAGCGTCGCCGAGATGGAGGCGTACTTCCGCGAGATGCGGCCGCAGTTGCGGGCCACCTCCGAGGCACAGGAGACGGTGAAGTTCCTGCCCTGGCCGCAGCTTCCGGAGAACCTCAGGTTCCTGTCCGCCGGGAAGGCCGCCTACTTCCCGTTCGGCGCGCTCTGCTACTACTCGCTTCCCCGCTGGGCCAGGGACCTATACGGCGCGCTGCCGGAGGTGCCCCGGCCGGCCGTCACGGCGGCGCTGAGATCGTTCCGGCTGGCCATGAACTCGGTGCCCGAGCCGCTGCACGACTACTCGTTCATGAAGCCCACCAGGGACATGCTGGAGGGCGCCAGGCAGCGGCTCGCGGCCTTGGGCTACGACCTCAGCAAGGGCCTGCTCGGCCTCCGTGACCCCCGCCGCTGGCCCGTCAAGGCACTCAACCCGGTCTGAACGCGCCATCGAAGTCGTTGAGTCGTGGCGTTTCCCGCACCGTTCCTCGAATCAGTGCGGGAAAC
>JAOPYM010000085.1 GCA_025964615.1 Actinomycetes bacterium
GTTTCCCGCACCGTTTGAAGAGAAGGTGCGGGAAACGCCACGACTCAACGAGGTAGGTTCGGGCGGCTGAATGCCGAAGGGCGGCCCCGGTCTCCCGGGGCCGCCCCTTTTCGTTCGTGCGGTCTGGACTTCTTAGAAGTCCATGCCTCCGCCGTCGCCGCCCGGCATGGCCGGGCCGCCGCCCTTTTCGGGCTTCTCGGCGATGACAGCCTCGGTGGTCAGGAACAGGGCCGCGATCGAGGCCGCGTTCTGCAGCGCCGACCGGGTGACCTTCGCCGGGTCGAGAATGCCGGCCTTGAACATGTCGACGTACTCACCCGTCGCCGCGTTCAGACCCTGACCCGCAGGCAGGTTCCGGACCTTCTCCACCACGACGCCGCCCTCGAGGCCGGCGTTGATGGCGATCTGCTTCAGGGGCTCCTCGAGCGCCTTCTTCACGATCGCCGCACCCGTGGCCTCGTCACCGGACAGGTCGAGCTTGTCGAACGCGTTGACCGACGCCTGGATCAGCGCCACGCCACCACCGGGGACGATGCCCTCCTCGACGGCCGCCTTCGCGTTGCGAACGGCGTCCTCGATGCGGTGCTTGCGCTCCTTGAGCTCGACCTCGGTCGCCGCGCCGGCCTTGATGACGGCAACGCCGCCGGCCAGCTTCGCGAGCCGCTCCTGCAGCTTCTCGCGGTCGTAGTCGGAGTCGGTGTTGTCGATCTCGGTACGGATCTGGTTGACCCGGCCCGCGATCTCGCTCGCGTCGCCCGCACCCTCGACGATCGTCGTCTCGTCCTTGGAGATCACGACCTTACGGGCGCGGCCCAGCATGTCGAGCGTGACGGCGTCGAGCTTGAGGCCGACCTCCTCGGTGATGACCTGGCCACCGGTGAGGGTGGCGATGTCGCCGAGCATGGCCTTGCGGCGGTCACCGAAGCCCGGGGCCTTGACGGCCACGGACTTGAAGATGCCACGGATCTTGTTGACGACCAGGGTGGCCAGAGCCTCGCCCTCGACGTCCTCAGCGATGATCAGGACAGGCTTGCCGGCCTGCATGACCTGCTCGAGTACGGGCAGGAGGTCCTTGTTCGCGGAGGCCTTGCCGCCGACGATGAGGATGTAGGGGTCCTCGAGGACCGCTTCCATGCGCTCGGGGTCGGTGACGAAGTACGGCGAGATGTAGCCCTTGTCGAAGCGCATGCCCTCGGTGAGCTCAAGCTCGAGCCCGAAGGTGTTGCTCTCCTCGACGGTGATGACACCTTCCTTGCCGACCTTGTCCATCGCCTCGGCGATCATCTCGCCGATCTGCGAGTCACCCGCGGAGATGGAAGCCGTCGAAGCGATCTGCTCCTTGGTCTCCACATCCTTCGCGAGCTTCGACAGCTCCTCGCTGACAGCCGCCACGGCCGCCTCGATGCCCTTCTTCAGCGACATCGGGTTGGCGCCGGCGGCGACGTTGCGCAGACCCTCACGCACCAGCGCCTGAGCGAGCACGGTGGCGGTGGTGGTGCCGTCACCCGCGACGTCGTCGGTCTTCTTGGCGACTTCCTTGACGAGCTCGGCCCCGATCTTCTCCCACGGGTCGTCGAGCTCGATCTCCTTCGCGATCGACACACCGTCGTTGGTGATCGTGGGAGCGCCCCACTTCTTCTCCAATACGACGTTGCGGCCCTTCGGGCCAAGAGTCACCTTGACGACGTCCGCGAGCTGGTTCATTCCACGCTCGAGACCCCGACGGGCTTCCTCGTTGAACGCGATCATCTTTGCAGCCATAAGCTCCAGTCCTCCCGGAACAGGGTGGCTATGAAGGACCGAGTCGACGCCCGCGACGGACGGCCCGTCCCGTACGGCTGCCATTCCGCCGCCGGAGAAGAGGCCTCATCGCCCCGATCCAGACTGTGGGGTTGTCACTCTCCACAGTAGAGTGCCAACCGTTTTTTAGCACTCTACCCTGCCGAGTGCAAGCGCCGGACATCCCCAGCAGGGAACATGTCCCCCACCTACGGACCCCCGCCCTGATCAGCGCGGGGACCATCCGAAGATCCTTCAGACGCGTGCGGCTGTGACCCACCGGGACCCGGCATCTGTCGGTGATCGCGGTACAGGCGCGGTACAGGTCGCCGGTGATGGTGGCGACTGGCCGAAGCTGTACCGCGGCTGGCGAGCAACTCGGCACAACCGGCCTCAGCGTTCCCGACGGACGTACCGGCGTCATCGTGACACTGTGAACCCGACGGTTCACCAGAACCCCATCAAGGCCGCCGTTGAGCGCCGGATTCATCGAGTGCCGGCAGAGCGCACCTACCAAAAGTCACGTCAACTTCCAGGAGCTGCGAACGGTCACCTCGAGCACCAGTCGAACCTCTCCGTCGTGCCTCTTGGCCATGACGGCATGCACCGGATGTGCCTCATCGTCGGTGATTTGCTCGTCTGGGGCCGGCCGGGTCTCCCGAGCGTGCACGGTCAGGACACCGCCGAGGCAGGTGAGACGCTCGATCTCGACCGTGTAGGACCCTGATGGGCGCATGCCGATGCCGACAGCGACGATCATGGGATCGATCCAATCCACCACCGGCAGATCCGGTCCCGGGAGGTAATGAGCCCACATGGCCGCCCACAACTGCTCACGCTCGTGCTGATCCCTGGCGACCCTGATCCCTGGCTCAGCGATCCCGGAGTTCCGTACACGCTGGAGCATCTGGAACGAAACGACCTCAGGGTCTGCCGGAGCGTGGCCGCGCCATGCCATCGGGTTGCGGCGCATCCACCACGCAAGTAGCAACGGAGCCACGCACAGTGCGATCACGGCCATCCAGGACCACATGGCCCTACCTCCCATCGCACCACCTCGATTGTCGGTGCACCCCGGGGAGACCGCCAGTGCCAGGCCTCTTCTCGTGCGCGCTGTGAAGCCATCGCACGCAGGCGCCATTGCCTCAGCAGGGTCTGACCCCACCGCCTTAAAACAGGTAGCCACAGATGCAGCAGGGACGATCGCCAGATTGGCTGATGTAATCCCAAGGCTGGGGCGATCGACAAGCCAGGTCTTCGTTCCTCAGACCCGGCTTAACGGATCACCGGCGATGCTCTCTGCTAGCGGTGGCGTTCAGATGCGGAGCCAGTCCACCCGTGCGGGTCTCCGCCGACTGGCCGCCGCGCACAACTTCGGGATATGGGAACCGTCGCTGGAGGCCACCTTTGATGGTCCGGTGCCGCTCGCTGCGGTGGCCACCACAAGAGCGTCCACTACACATTCGTGACCAGACAGCCCGGTGTCCTCCAGCAAGGCCGCCGCGAGGTCGGCCAGGTCCTCAGTCACATCAATGACGGTCAGCCGGGAACGCAACCACTCCAGCCGCTTGGCCGCGCGCCCCGTTCGACGCTGCTCGACGATCGTCACGGCACTGATGATCGGCGCGAACCCACCTCGGCGCGCCAGCTCCAGCCGGGCCAGCATTCCGCGGTCATCGTCGGCCAGCAGCGACAGGCCTTGCGCGTCCAGTACCAAGACCGGGCCGGTCAGCAAGCCGGAGGGACCTACTCGCCGCGCCACGCAGCCTCCGCCTCCGCCAGCTCCTCAGCGGTGAACTCCCCAAGCCGCGTCGTGTGGTCGTCCACGATCTCCTGAGCCTTCAGCAGCGCCAGGTGCCGCTCGGCAGCCATGTCCAGGAAAGACGAGAACCCACGCGCCCCGGTACGAGCCTCGATCTCCTCGGCCAGGCTGCGGCGCAGCGTCACCGACTTCTTCACCGTCGGGTCGGAGGCCCTGGGAGCTTCACGACGGCGACGTCGGGCAGCGCTCTTACGGGTGGCACCTGTCCCCGCTGGCGTAGTCATACCCTCAACTGTACTACCCGAAGTAGGATAACTGCCGACCCAAGTCGGCGACCCCAGCCCAGCAGAGTTCACGAGGATCACCCAGAGCGCGGCACAGGCGCGGAACAGACAACCCCAACAGCACTGGTCGGAACCGTCCGCACGCAGGTCAGAGGCCCTTTGCTACTCGTTCTTGTCGTTCCACCCTGCCGAGTGCAAGCGCCGGACACCCTCACCATGAACGATGTCCCCCACCTGCGGACCCGCGCCCTGATCAGGGCGGGAACCACCCGAAGATCCTTCAGACATGTGCGGCTGTGACCCACCAGGACCCGGCATCTGTCGATGATCGCGGAACCTGCGCGGAACGCGCCGCCCCTGGTGGTGCCGGTTACCCGTTCCGCGTGCTCCGCGATCTTGGTCAGGCCGGGACGCGGCGATCACGTTCCTTCTCCTTGGGTAGAGGGTTCGGACGCGGTCTTGTCGAACTGCTCCGCGATAGCCAGGTCCCGAGACAGCCGGGTCTGCGCCCCTGCACAACGCCACCAAGACCTTGACGGTCCGGGCGTCGACCTCGGCCAGCGAGCCGAACCGCTCGACGAACTCCGTCAACCAGGACGGCCGCCTCGTGGAGTTCGCCCGAGGCATCCACGCAGCATCTCGGTTCTCCTGGTCATATACGTTCAAGATCCCGGATTGAGGAGCGTACGTTGACCGTCATCCCCGGCGCCCTCCGCGCCGACGTCGAGGCCCTGTGGGACTACCACGACATGCACCAAACGGTCCGGCCGAGTGACGTGGGCATCGGCCTCGGGAGCCACGACCTCGGGGTCGCGACGTTCACGGCGACGCTTTACCAGCAGGGCATGATCCCCCGCGTCGTGTTCACCGGCGCGAACGCACCCACGACGATCGAACGCTTTCCGCGCGGCGAGGCCGTCCACTACCGGGAACACGCCATCGAGCTTGGTGTTCCCGCTGAAGCGATTCTGATCGAGACTCAGGCGACCAACACTGGGCAGAACATCGAGTTCACCCGCAAACTCCTCGCCGATGAAGGAATCGAGGTCGAGTCGGCCATCCTGATCTCACGCCCGTACCAGCAGCGCCGGGTCTACGCCACAGCCAAGAAGCTCTGGCCAGAGCTAGAGATCATCTGCGCGTCC
>JAOPYM010000086.1 GCA_025964615.1 Actinomycetes bacterium
CACCGCCCGCGCGCTCTGATGGGTGTTCGGCGCGGTCGGCATGCCGCAGCCCAGGTCGATGAACTGGCGGATCCCACTTTCGGCCGCCCAGGTGGCTGCCCGGGCGAGGAACTGCCGGTTCTCCCACCTCACCTCGGCCGCGGTCGGCGCGACCGCCAGCAGTTTCTGCGCCACCTCGCGGTCGACGGCAAAGTTGTCCTTGCCGTCCAGCAGGTAGTCGTATACCCGGGCGATGGAAGGAACGGTGGGATCAAAGTCAGCCACGGCTCACATCATGGCACACCCTGACGCGGCCGGCAGGCAGCCTGTCAGACTGCCAGAGCGGCCAAAGCGAGCGGCCAGAGGGATCGGCCTGGGCGAGCGTTCAGAGCGGACAGCAAGAGCACGCGGTAAGCGGTAAGCGGCAAGAGCGAGTAGTAAGGATGAGCGGCCACGACAGTGGCCGTCCGGAAAGGATGAGTGGACGAAGATGCTGCGGGTCGGGCTGACGGGCGGGATCGGATCAGGAAAGAGCACGGTGTCGGAGCGACTGGCCGCGCTCGGCGCCGTCGTCCTCGACGCCGATAAGGCCGCCCGCGTGGTTGTCGAACCGGGAACCCCCGGGCTCGGGCAGATAGCCGACACCTTCGGCCCAGGCGTAATCGCCCCCGACGGCTCCCTCGACCGCCCCAAGCTAGCGCAGATTGTCTTCGCCGATAAAGCCGCTCTCGCCAAGCTCAACGCGATCACTCACCCGCTGATCCACGAGCACATCCAAGCCGCCGAAGAAGCCGCCATCCAAGCCGGCGGCGACGACCTGGTCCTCGTCCACGACGTAGCCCTGCTAGCGGAATGGGGCCGCGCAAAAGAATTCGACCTGGTAATCGTCGTCGACGTCCCAACAGAAACGCAGGTCGAGCGCCTAACCCAGCAGCGCGGTATGCCCGAGGACCAGGCCCGCGCCCGGATAGCCGCCCAGGCCACCCGCGACCAGCGCCTAGCCGTCGCCGACATCATCATCGACAACTCCGGCACCCGAGCCGACCTAGAGCGCCAAATAACCGAAGTCTGGTCAGACCTAAAAGCCCGCGCCAGCCACTAGCCCACCCCGCCGCAATACCTGGTCCGGAGTTCCATGGGGCCGATGGACCTGTTGGGACCAATACAGCTGACGGAGCTGACGTTAATTCAGGGACTGTCCGGACGGGCTCCGACAAGGGCGTTCAGCGCGGTAGGAGTCGGGTCGACGCCCGTACTTCGGGTGCTCCAGCTGAACAGGCGCGGGCCCGTGGTTCGGGTAGTTCAACGCGAGCAGCCGCTAGCACCTGGAGTTCGCTGCCGTATGGCCGGTAAAGCGTCGGCGTTCTCGCCCCAGAACTCCTCCTGTCACACTGGCCCATCCAGAACTGCAACCAGAAACTTGCAGATCACACCGCCAGATATTTCATGAGATATCGGGGCTGAGGTTGGGGTTGGCGGGGTTGCGAGTGGGGTGGGCGGACGACAGACGGGGACCGATGGGGTCCCTCTGGCTGGTCAGGGACTGGCCCAAGCCACGCGTCCGGGTTTTGACTTTGACTCAGGCTTTGACTTTGACTTTGACCTGGGGGGTTCAGGGCTTGAGTTTGAGAGACACAGCCGGAAAACGAAACTGCCCCGCTTCTACGAGTTCGTAGAGGCGGGGCAGCGACGCTGTGGCGAAGCTAGAGATTCCTAGCTCTGACCACCGGACAGCTTCTCGCGGAGCGCGGCCAGGGCCTCGTCCGAGGCCAGCGTGCCGGTCGGTGCGCCGGGCTCGGCGGTCGGGCGGCCAGCGCGCGGTGCGCGGGGCGCCGACTCGCTGGTGGTGACCGACTCGGTGCCCTCGGCCCCTTCGGCCTCCTCGGCCTTGGCGCGGGACTCCTCGATCTGCTTGCGGTGCGCCTCGAAGCGGGCGCGGGCCTCGGCGTACTGCCGCTCCCACTCCTCACGCTGCGCATCGAAGCCGGGCAGCCAGTCGCCGGTCTCGGAGTCGAACCCCTCGGGGTAGAGGTAGTTGCCCTGATCGTCGTAGGTGGCCGGCATGCCGTACAGCGTCGGGTCGAACTCGTCGCTGGCGGCCTCGCCTGCCGTGCCCTCGTTGGCCTGCTTGAGCGACAGGCTGATCCGCCGCCGGTCCAAGTCGATGTCGATGATCTTGACGAAGATCTCCTCGCCCACCTGGACGACCTGCTCGGGGATCTCCACGTGGCGGTCGGCCAGTTCGGAGATGTGCACCAGGCCCTCGATGCCCTCCTCGACCCGGACGAACGCGCCGAACGGCACCAGCTTGGTGACCCGGCCGGGGACGACCTGGCCGATCTGGTGGGTCCGGGCGAACTGCTGCCACGGGTCCTCCTGGGTGGACTTCAGCGACAGCGAGACGCGCTCGCGGTCCATGTCCACGTCGAGGACCTCGACCGTGACCTCCTGGCCAACCTCGACAACCTCGCCCGGGTGGTCGATGTGCTTCCAGGACAGCTCGGACACGTGCACCAGGCCGTCCACGCCGCCGAGGTCGACGAACGCGCCGAAGTTGACGATCGAGCTGACGACGCCCTTGCGGATCTGGCCCTTGCGCAGGGTGTTGAGGAACGTGTGACGGACCTCGGACTGGGTCTGCTCAAGCCAGGCACGGCGGGAAAGGACCACGTTGTTGCGGTTCTTGTCCAGCTCGATGATCTTGGCCTCGATCTCCTTGCCGACGTACGGCTGGAGGTCGCGCACCCGGCGCATCTCCACCAGCGACGCCGGCAGGAAGCCGCGCAGCCCGATGTCGAGGATGAGACCGCCCTTGACGACCTCGATGACGGTGCCGGTGACGACGCCGTCCTCCTCCTTGATCCGCTCGATGGTGCCCCACGCGCGCTCGTACTGCGCCCGCTTCTTGG
>JAOPYM010000101.1 GCA_025964615.1 Actinomycetes bacterium
GTTTCCCGCACCGTTCCTCGAATCAGTGCGGGAAACGCCACGACTCAACGGAAAGCCGCCCGCTGGGAGCGGGCGGCTTTTTGTGACGACGGCGGGTCAGGAGTTCTCGGCGGAGATCCCCTTGAGAGAGTCGGCCGGCTTGGCGGAGCGGATACGGCGGCGCGGGGTGCGCGGCCGCTCTGCCTTCACCGGGTGGTCGGCCACCTCGACGGGCTGGGGGACCACGGCGGGCTCCCCTGCGGCCTTGGTGGTCCTGGCCCGCGGAGTCCTGGTCCGCGGGGCGGCCTTGACCTTGGGAGCGGGCTCCGTATCGGGAACGGCGCTCTCGGGAACGGCGCTCTCGGGAACGGTGGGCACTTCGGCTGCGGTGGCCGGCACCTGGGTGGTGTCGGCCGTCAGCGGCTCGCCCGAGCGGGTCCTGGTACGGGACCGGTTGCGCTTGCGCGGAGTGCGCGGCGCCTCGTCCTGCTCCGTGGTCTCGGGCCGCGGGGTCCGGGCGGGCCTGTCGGACCGTTCGGGCTTGTCGGCTCGGCGGGCCGGGGTCCGGTTACGGCCCGTCTCGCCGATGTCCTCGAGCTCCTCGGCGTTGAGCCCGGCCCGCTCCCGCTTGTCGCGGGGAAGGGTTCCGGTCACCCCGGCGGGGATGTCCATCGCCGTGTAGAGGGCCTCCGAGCTGGAGTACATCTCCTCCAGGTTCGGGAAGTCCAGGCCGAGCGCGGTGTTGATGAGCTTCCACCGCTGAATGTCGCGCCAGTCCACCAGGGTGACGGCGATGCCCTCCTTGCCCGCCCGGCCGGTACGGCCGATCCGGTGCACGTAGGCCTTGTCGTCCTCGGGGCACTCGTAGTTGACGACATGCGTGATGTCGTCGACGTCGAGCCCACGGGCCGCCACGTCGGTGGCCACCAGCACGTCGATCTTGCCGGCCCGGAACGCGCGCAGCGCCCGCTCCCGCTGGCCCTGGCCGAGGTCTCCGTGGACGGCCGCGGCGGCGAAGCCGCGCTTGGCCAGGTCCTCGGCCACCCGGTCACAGGCCCGCTTGGTCTGGCAGAACACCATGGTCAGGCCGCGCCCGTTGGCCTGCAGGATGCGCGCCAGCACTTCCGGCTTGTCCATCTGGTGGGCCTGCCACACGTGCTGGACCACCTGCGGAACCGTCTCCGACTCCGCGTGCGACTCGGCCCGTATGTTGGTCGGCCGGGTCAGGTACTTGCGCGAGAGCGTCACGATCGCGCCCGGCATGGTCGCCGAGAACAGCATCGTCTGACGCTTGGCCGGGATCAGGTCGACGATCCGCTCGATGTCGGGCAGGAAGCCCAGGTCGAGCATCCGGTCGGCCTCGTCGAGCACCAGCGCGTCGATCTTGGACAGGTCGAGGTACTTCTGCTTGACCAGGTCGAGCAGCCGGCCCGGGGTGCCGACGACGACGTCGACGCCGTCCTTCAGCGCGGCGATCTGCGGCTCGTACGCCCGCCCGCCGTAGACCGACAGGACGCGGCTGCCGAGCTTGCCACCGGCGATCTTGAGGTCGTCGGTGACCTGGATGGCCAGCTCGCGGGTGGGCACCAGGACCAGCCCGCGCGGCGCCTTCTGCTCCCCGATCTGCTGGGAGATCCGCTGCAGGAGCGGGATGCCGAACGCGAAGGTCTTACCGGTGCCGGTACGGGCCTGGCCGATGATGTCGTGGCCGCCGAGCCCGATGGGCAGGGCGAGCGCCTGAATGGGGAATGCATCGATGATGCCCTCGGACTCGAGGGCATCGGCTATCTCGGGAACGACACCGAGTTCTCGGAACGTAGTCAGGACTTCCAGCCTCCATAGTGCGGGGTCCGCTCTCCCAGTCGTGCCGGAGCACGATACGGCGCTGCGATGCGCCCACCCCGTTCGCGGCGCCGTCGTCAGGGCGCCAGGGGTGTCGACCGGCGGGGACTCGTGCCGTCCGCCGATCGATATTCAGGGCCGCGCGCTCGCGCGGGAGGGACCAGCCGTCGATAGTGTCAGGTGACCGCGGATAGGGGTCAACGCATCTGCATCAGCGCAACTGCGCGCGGTCACACTCCGCGACGCAGTGTACCGGTGCTTTACCGATTACGCCAATAGCAGATCTATGGATGGAACGCCTGGCTGTCCAAGTACATTCCCGGGCTGTTTTCAGAGGGTGCCGAAGCCCACCTGACGGCTCTCCGACTCCTCGATCTCCAGATACGCGAGGCGGTCGGCGGGGACGACGATCCGGCCGCCTCGCTCGTCCTGGATCACGAAAAGGGAGTGGCCCTCATTGAGCGCGTCGGCCAGTGCCTGCTGGACCTCGTCGGCCGACTGGTCCGTCTCGACGACGAGTTCCTTCGGCACGTACTGAACGCCGATGCGAACCTGCATGCTGCCCCCTCCGGACACGTGACCTCATGATCCGACTCTTGATCCGATGGTGACACGCGAGCTCGGAGGTCTGCCCCCCGACCCGCTACGCCGGCAGCGTACGGATCATCCCACCCGGGGGAAACCCCCTATGCCGCGCCAGGCCAGGCGGGCGATGAGCTGCTCGGCGGTGTCCTTCGGGATGGACTTGTGCTGGGCCAGCCAGTAGCGGGCGCTGACCTCGGCCATGCCGACCAGGCCCATGCCGAGCAGGTACGCCTCCTCGGACGGGGCGTCGGTGTCTTCGGCGATGGCGCGGGCGATCAGCTCCGCGCACTGCTGGTTGGCGCGCTCCACGCGAGCCCTGACCGGGGCGACGTTGCGCAGGTCGGACTCGAAGACCAGGCGGTACGCCTCGCCCTCGCCGGCCACGAAGTCGTAGAAGGCGGCCATGCTGGCCTGGACCCTGGTCTTGTTGTCGTTGGTCGACTCCAGCGCGGTGCGCACGCAGGTGACCAGGGCCTCGGCGTGCTCGTCGAGCAGCGCGAGGTAGAGCTCGAGCTTGCCGGGGAAGTGCTGGTAGAGCACCGGCTTGCTGACGCCGGCGCGCTCGGCGATCTCGTCCATCGCGGCTGCGTGGTAGCCCTGGGCGACGAAGACCTCCTGGGCCGCGCCGAGAAGCTGGCGCCTGCGGGCCATGCGGGGGAGCCTCGTGCCGCGAGGGCGCGCGTCCGGGGTCGCGGTCACGGCTGTCTCCGATGTTCAAGCGACGGGTTACGCCGCGGAGTGTCCAACCTCATCATCCTACGCGCCGGTAACCTCGCAGGTCACCCACTTCGAGGGGGCAGAAACAAAGCGACACGGTCTCGGTACGGAAACAAAAGCCATCGTTGCCGAACGGGAACAAAGTACGGAAGGGATTCAGAGGCACAGCTCGGCGAGTTCGCGCAGCGCCGGTTCGACGGCCTCACCGTACGTCGGGAACGCGTGCACGAGATCGGTCAGGACGCTCAGCGGGGTCTCCGCCCGGATGGCCAGGGCGATCTCGCCCATCCACTCCTCGGCGTGCAGGCCCACGGCCGCGGCCCCGACCAGGACCCTGCGGGAGCGGTCGGCGTAGAGCTCGACCCGGCCCACCGGCTCGAACCGGTCCATCGTCGCGCGGGTCGTCCCGGCCAGATCGGCCCCGGCCACCGCCAGATCCAGCTCGGCGGCCTGCACGGGGGAGAGCCCGACGGCGTACACCGATGGGGTGGTGTGGACCGGGCGCGGGATGGCCCGGTAGTCGGCCTCGCGGGGGCGGCCGAGCAGGTTGGTGACGACCACCCGCGCCTGGTACCGCGCCAGATGGGTGGCCGGCGCCACGCCGGTCACGTCCCCGGCGGCCCAGACCCGGCCGGGGTGCCGGCCGTCCTCCGCCGTCGTCACCTGGCAGGTCGCGTCCACCTGCAGTGGCTCGGTCCCGATCCCCAGGGCCTCAAGGCCGAGGCCTGTGACGCGGGGGCTGCGCCCGGCCGAGACCAGGATCCGGTCCGCCTCGATCGCGCTCCCGTCACCGAGCCGCAGCCGCAGGCCCCAGTCGGTCCGGTCCGCCTGCGCGGGCGGCACCCCGAGCCTGAGCGCGACGCCCATCCGGCGCAGGGACTCGGCCAGGATCTCCCCGGTGAAGGCGGCCTCGGCGGGCAGCAGCCGGTCCCCGGCCTCGACGATCGTGACGTGCGAGCCGAAGGCCGTGTAGATCTGGGCGAGTTCGCACCCGGCCGGGTCGCCGCCGAGCACCACGAGGCGGCGCGGCAGATCGGGGCAGCCCAGGGCCTCGTCGCTCGTCCAGGTGGGCACGTCGTCCAGGCCGGGCGGCCGGACCGGGTCGCTGCCGGTGCAGACGACAAGGTCGGTGAAGTCGTGCTCGGTGCCCTCCACATCGAGGACTCCGGGCCGCAGGATCTGCCCGTGCCCGCGCAGCACGGTCACGCCCGCCTCGGCCAGCAGGGCCACGGCGGGCGAATCGTCGAACCGCCCCGCGGCGTCGTCGCGCAGCGCCACCGCGACCTCCCAGGTCTCCCCACGGCGGGCCGAGTAGAGCAACGACTTGGACGGCAGGCAGGCGTAGTGGGTGCGCTCCCCGCCCACCAGGCGCCGTTCCACCAGGGCCACCGACCGCCCCGCCCAGGCCAGCCCGTTCGCGACCTCCTGCCCGGCAGCCCCCCCGCCCAGCACCACGACGTCGTACATTCCCACCTCCTGCGATGTCCCCGGCTCTCATGGTGACGTAAGAGGCGGCGCAACGTAGGCGATCGGGCACATACGGTCAGGGCATACGGTCAGGAAGGCAGGAGGTCGCCCAGCTGGTCGATCCGGTCGAGAACATCCTGCGGGGTGAACGGCGGGAGCCCGCCCGCGGAGACCTCGTCCCACGTCACCGGGGCGGAGACCAGCGGTGCGGGACCGGCGCGCAGGGAGTACGGCGCGACGGTGGTCTTGGACGGGTTGTTCTGGCTCCAGTCGACGAAGACCTTCCCGCTGCGCAGCCTCTTGTCCATCCGGCTGAGCACCAGACCGGGATGGTCGTGTTCAAGCCGTACGGCGGCCGAACGGGCGTACTCGGAGGGGTCGCCGCCCGCCCACGGGACGTACAGGTGCAGGCCCTTCCTGCCGCTGGTCTTCGGGTACGAGCCGAGCCCGTCGGCGGCGAGCAGCGCGCGCAGCAGCAATGCCACCCGGCAGGCCTCGTCCAGCCCTGCGGGCGGCCCGGGGTCGAGGTCGAAGACCAGCAGGTCGGGCTCGTACCCGATGCGCCACTGCGGTACGTGCAGTTCGAGCGCGGCGAGGTTGGCGCACCAGACCAGCGTGGGCAGGTCGTCGATCACCACGAAGTCCAGGAACTCCTGACGGCCGCCGGGGGTCGCGAGGCGCTCGGTCCGTACCCAGGCCGGGGTGTGACTTGGCGCGTTCTTCTCGAAGAACGACGATCCGCCGACCCCGTTGGGGAACCGGATCCGGGTCGCCGGCCGGTCCCGCAGATGCGGCAGCAGGACGGGGGCCACCCGGACGTAGTAGTCGATCACCTCGCCCTTGGTGAAGGCCGGGTACAGCTCCTTGTCCAGGTTGGACAGGGTCAGGGACTGGCCGCCGACGTCAACGTTGAGCTTCACGCGGATCCTTGTCCGCCCGCAGGCCCCGCCAGGACGGCATCCGCAGCCTCCCCTCGGAGGTCCACTCGCCGTACGCCACCTCGCCGACCAGCTCCGGCGAGACCCAGTGCGCGTCCTTGGCGTACTCCCGCGGTACCTCGTCGTCGAAGGGGCTGGTGGGACGGGCAAGCGGTCCGAGCAGCTCGGCCATCTCGTCGAGGGCCTGGTCGGTGAAGCCGGTGCCGACGTGCCCGACGAAGAAGAGCAGCCCGTCGAAGTACACGCCGAGTAGCAGCGAGCCGATACCGCCCGCGCGGCGGCCCTGGCCCGGCTTCCAGCCGCCGATCACCACCTCCTGGGTCCGGTAGTTCTTGATCTTGCGCCAGGTGTCCACGCGCCTTCCGGGCAGGTAAGGCGAGTCCAGCCGTTTGGCCATCAGGCCCTCCAGCATCTCCTCCTTCGTGTACTCCAGGAGCTCGGCGACCTGCTCGATGTCGGAACCCGGCAGATAGGACGGCGACTCGATCGGGCCACCGGTCAGCTCGAGGTCGTCCAGGACGGAGCGGCGCTCCACATAGGGGAGCGTGAGCAGTGAGTGCCCGTCCAGGAAGAGCAGGTCGAAGACCACGTAGTGCACGGGCACGTCGCGGACCAGGCGGGGGGGCGGATCGCTGACGTGCATGCGGCGCTGCAGCCGTTCGAAGCTCGGCCGCCCCTGCTCGAAGGCCACGACCTCCCCGTCGAGGACCGCCCCATGGTGCGGGAGCAGGTCGGCGAGGCCGGACAGCTCGGGATAGCGGGTACCGATCTCGGTGCCGCGCCGCCCGGTGGCCCGTACCCCGCCCTTGCCGTCCAGGTACGTGATGGCCCGTACCCCGTCCCACTTGAGCTCCAGCGCCCAGGCCGAGGTCTCGTCCGGAAGGTCTCCGGCGGTGGCCGTCATCGGCTCTACCACCCATGGCATCGGATCACCCATGTGGGGTTCATACCCAGATCGGGTAGGGAGTGCATATGCGCAGTATCTGGAAGGGGGCGATCTCCTTCGGACTGGTGACGATCCCGGTGAAGCTCTACTCGGCCACCGAGCAGCGGGACGTCGCCTTCCATCAGGTCCACCGCACCGATGCCGGGCGGATCAAGTACAAGCGGGTCTGCACGGTCTGCGGGAAGGAGGTGGCGTTCTCCGACATCGCGAAGGGCTTCGAGCTGCCGTCCGGCGAGATCGTCGTGCTCACCGACGAGGACTTCGCCGGCCTGCCGCTGACCTCGAGCCGTGCCATCGAGGTGCTGCAGTTCGCGCCGCTGGAACAGGTCGACCCGATCTACTTCAACAAGTCGTACTACCTGGAGCCCGATCGGCTCGGCACCAAGCCGTACGTCCTGCTGCGCGACGCGCTGGAAAGCTCAGGGAAGGTCGCGGTGGTCAAGGTGGCGCTGCGGCAGCGCGAGGCGCTGGCCACGTTGCGGGTCCGGGACGGGGTGTTCGTGCTCGAGACCATGCTCTGGCCCGACGAGGTTCGGGTCCCCAGCTTCCCGTTCCAGACCGAGGACGTGGAGATACGGCCGCAGGAGCTGGCCATGGCGTCGTCCCTGATCGAGACGATGGCGGGTGACTTCGACCCCGCCGAGCACAAGGACGCCTACCGCGAGGCGGTGCAGGCCGTCATCGACGCCAAGACCGAGGGCCGCGAGGTCGTCATGCCCGAGACCGCCGAACGTCCCGCGGAGGCGGTCGACCTGCTGAGCGCCCTGCGGGCCAGCGTCGAGGCCGCCAAGAAGAGCCGGGGCGGCGAACCGGACAAGGCGGCCAAGCCCAAGAGGGTCCGCAAGTCGGCCTGATCCTGGGTGGGGGGAATGCCGCGGGACATGGGACAGTTGTCCCTGAACAGCTGCTCATCCCCAACGCTGGAGAGTCACCGTGTCGTTGCCACCGCTGGTCGAACCCGCGGCCGAACTCACCGTCGAAGAGGTACGCCGTTACTCGCGGCACCTGATCATCCCGGACGTCGGGATGGCCGGGCAGAAGCGCCTGAAGAACTCGCGTGTCCTCGTGGTGGGCGCCGGCGGTCTCGGCTCGCCTGCCCTGATGTACCTGGCCGCGGCGGGGGTCGGCACCCTCGGCGTGATCGACTTCGACGTCGTCGACGAGTCCAACCTGCAGCGCCAGATCATCCACCGGCAGTCCACGCTGGGCCTGCCCAAGGCCGAGTCGGCCGCCGCGACCGTACGGGAGATCAACCCGCTGGTCGACGTGGTGGTGCACAACACGGCGCTCGACAACGACAACGTCATGGAGATCTTCTCCCAGTACGACCTGATCGTCGACGGCACCGACAACTTCGCCACCCGCTACATGGTCAACGACGCGGCGGTGCTGCTCGGCAAGCCCTACGTATGGGGCTCGATCTACCGGTTCGACGGGCAGGCGTCGGTGTTCTGGTCCGAGCACGGGCCGTGCTACCGGTGCCTCTACCCGGAGCCGCCGCCCCCCGGCATGGTGCCGTCCTGCGCCGAGGGCGGGGTCCTCGGCGTGCTGTGCGCCTCCATCGGGTCGATCCAGGTCAACGAGGCGATCAAGCTGCTGACCGGCATCGGCGAGCCGCTGGTCGGCAAGCTGATGGTCTACGACGCCCTGGAGATGTCGTACCGCAAGCTCACCGTCCGCAAGGACCCGGAGTGCCCGCTCTGCGGCAAGAACCCGACGATCACCTCGCTTCTCGAAGATTACGAGGCGTTCTGCGGCGCGGTCTCCGAGGAGGCCTCCGCCGCGGTCGCCGGTTCCACGATCACCGCGCGTGAGCTCAAGGACATGCAGGACCGGGGCGAGGACATCTTCCTGGTCGACGTCCGGGAGATCAACGAGTACGAGATCGTCTCGATTCCGGGTGCGACGCTGATCCCCAAGGGCGAGTTCCTCAACGGCTCGGCCCTGGAGCGGCTGCCGCAGGACAAGAAGATCGTCCTGCACTGCAAGTCGGGTGTCCGGTCGGCCGAGGCCCTCGCAGTGGTGAAGGCGGCGGGCTTCTCCGACGCCGTCCACCTCGGAGGCGGAGTCCTCGCCTGGGTCAACCAGATCGACCCCACACTCCCCAGCTACTAACCCCTATCCCGATGGAAAGGCCCCGGTTACCCCGGGGCCTTTTTCAATGGAGACCGAGGCGGTCGGCGAGGTCCATCAGGAGGAGGTGGAACATGGGGGAGGAGTCGTCGAGGGCGAAGCCCATCTGACCGAAGACCTCCAGGGTGACGAAGCCCTGCAGGCGGATCCAGCAGCTCAGGAAGACGACCATGGCCCCGATGGGCAGGTCGGGGCTACCGACCTCTCCCCGGTAGCGCTCCATCTGGACCGTCAGGGCGGGCTCGATGTCGGCGTCGGCCAGTACCGGGAACGGTTTGCTCTTCCAGAGCTCCAGGAACAGCTCGACGAACGTTCGCCCGAAGCGCTGACCGCACTCATCGGTGAAGTCCAGCGTCTCCCCGCGCACTATCGGGGTACCGAAGACCAGGGTGTACTCCCGCTGGTGGGTGAGCGCCCAGTCCCGGAACGCGAAGGAGGCGTGCATGAACCGCTCCTTCAGATCGCCGGAAGGCGTCTGCCGGATCGCCGCCTGGACCTCGTCGGTGAGCTCGTTGAACAGGTCCCCCACCACATGCCGCAGCAACTCCTGGTGACTGCCGAAGTACCGGTAGAGGGCGGGTGCCGTCATCCCCATCCGGCGGGCGATCGCGCGCAGCGTCACCGCGTCCGGGCCCTCCTTGACCAGGATCAGCCGCGCGGTCGCTGTGATCTCGCGCACAGTGGCGGCGCGCGTCCGATCCCGTCGCGTCCCGGTCTCCGTCATGACCTGCCATCCCTCCTCGGCTCCGCCGAATCTCCCCGCATGATGTCGGAAGAACACCCTTGACGGAAGTGAATCTCGTATGCAACGTTAACACCGTTAGCAAGTTAACACCGTTCATTATCGTGACGGTGCGTAGCGAGACAGCGGGGAGAGAGCGATGTTCGAGGCATGGGGCCGCCTGATGTACCGGCGGCGGTGGCCGGTACTCGCCGCGGCGTTCGCCGCGCTCGTGTTCGCGGCCGTATGGGGGACGGGCGTGTTCGGCGCGCTCACCTCGACCAACGGGTTCACCGTGCCGGGCAGCGACAGCCAGAAGGCCGTCGAGATCGCGCAGCGCGACCTCGGCAGGTCCGAGGCCGATGTGGTGCTGGTGTACCGCTCCCTGTCCGGTGCGGGCGTGGACGACCCGGCGTTCAAGGCGGCCGTCACCGGCTCGCTGGGCGCGCTGCCGAAGGAGCGGGTGTCGGCCACTACCTCGTACTGGTCCACCTCCTCACCACAGTTCGTCAGCCGCGACCACAAGGCGACCTACGCGGTGCTCCAGCTCGCGGGCCAGGATGACGCGGCGCGGTTGAAGTCGTACGACGCGATCAAGGGCTCGCTGCACGCGCCCGGGCTCAGCACCCAGATCGGCGGGGGCGTCCCGACCGGCGAGACGATCAACGACCGGGTCACGGCCGACATCGGCAAGGCCGACGCCATCTCCTTCCCGGTGCTGACGGTCCTGCTGATCCTCATCCTCGGCGGAGTGGTCGCGGCGAGCCTGCCGCTGGCCATCGGGGGCGTGGCCATCCTCGGCGCCTTCACCGCGCTCCGGCTGCTCACCTACGGCACCGATGTGTCGATCTTCGCGATCAACATCGCGATCTTCATGGGCCTGGGGCTCGCCATCGACTACGGGCTGATCATGGTGAACCGGTTCCGTGAGGAACTGGACCGCAGCGGCGATATCGAGCAGGCGGTCGGCCGGACGCTGGCCACCGCCGGCCGTACCGTGGCGATCTCCGGTGTCACGGTCGCCGTCTCGCTGGCCGGGCTGCTGCTGTTCCCCATGCTGTTCCTGCGCTCCATGGGCTTCGGCGGGATCGCGGTCGTGCTGGTGGACATGGTCGCCGCGCTCACCATGCTCCCCGCGCTGCTCGCAGTCCTCGGGCCCCGGGTGAACAAGTGGTCGATCCGGCGGCGCCGGGTGCCCGTCGAGGGCCAGGGCGCCTGGTTCCGGCTCGCGCACAGCGTCATGCGCCGCCCGGTGGCGTACGTGGTGGGTACGGTCGTGCTGCTGCTCGCCCTCGGGGTGCCGTTCCTGCACATCACCTGGGGCGGGGTGGACGCCAAGGTGCTGCCCGTGAACGCGGGGCCCAGGGTCGCCGCCGAGGCGCTGGACCGCGACTTCACCCGCAACGCCACCAGTCCCATCCAGGTCGTCGTGACCGGCCGGTCCGGGGATCTCACCTCCTATGTCGAGCGGCTGAGGCAGGTGCCGGGGGTCACCGGCGCGGCCGTCACCGGCTCCCATGGCCCGACCACGCAGGTCTCGCTGCGGTACCAGGGGGAGGCCCTGTCGGTCCAGGCCAGGCAGACCGTCGACCGGGTACGGGCCGTACCCCCGCCGGCCGGGACCATCGCGTACACCGGGGGTCAGACCGCCGAGATGGCCGACCAGCTGAACTCCCTCGGCAGCACGCTGCCCTGGCTCGCGCTGGTCGTCGGGGCCGCGACCTTCGTCCTGCTGTTCCTCGCGTTCGGGTCGGTGGTGCTGCCGTTCAAGGCGATGGCGATGAACGCACTGTCGCTGTCGGCCATGTTCGGGGCGATGGTCTGGATCTTCCAGGACGGGCACCTGTCCGGGCTGCTCGACTTCACCGCGACCGGGTCGATCGCGCCCGCGATGCCGATCCTCATGCTGGCGATGGTGTTCGGGCTCTCGATGGACTACGAGGTGTTCTTGCTGTCGCGGGTGCGGGAGCGGTACGACGTCACCGGTGACAACACCACCGCTGTCGCTGAGGGCCTGCAGCGCACCGGGGGCGTGATCACCAGCGCGGCGCTGCTGCTGATCGTGGTCATCGGGGCGTTCTCGACCTCGGGGATCACGTTCATCAAGATGACCGGGGTCGGGATGGTCATCGCGATCGCGGTGGACGCCACGATCGTTCGGGCGCTCCTTGTCCCCGCCACCATGCGCCTGCTGGGCCGCGCCAACTGGTGGGCACCCGGCCCGCTCGGCCGCCTCTACTCCCGCTTCGGCATCCGCGAGGAGAACACCCAGGTCCCCGAACCCATCCCCGCGGCTCGTTGACTCGTGGCGTTTCCCGCACCGTTTACGTGCGAGGTGCGGGAAACGCCACGAGTCAACGGAGGGGGTGGCGGATATGTGGGGCGAAAGTACGCATCCGGATGGACTACTCTCCGCAGGTGTCCGAAGACGACGGTTCCATGTACCCGCAGGGGCAGCAGCCGCTGGGCGGCCCCGCATATCCGGAGCCGCATGGACCGCCTTCTCCGGGTGGCGGTTACCCGCCGTCGGCGTATCCGGCCGGGCCGTGGCCCGTGCAGGGGCAGCAGCCGTGGCCTGGGTACGGCGCGCCGGGGTGGCCCGTGCAGCCCCGGCCGGACCGGCGGTGGATCGGGTCCGCGGTGGCCGGGGTGCTCGCGCTGGTCTGCCTGGTCACGGCGATCGTGTCGGGGGTACAGATCAATGGGGAACTGAAGCGCAAACCGACGGCGCTGGAACTGGACCGGGCCGCCACCATCGAACTGGCCCGGCGGTGGCAGGTCTGGAGCGCGGGCACGATCTTCCCCGCACACCTCGGATACACCCTCGACATCGGCGGCGACGAGACCGCGAGCAGGGTCGGAATCGACCCGGGCACCAGCTGTGCGAAGGGCGTCGACGTGGTCCTGAAGGACTGCCGGGCCGTCCTGCGGGCCACCTACCTCGACCAGCTCGAGGGAATGGCGATCACCGTGGGAGTCCTGGCCTTTCCCGACGACCGCAGCGCGCAGCAGGCCCAGGCGAAGCTCCCGTCCGACAGTTCGCCCGCACCCGGGCTGCGGGCACTCGGCCTCCCCGGTTCCGTGGTCGCCAGGTTCGGCGACGGCTCCCGGCAGGCCTCCGCGGTCAGCAGGCAGGGGCCGTACATCGTGATGGCCGTCATCGGGTACGCCGACGGGCGGCCCACCACCAGTGCCAAGCAGAAGCAGACGGACCTGTACGTGATCGCGCCACAACTCGCCAATGCCGTCCTCCGCCCGCTGGCCTCCCGCGTGCAGCCTGCCTGCGGAAAGCCGGGGTGGCGGTGTTGAGGCGGCTGACCGCCGCGGTCCTGGCGACCGGGCTGGTCCTGATGCCGGCGACCTCGGCCAGTGCGGACCAGGTGCGCAGTGACGAGCAGCAGTTCCTCGACGCCCTCAACGTCCAGCAGGCGTGGAATGTGACCAAGGGCGCGGGCGCGACGGTGGCGGTACTCGACAGTGGGGTGGACGGGAGCCAGCAGGACCTGACCGGCTCGGTCACCACCGGGCCCGACTTCGCCGCCGGCGCCAACCCGGCCGGGATCGCGCCCAAGCGCCTGCACGGCACGAACATGGCGTCGATCATCGCTGGGCACGGCCACGGTTCGGGCAGCGCAGACGGGATCGTGGGGGTCGCGCCGGAGGCCAGGCTGCTGGCGGCCCGGGTGATCCTGGAGAACGACGAGCCGGGCTTCCGGATCTTCAACTCCAACGCCCGTTTCGACGACACCATCGCCAAGGGCATCCGGTGGGCGGTCGACCACGGCGCCGACGTGATCAACATGTCCCTGGGCAAGTCGTCCCCGACCAAGGACGACCGGCAGGCCGTCTCATACGCCATCTCGCACGGTGTGGTCCTGGTCGCCGCGGCAGGCAACGACGGGACCGGCAAGACGTACGCGCCGTACAGCTATCCGGCCTCCTTCCCCGGCGTGATCTCGGTCGCGGCGGTCAATTCGTCGCACCGGCACGCCGGTTTCTCCAACCGGAACTCGGCCGTGGTGGTCTCCGCGCCCGGGGTGCAGGTCGTCGGTGCCGGCCCGAACGACACGTACTGGGTGGGCGACGGGACCAGCCCTGCCACCGCGTTCGTGTCCGGGGTGGCGGCCCTGGTCCGGTCGAAGTACCCGAAGCTGGCCCCGCCGCTGGTCGCCCAGGCGCTGGTCGAGAGCACCGCGAACCGGCCCTCAGGGGGGTACGACGCGGGTGTCGGGTTCGGTGAGGTCGACGCGGCCGGCGCGCTGAGGGCCGCCGGGCGGCTCGCCGGCACGAAACTGTCCGGTGCCGGGCAGTCAGGCGACGTCCGTTTCACCGTCGGCGACGTACCGCCGATCCAGATCGTTTACCGCGACCGGAGCCTCATCGCGGTCTATGGCGGCGTCGGTTCCGCCACGCTGCTCCTGTTCCTCGGCAGCATCGTCTTCATCATCGCCCGGCGCCGCAGGGCATGATGGGAAATTGATTGTCAAAAATGACATAAATAGGGCCTAAAGTGTCGCCTCGTGCCAGAAACCACAGAAGGTGACGAGGAGCCCGAGGCTCCCAACGAAATTCCCCCCGATGCCGATGCCGACGCGGGGTCTCGGCGCCGCAGTCGCCGGCGTTGGGGGCTGCCACTCGGCGTGGTACTGACCGGCGCGCTCGCCGTTGGAGGTCTCGGTGGGGGTGGATTCGCCCTCAGCCAGGAGCTGACCCGAAAGCCGACCCAGGCCGAGATCAGTGTGGCCGCTACGAAGGAGCTGGCCCAGCGCTGGCGGACCCGTACCGCTGCCGAGATCTTCCCGCAGACCGTTTCGTACTCTACGGACCAGTCGGCCCACCGGATCGGCATCGCACCCATGGCGACCTGCGCCGAGGCGCTCGATCCCCGGATCGCTCAGGTACTGATCAAGAGTGGGTGTTCGGCGGTGCTCCGCGCCACCTATGCGGACGCCACCGGAACCGTGGTCGGCACGATCGGAATGGCCGTCCTCCCCGACTACCACGCGGCTGACGCGGCCCACCTCGAGATCAACACCTCCACCGAACAGTTCGGAGTCCGGGCGGTCGGTTTCCCGGGCACCGCCGCGGCGAAGTTCGGCGACGCGCAGCGGCAGCACTGGGCCATGGCCTTCAACGAGGAGTCCTACGTGTACTTCGTGACGGTCGGCTGGGTGGACGGGCGCGCCACGCTCCCCGTCGCCCAGCAGGTGCCGGAACCCTCCTACTTCTTCGCGCTCGGCCTGTTGGTCAAGCTGGAGACGGGCTTCGTGCTCAACAGCGATGCCTGCAGGTCGAAGGGGATCCGATGCTGACCCGGCGATTCGCGGCCGTACTGGCGGTCGGGCTCACCGTCTCGCTCGCCCCGGTCGTCCCGGCACATGCGGACTCGACCGCCTGGGCCAGGCAACTGCTGACCGATCTGACCTCGGCATGGCAGGTCACCAAGGGCCGGGGGGTGAAGGTCGCCGTGCTGAGCACCGGGGTGGACTCGAGTGCCGCGGTCGTCGTGGGTCAGAAGGACCTGGTGGGCGGCGCGAACAACCACAAGGCCGTCGGCTCCCTGGTCGCGGCCATCATCGCGGGTAGCGGACCCACCCCGAACTCGCCGTTCGCGATCCGTGGGCTGGCGTCAGAGGCGAACATTCTCTCCGTACGGGTCTACCCGGAAATCGGGGACCCGCAAGGGGACAACTACTTCGCCAGTAACCTTGCCCGCGAGACCCTCGCCCAGGGAATTCGCTATGCCGCGGACCAGGGCGCCGACGTCATCATGTCGGACGAGTACTTCTGGGACAACAACAGCAACGACGCCCTGGCCGCGGCCGTTGCGTACGCCCTGGCGAAGGGGTCGGTGGTGGTGGCCGGCAACTATTCGATTCCGTCGGATGTCTCCGCCTCGCTCACCTATCCGGCAGCCCTTCCGGGCGTCATCGGCGTGGCTGCGCTCGGCCACGATGGGACACGGGCCAAGGATGCGACCACCGCCAACAGCGCGGTCTCCGTCGCCGCGCCCGGGGCCGACGGCAAGTTCACGGCGGTGTGGGACACCATCGCGGCCACCTGCTGGGTGACGGCGACGGCGGCGCTCATCCGGGCTGAGCACCCCAAGATGGCGCCCTCGCTGGTGCTGCAGGCGCTCGAGCAGTCGGCCCACCACCCGGCCGGTGGGTACAACACCGAGGTCGGGTTCGGGATCATCAATCCCGAAGGGGCGCTGATGGCGGCCCGCACGCTCGCCAAACAGTCGCCGTTCGCTCCGGCGACGGCGGGTGCGGTCGCCGACCGGACCCGGTTCGGGGGCCCGGTGCCGGGCGACATCGTGGCCGTACGGCATGACCCGTGGCTGTTCGCCGGTTTCGGCGGGCTGATCTGGGCTGGCTGGCTGGCGCTCGTCGGGGCCATCGCGCTCACGATCCGCCTGCGGCGCCGCCGCAGGATCACAGCGGCCGAGCAGCCGGTCACCGGTTGGGCAGACGAGGCGTTCTCGCCGGTCTGAAGCCCTAGGGGCGGGGGTGACCCCACCCCCGAGGGTCAGGTGCAGGCGGGGAAGAAGGCGCGGGTTCCGGTGCCGTACGCGGCGGGGTCGCTGAAGCGGCAGCCGAAGCCGGGCGCGGACGGGTCGGCGACGTTGTCACCTGCGGGCTGCTGCCCGGTGGCGACCCAGTGCACGAGGTCGTCCCAGGCGGTGCCCACTTCGGTCGGCGAGAACTCGCAGTGCTGGGTGGTACGGATCGCCCGCTGGACGACCAGCCCGGAGAGATGGTGCTGTGCCACCTTGGCGGCGTACGCCTGCTCCATCGAGAAGGGTACGAACAGGTCGCCGAGTCCGTGCAGGGTCAGTACCGGAGCGGTCGGGGTGCCCTCGATCAGCGGGACCTGGGACAGGCCGGGGAAGTTCCGTGCGTGCGGGTTGGCGACCGGTACCCGCTGCACGGTCCCGTTGACGTCGACGGGGGAGTTCGGCGCGTACACCGTGCCGACGTTGGTGGCCAGCTGCCCGGGGTTCTGCGCCAGGGTCGTGCCGGCGGCGGGTGCGCCGAGACTGAAGACGAAGTCCTTCCAGAACGCGAACGACGGGACCGCGCCCGGGCGCGGTCCGCCGGTGCGGTTGATGACGATGGAGCGGAACTGCTTGCCCAGGTCGTTGGTGGTGTCGTGGGCCGGGGTCAGCCCGGCCAGACCCAGCGCCTGCTCGATGCTGGGTACGGCGTTGGTCGTGTAGTCGGCGGGCGGCGGGTAGGCGGGGATCCCCGCCAGGTCCTGGGCGACCAGGTTGTAGCTCAGGTAGTAGTCGAAGAGGGTGTCGTCGCCCAGTACCCCGCACATCGGCATGGCGCCCGAGTAGAAGAACGGGTACTGCTCGATGGACCGGCCGATGACGTGCCCGCCCATCGAGACGCCGACGATGAACCGCTGGGCCGGCCGGGCCACCTGCTTGGCGAAGAGCTCGGCCAGGTCGTGGGTGCCGACCACGCCCGCGCGTACGTCGTAACCGTTGTCGTAGTACGACGACGCCGCCCAGGCGTAGCCCTCGTCGAGGAGCTTCTGGCGCAGCCCGTACGGGGGCGGGCCGACGGTGAGAACTGTGCCCTGGCCCGCGTACCCGTGCGTGTAGAGGACCAGTTTGTGGTTCCAGCCGGGCGGTACCTCGATGTCGTACGCGGCGTGCTCGTGTACGCCCTGGAAGACATTGGACGGGCTCCCGTGCACGGTCGCGGGGGCGAGCGGCGGGTTGACGATCGTGTATCCGGGCAGTGGCTGGTCGCCGGGGGTGCCGCCGGCGCGGGCGGCTCCGGTCGAGCCGAGCGCGATGAGGGCCGCGGCTGCGGCCAGGGCGATGAGACGACGCATGGGGGGCTCCTTCACACCGTTCCCCGAGTTACCGAGAGCACATACCGACCAGTCGGTTTCGTGAAGAGCAATACGGTGGCCACTTCTGGCCCGGATCAGTTGGTCGTGGCCTGCGTGGCGGGCAGAATCGGCGAGATGCACGGAGATCCGGATGAGTACGCCGAGCGGGTGCTCGAGGTGGTGGAGCGCATACCGTCCGGGCGGGTGATGTCGTACGGCGATGTGGCCGAGTACGTGGGGCAGGGCGGTCCCCGGCAGGTCGGCCGGGTGTTGTCGACGTGGGGCGGCGGGGTGCCGTGGTGGCGGGTGATCCGCGCGGACGGCGGCCTGCTGCCCGGCCATGAGCGGCGGGCGCTCGCGCGCTACGCCGAGGAGGGCACCCCGCTGCGCCCCGGCGGGCTCAAGGTCGACATGCGCCAGGCACGCTGGGACGGGACGCACGAATCGGGTGACACCGCTTGATCATCGTCAGCTGACTCGGGAACCGCCGAGCACCTTGTCCGGCTCGCCGCCGACCGGTTCCGCCGTACGACGCCCTGGGTCAGTCAACCGGCGTGAGGACGGGCCGCTTGGCGGTGATGCCGTCGCCGGACGAGCGGCCGCGCAGCCGCCGGCCCACCCAGGGGGCGAGGTGGCCGCGCGCCCAGTTCAGGTGCCAGAGCGCCATGGCGCTGCGGCCCACGTCGGGCAGCGGCGTGAGGGGCTCGCGCCAGTCGTCGCCGACCGGGACCCGCAGGGTCTCCAGCACGCTGAGGGCCAGCCGCCGGTGGCCCTCCGGGGACATGTGCAGCCGGTCGGCGCCCCACATCCGCCAGTCCTTCAGCACCCACATCGCCCACTGGTCCACCACGTAGGCGCCCCGGTCGGCGGCGATGGCCCGCAGGTTCTCGTTGAACAGTGCGACGCGGCCCCTGGTGTGCTTGATGATCGGGCTGCCGATCGGATCGACCCCGGCGAAGAGGATCACGTCGGCACCGTCGGCCCTGAGCCGGTCAACGGCCCCGTCGAGCCGGAGCGACAGGGTGTCCACGTCGATGCCGGGCCGGAGCAGGTCGTTGCCGCCGCCCGACATGGACACCAGATCCGGCCTCAGCTCCAATGCCTCCGGGATCTGCTCGTCGATGATCGAGTCGAGCACCCTGCCGCGGATCGCCAGGTTGGCGTACGTGAAGTCCGGCGTCCGTGCGGCCAGTGCCTGCGCGGTCCGGTCCGCCCAGCCCCGCCAGCCGCCGCCCGGGTACGGGTCGCCGAGACCCTCGGTGAAGGAGTCGCCGATGGCGACATAGCGCGTCCATGCCATGGGCGTCATGCTAAGTGAGCTGCTGAAATGGCCTGACCCGTTGGTCCCGGGAGGGAGATGCGGGACGGAGGTTCTCGCCGTCCGTCCCGCACCTTTATGCCGGGGGAATTACCCCCTAGCATTACTTATCATAACCGTTTGATAACTCTCCGAAACATTGATCTTGGGCTCACACCCAGACGCCGGGCTTCCCCGTCTGCAGGTGGCTTCTCTTCGATCATGCTTCGATTCTGTCAGTGGGTCTGACTATGGTTTAGGTATGCGGTCAAGCCGGGGTCTTGGGTCGGTCTCCACTGGGGAGCTGGTGGAGTCGGTGGCGGCTGAACTGCTGGAGTTGGCGAATCGGGAGTTCGGGGAGTCGGCGGCCGAGTGCCTGGAGCTGGCGGAGTTGCTGGGGGCGGCGCTGGATGTGGGCGAGGCCGCGCTGGCTGCTCTCGTCGGAGCCCTGGACAGGGCGGGGGAGGCGTCGAGGCAGTCGTATGCGGGGACGCGGGGGTTTTTGAAGGTTGCGTTAGGGATGAAGACGGGCCGGGCTGATGAGCGGTTGACGGTGGCGCGGCAGTTGCCGCGTCTGGCGCGTACGGCGAAGCTGGTCGCCTGTGGTGGGCTTTCGTTCGGGTATGCCGCGGCGATCTGCGAGGCCGTGGACCGGTTGAGCGACGAGGACGCCGTCAAGGCCGAGGACATTCTGCTGGGGATGGTGGCCGAAGGGCTGTCGGTCAGGCATGTCGCCAAGGCCGGGGTACGGATCAAGGACGTCATCGACGAGAGGGATGGGACCGAGCCCGAGCCGCCGGACGCTCTGCGCGGTGACCGGTCGTGGTTGCAGTTGTCGAAGTCGTTGCGGGGCGGCGCGTTCGTGAAGGGCCGGTTCGGTCCGGAGTTGACGGCTCTGGTGCTGGAGCGGCTGGGCCGGTTGGCGAAGCCGGCGGGGCCGGAGGACACTCGCGATCACGCCGAGCGGATGGCCGATGCACTGGAGTTGCTGTTGTCGGGTGGGTCGTCGAGCTGGAACGCCACCCTGGTCATCCGGCTTGAGGAGCAGGAGACCACTTCTGCACGGGACGCCGCCCCTGAGGCCGCCCAGGGGGCTGCTCAGGAGGCTGGGGAGAGGGCGCCGCAGACCGAGTCCGTTGAGTGGGCGCGGTCTGCCGACGAGGCCGCCGGGGAGTCCGATGCGGTGGGTGAGTCTGCTGGTGGGCGGGGGTTGGTGCGCGGGTTCCCGGTGTGGCCGTTGGAGGAGCTCGGGGACAACTGGCGGGTGTCGGCGCGGCTAGCCGACGGGACGCCGATCCCGATCGGGCGGGCCCGGCAGATCGCGCTCAACGCCGGGGTGTCCTTGCTGATGCTGGGCCCCGATGGCATCCCGCTGTACCTGGGTGACAGGGTCCGGTTCGTGACCGCTGGTCAGCGGCGGGTGTTGAACGCCTTGTACGCGACCTGTGCGTTCGCCGAGTGCGACATTCCGGCTACGTTGTGCGAGATCGACCATGTCGTGAACTTCAGCGACTACCCATTGACCGACATCGACCTGCTCGCCCCGTGCTGTTCGTTCCACAACAGGCTGAAGTTCCGCAAGGCCGAGCAGATCTCCACGACCCGGGATGCCCGAGGGCGCTGGCAGTACCGGATCCAGCGTGCTCGCGGGCTCAGGTTCCGGCGGGCGATCGCACACGCCGATGGGGACACCGAGGCCAGGGCCCCGTGACCGGTCCAGTATCCAAGCCGACAACAGGCCTCATGAGGACGCGGCCTGTGCCGGCATGCCCATAAACCGAGCAAGCATGGCGCACGCCAAGAATGTCCCTATGACCTCGCTTGACGCGGGGCGGCGAGGTTGTGAGTCGGGAAGGTGCGGAACCGATCGGGGAGGGTGCGGTCGATCGTCCGGATGACCGCGGCGAGGCGGCGCAGTCTGCGTTCGTCGGCCGAGGTCCAGGGTAGGCCGAACCGTTCCCGCAGTACCGGTGGAAGCGTCCCGGCGGTGATCATCCTGATGAGGTCGGTGGGCGGCGTGGCCAACCCTGTCCAGATCGCCGCGGGCAGTGGCCAGCTGGGCGGCGGAGGGAAGGGGCGCCGGTCGAGCCTCAGCAGGAGCCGTACGGTGTCGTTGCACTCGAGGTGGTTGTCGACCATGTCGGCGAAGTAGCTCTCGAAGTCCCCGACCGAAGCGGGAATGTGCCGGTCGGTGATGCCGAGGACCCCGGCGAGCCCCCTCCACTCCTCGTACAGCCCTTGAAGTCGCGCGTCGGTGAGCGGGCGGCCAAGTTGACGCTGGACCTCCACCGCACCCTCGAACAGGGTCGCGTGCACCCACAAATAGGCCTCGGGATTGAGGGCGTGGTAGCGGCGTCCGCTGCTGTCGACGCCCTTGATGGACTTGTGCAGCTCGCGCAGTCTCATGGCCTCGGCCAGGCCGGCCTCCGTACCGTTGTGACCGAGGACCGCGAAAAGCGAACGTGAGGTCCGCCGCAACCGGCCCCAGCGGTCCTGCAGGAAGTCGGAGTGGTCCGCGACCCCTGCGCCCACCACAGGGTGGGCGACCTGCAGGAGCAGCACCCGGCGGCTGATCAGGGGCAGCCGCCAGTCACCCAGATAGCGCCACGTCAACGAACCGGGCCCGGGGATGGCGGCAGTCGGGGCGGCGGAGGTCATCATGATCTCCAGTGAACCACCCTGTTGGCGACTCGCCAAGAAGGTCACATGACCTTGTTGCCGTACATCTCTCCGAGCGGGTCGGCGAGGAGCTCCAGCCGGGCGCCGTCGGGGTCGCGGAAGTAGATGGAGGCGTTGCTCTCCATGTGATATTCGATTCCGGCGGCGGCGAGCTTGCCGCGCAGGTGTTCCCAGCTCTCCCGGGTCACCGAGATGGCGACGTGGTGGAGCCCGCCCAGCACTTCCTGGTATGGGCCGAGGTCCAGGCCGGGGAGGTCGAAGAAGGCCAGCAGGTTGCCGTTGCCGACATCGAAGAAGAAGTGGTTGGACCCCTTGTAGTCCCGGTTCTCGAAGATCTCGGTGAGCGGGAACTCCAGCAGCCCCTGGTAGAAGCGGACCGTACGCTCCACGTCCGAGGAGAGCAGCGCGAAGTGGTGTACGCCCCGGGCCGAGCTGGCCGGCCTGTCCTCCTGCAGATAGGTCGTACGGATCCGTGCGCGCTCGACCTCGATGGCCGCCAGATCGATCATGATGTCACCTCACCGGAGGGAGCAACCGTCCCGTACGCCCCTGATAGGCGCGGTATTCGTCGCCGAACCCTTCCACCAGCATCGTCTCCTCCACGCGGATGCGCCAGAGGTAGGCGGCGGTGAGCAGCGCGCCGACGACCAGCATCGCCGCCCAGCTCCCGATGCCGAGGCAGTAACCGGTCCAGACCAGCAGGCTGCCGGTGTAGCCGGGGTGACGCACCCGGCCGTACGGCCCGGCCGTGATCAGCTGCTGGCCTTCGGTGGTCCGGAGCGTACGGGTGTAGGACGCGTCGAGAATCCGCATGCTCCAGGCCCGCAGCACCAGGCCACCGGCGAGCAGGACCACCCCGATCCAGCGCCAGGCGACCGGCACTGTCCCGACGCCGTGCGATCGGAGCGTCTGCGCCACCACCGTCGAGACGATGTACGACCCGATCAGCAGGAGGGTGCTGCCCTGGTCGGGCTGCCCACCCTTCCAGGACGCGGTCTCGGCGGAGTCGTGGTGCCGCAGCACGACCTCGTAGAGGATCCACAGCAGTAGCCCGGCGGTGGCCAGCCAGTTCACGAACGGCATGCTTCGGGCATAGCCGTCGGCGGACCTGATCAAACGTGTGCCCGGATTGAGGACGTCTGTGGGATAGTTTCGCCTTCGTCCTGGAATGATGGAGGGTTTCATGCTGATCATTTTTGGCTGGCGGGTCGTATTTTTCACGATCGGCAAAGGGCTGTTCCACTGCCCGAGCTGCGGCGGGGACCGCGAATATCGCAGGAGGCAGGGGCGGCGCTTCTTCACGCTCTTCTTCATCCCGGTCATCCCGCTGACCAAGGCCGGTCCCGAGTTCGTCGAGTGCGACACCTGCCACGGTCGGTACTCGCTGAGCGTGCTGAGCCTGCCGACCGCCGCCGACCTGGCCGCCGTGCCGGCCCGGCTGCTGCGCACTGCGATCTCCCAGGTCCTGCGGTCCGGTGACGTCACCCATACCGGAGCCAGGGAGCGCACCGTCGCCCTGGTCCGTGCAGCGGGGGACGGCTCCTACGACGAGAGCGTGCTCGACGCGGACCTGGTCCGGCCCTTCGACGAGGTCCGCCAGGAGATCGGCCGCTCCTCCGCACAGCTTGCCCCTGAGGCCCGCGAGCGGTTCTTGCAGCAGGCCGCGGAGATCGCCCTCATCGACGGCCCGCTGACCTTCTCCGAGCGCGAGACTCTCGCCGCCGTTGGCGCCGACCTCACCCTCACCCACGTTCAGATCAACGCCGTCATCGAGATCGCCGAGCGCGCCGCCGCCTCCTGACGGTTCTCATGGGATTCTCAGGTCCCCGCGGCCCGGCGCGGCTTACCGTGGAGGCAACCTCGGGGCGAGCGGAGCGAGCCCATGAGCGCAGTGATCGACGCGGTGAACGTCACCAAGACCTACGGGGACGGGGACGCGAGGGTGCATGCCCTGCGCGGGCTGTCCCTGAAGATCGGGCCGGGCGACTACGTGGCCATCATCGGGGCGTCGGGCTCCGGCAAGTCCACGCTGATGCACATCCTCGGCTGCCTGGACATCCCCTCCAGCGGCCGTTACCTCCTCGACGGCATCGACGTGCAACTGCTCGGGGATCGCCAGCTCTCGCTGCTCCGCAACCGTAAGATCGGCTTCGTGTTCCAGTCGTACAACCTGGTCCCCAGGATGTCGGCGCTGCAGAACGTGGAGCTGCCGCTGGCGTACGGCGGTGTGAGTGCGGCAGCCCGGCGGCGCAGGGCCCTCGCGGCACTGGAGATCGTCGGGCTCACCGACCGGCTCAAGCACGAGCCGAGCGAACTGTCCGGAGGGCAGCAGCAGCGGGTGGCGATCGCGCGGGCCCTGGTGACGGGGCCGTCGCTGATCCTCGCCGACGAGCCCACCGGGAACCTGGACAGCCACGCGACCACCGAGCTGCTGGGCATCTTCGACCGGCTGAACGCGTCGGGCCGCACCATCGTCCTCATCACCCACGAGGAGGACGTCTCCGAGCGGGCCGGGCGGGTCATCCGGCTGCTCGACGGGGAGATCGCCGAAGATCACTGGACGGTATCGCGCCGAAACCGGTGACAACCTGGCGAGACCGGAAGCGCGACATGCCGACGCGGTGGCCCGAGTACGGCGGATCTTCTGCTGGAATCGTCTGCAGTGCCAGAAGCCCCCTACCGTCTCGTTCGCCGCGGCAACACCACCAAGGCGCACCCGCCACTGCTCGATGCGCAGCAACAGCGGGTCGTCGAGCATGCGGGTGGCCCGATGCTGGTGCTCGCCGGTCCGGGTACCGGCAAGACAACCACGATCGTCGAGGCGGTGGTGGACCGGATCGAGAACCGGGGGGTCGACCCCGAGCGGATCCTGGTCCTCACCTTCAGCCGCAAGGCCGCCGTCGAGCTGCGCGAGCGCATCACCGCGCGCCTGCACCGGACCATCGGCACCCCGCTGGCGCTGACCTTCCACAGCTACGCCTACGCGCTGATGCGGCGCGACGCCGTGCTCATGGACGATCCGCCGCCCAGGCTGCTGACCGGTCCCGAGCAGCTCCTGGAGGTCCGGCGGCTGCTGCACGGCGAGCGGGAGGACGGCGCGGCCGGCTGGCCGCCGAACCTGCACGAGACGCTGTCGACGCGGGGCTTCGCGGACGAGCTGCGTGACTTCTGCCTCAGGTCCGCCGAACGCGGATACGGGCCGTACGACCTGAGGGCGCTCGCCAGGCGGCACGGCCGGATCGACTGGGAGGCGATCGCCGACTTCATGGACCGCTACGGTGAGCGGTTCGACCTGGACCCGGTGCCGTCCTACGACTACGCCGAGCTGGTGCGGGCGGCGGGCGCGCTGCTGACCGACGAGGAGGTGCGGCAGCGGGAGCGGGAGGCGTACGACATCGTCTTCGTCGACGAGTACCAGGACACCGACCCCGCCCAGGAGTACCTGCTCCAGCAACTCGCCGGGGACGGCAGGAACCTGATCGTGGTCGGTGATCCGGACCAGTCCATCTACGGGTTCCGGGGCGCCGACGTCGAGGCCATCCTGCAGTTCCCCAAGCGCTTCCCCGCACGGGACGGGAGCCCCGCCCCGATCGTCGCGCTGCGCACCTGCCGGCGGATGGGACCGGTGGTCCTGGAGGCCTCCCGGCGGATCGCCCGCAAGCTGCCCGGCATGGTCGCGCACCGGGATCTGGAGTCGACCGGCGGCGCCGAGGACGGCGAGGTCCACGTGGTGATCGCCGACAGCGAGAGCCAGGAGTCCGCGCTGATCGCCGACGAACTGCGCCGGGCGCACCTGCTCGACGGCGTGCCGTGGTCGCGGATGGCGGTGCTCGTCAGGTCGGCGGTACGGCAGGTGCCGGTGCTGCGGCGGGCGCTCAGCCAGGCCGGGGTGCCGGTGGTGGTCTCCGGTGATGAGGTCCCGCTGCAGCAGGAACCCGCCGTACGCCCCCTGCTGCAACTGCTGCGCGCGGCGCTCAAACGCGGCCACCTGGACGAGGTGGTCGCCGAGGACCTGCTGACCGGGCCCCTCGGCGGCGCCGACGCGCTGGCGCTCAAGCGGCTCAAGCGCGCCCTGGTCGACCTGGAGTCGCTGGTCCAGCGGGACTCGCCGCACCCGCCCCGGCCCTTGAACGAGCTGATGGTGGCGGCGCTGAACGACGCCCGCGACCTCATCCTCGTGCACGAGAAGGTCCGCAGGCCCGCGGAGCGGATCGCCGGCCTGCTGCGGACCGCCCGTGCGGCCGCCCGCGGGGGCGGCTCCGCCGAGGACGTGCTCTGGGCGGTCTGGGAACAGTGCGGGCTGGCCGACGGCTGGCTGGAGCAGAGCGCCCGGGGCGGCGTCAAGGGCGCGGCCGCGGACCGGGACCTGGACGCGGTGGTGGCCCTGTTCGACCACGCCGCCCGGTTCGTGGACCGGCTGCCGCACGCGGGGCCGGAGCTGTTCGTCGACGACCTGGCCGCGCAGGAGATCGCCGGTGACACGCTGGCCGAGCGGTCCCCGGACGGCGAAGCAGTACGGATCATGACCGCGCACCGGTCCAAGGGCCTGGAGTGGGACGTCGTGATCGTCGCGGGCGTCCAGGAGGGGGTCTGGCCTGATCTGCGGCTGCGCGGGTCGCTGCTCGGCATCGAGGACCTCGTGGATCTGGCGTCCGGCGGGGACCCGCTGACCGGTGAGGTCTCCGGGGCCTCTCAGTCGGCCAAGCTGCTGGCCGAGGAACGGCGGCTGTTCTACGTCGCGGCGACACGGGCCCGCAAACGGCTGGTCGTCACGGCCGTCGGCGGCGGCGACAGCGAGGAGCGCCCGTCCCGGTTCCTCGGCGAACTTCTCCCCGGCGCCGCCGAGCAGTCCACCCTGGACGAGAAGACCCGCTGGCTGTCGCTGCCCGCGCTGGTCGCCGACCTGCGCTCGGTGATCACCGACCCGGCCCGTCCCGAGTCCCTGCGCAGGGCCGCCGCCGGGCACCTGGCCCGGCTCGCCCGGGCGCACGTGCGGGGCGCCGATCCCCGCAGCTGGTACGCCATCACCGCGCTGTCGGACGCCGGCCCGGCGTTCACCGAGGAGGAGCAGATCACCATCTCGCCCTCGCAGGTCGAGACGTTCGAGAAGTGCGGCCTGCGCTGGCTGCTGACCATGGCGGTGGGCGCGCAGGACGGCGGGCCCAACGAGTACAGCACCATGGGCAAGGTGATCCACGCGGTGGCCGAGATGGCAGGGGAGGACCAGGCCATCAACGAGGTCGACGTCGCCAAGCGGCTCGACGAGATCTGGGGCGAACTGGACTTCCGCAGTGCCTGGTACGCGGCCAAGCAGCGGCTGACCGCGGAGAAGATGGTCGACCGGTTCCTGTCCTGGCACCGGGACAACCCCCGGGAGATCGTGGCCATCGAGGAGTCCTTCAAGGTCGACCTGGGCCGGGTGGTCATCAAGGGCCGGATCGACCGGGCCGAGAAGGACGGGCTCGGCCGTGCCGTCATCGTCGACATCAAGACCACGTCCACCCCGGTCCCGGACAAGGACCTGCCGCGCCATCCGCAGCTCGGCGTCTACCAGTACGCGGTGATGCTCGGCGCGTTCGAGCGGCACGGGCTGATCGAGCCGGGCGGCGCCGAACTGGTGCAGGTCGGCAACGGTTTCCGGATCAGGACGCGCGGTGTGCAGCGCCAGGAGGAGCCCACCGCCGACCAGGACGACCCTGAATGGACCAAGAAGCTGGTCGACCGGGTCGCCGAGGGCATGGGCAACCCGATCTTCGAGGCCCGCGCCAACGAGGGCTGCCGTACCTGCCCGGTCCGCTCCTGCTGCCCTGTCCACGACGAGGGCGGCCAGGTGGGCACGTGAGCATGATCTCCCCGAGGGACCTGGCGGAGCGGCTGGGAGTACCGCCGCCGACCGTGGAGCAGGCGCGGGTCATCGAGGCGCCGCTGGCTCCGATGGCGGTGGTGGCGGGCGCCGGTTCCGGCAAGAGCGAGACCATGGCCGCGCGGGTGGTCTGGCTGGTCGCCAACGGTCTGGTACGGCCCGAACGGGTGCTCGGCCTGACGTTCACCCGCAAGGCCGCCGCCGAGCTCGGGGCCAGGGTGCGCAAACGCCTCGACGGGCTGCGCGACCAGCTCACCCCGGAGGAACTCCAGCGGCTCGGCGGTGAGTCGGTCTTCGACGGGGAGCCGATCGTGTCGACGTACCACTCGTACGCCGCCAGGCTCTTCGGCGACCACGCGCTGCGCGAGGCGCTCGAGCCGACCATGCGGCTGATCTCCCCGGCGGTGTCCTGGCAGATCGCGTCCCGGGTCATCGACTCCTACGACGGGCCGATGGACCGGATCGAGTGGAGTCCCGACTTCGTCACCAAGGCGATGATGGACCTGGCGGGCGACCTGGCCGAGCATCTGCGGGGCTCCGGCGACGTGCGCGGGGTCGGCGAGTGGCTGGACCGGCAGTTCGCCCTGGTCACCAAGCCACTGAAGCCGCACCGCGACGTGCTGGCCACGCAGGCGGTACGGGAGCAGTTGCTGCCGCTGGTCGAGGCGTACGGCAAGGCCAAGGCCAGGCGGGAGGTCGTGGACTACGGCGACCAGATGGCGCTGGCCGCGCGGATAGCGTTCCGGCACCCCGAGGTGGGGATGATCGAGAGGTCCCGCTACTCGGTGGTGCTGCTCGACGAGTACCAGGACACCTCGTACGCCCAGCTGGTGCTGCTGCGTTCGCTGTACGGTCCGGTGCACGCGGGCGGCGGGCATCCCGTCACGGCGGTCGGCGACCCGTGCCAGTCCATCTACGGATGGCGCGGCGCCAGCGCGGGCAACCTGCTGCGGTTCCCGCAGGACTTCCCGCTGCGGCCGGAGGTCCCCGCGCCGATGGCGGCGCTGTCGCAGAGCTTCCGCAACGGCGAGCACATCCTGGACGTGGCCGCCCGGATCCAGTTCGAACTCCGCCAGGACATGAAGGACGTACCCCGCCTGGTACCGGGCGAGGGCAGGCACGGCCGGGGCCGGGTGGAGTGCGGGCTCTTCGAGACCGTCGAGGATGAGGCCGACCGGATCGCCGTCCGGGTCGCCCATCTGCTCGACACCTCGGCCGCGGGGACCGGTCCTGACGGGCAGCAGGGGGAGGAGCCGCTGAAGTGCTCCGACATCGCGGTGCTGGCCCGCAAACGGTCCCAGTTCGCGCTGATCAGGCAGGCCCTGGAGGTACGCGGCATCCCGGTGGAGGTGGTCGGCCTCGGCGGGCTGCTGACCGTACCCGAGGTCCAGGACGTCGTCGCGACGCTGCGTGCCGTACACGATCCGACGGCCGGTGCCGCACTGGCCCGGTTGCTCACCGGGCCGCGCTGGCGGATGGGCCCGCGCGACCTGGTCATCCTCGGCCGCCGCGCGCGGGAACTGGCCCGCGCGACCTCCAGGGACGTCTCGCCGCCCGGCGGAGCGCCCTCGGTCCCGGAGCCTTCGCACCCGGACGGCTCGGCCGATCCGCTGCGGGCGATGGTCGACGAACTGGCGCAGGAGACCGGCAGCCTGGTGGACGCACTCGACGACCTGGGCGAGCGGGAGCGTTACTCACCGGAGGGGTTCGGGAGGCTGCTGCGGCTGCGGGACGAGCTGCGGAGCCTGCGCTCGCAGGTCGGGCTGCCGCTGCCCGACCTGGTCACCGAGGTCGAGCGGACTCTCGGCCTGGACATCGAGGTGGCAGCCAGGTCCGGCCTCGACCCGGTTACCGCGCGGGCCGATCTCGACGCCTTCGTGGGCGCGGCGGCGACGTTCGCGGGCGACGCGGAGGATCCGACGCTGGGCGCCTTCCTGGCCTTCCTGAAGGCCGCCGAGGCCGAGGAGTTCGGGCTTGAGGCGGGCCGGGTCGGGGAGACCGACAGCGTCAAGCTGCTGACGGTGCACGCCGCCAAGGGCCTGGAATGGCCGGTCGTCGTCGTACCGGGCCTGTCGTACCTCCCGATGCGCAGCGGCGCACCGGGCAAGGGCTCGATCTTCCCGTCCCCGCCGCAGAAGTCCGCCAAGTGGACCGGGAACCCGCGGATGCTGCCGTTCCCGCTGCGCGGCGATGCCGCAGACCTGCCCCGCCTGGCGGGCCTGGAGAAGGACGATCTGGTCGCGTTCGAGGCGGCCTGCGGGGAACGGGAACTGCGCGAGGAACGGCGCTTGGCCTATGTCGCGGTCACCCGCGCCTCGCACCTTCTGATCGCGACCGGGTACCGGTGGGGGTCGGCCACCAGGCCGCTCGAACCCTCGCCGTTCCTGTCGGAGATCCGGGAGGTCTGCGTGGCCGGGGCCGGGCCGGTCGCGGCCTGGGCCGATCCGCCGCCGGAGGATGCGGCCAACCCGCTGCTCGCCGAGCCCGAGCGGTCGTCGTGGCCGTCGCCGCCGGGCGGCGAGCGTTACCAGGCGATCGCCGCGGGCGCCCGGCTTGTCTCCGACGCGATGACGGGCCGTACGCCCGGCTGGATCGGGCACCAGGGGCTCGACGAGCCGGACCGGCGGCGGCTGTCGGCCTGGGCCCGGGATGTGGAACTGCTGCTCGCCGAACGGGACCGGGGCCGGGGCGGGGACGGGCTGACCGTCGAACTGCCGCCGAACCTGTCGGTGTCGTCCCTGGTGACCCTCGCCAGGGACCCGGCGGCGCTGGCCAGGCAGATCCGCCGCCCCATGCCGCGCCCCCCCGCCCCGTTCGCCCGGCGGGGCACCGCCTTCCACCGCTGGCTGGAGTCCCGATGGGGGCAGCAGCGGCTGCTCGATCCGGACGACCTGCCGGGAGCGGCCGACGAGGGCGCCGCCCCCGACGAGTTCCTCGCGACGCTGCAGGAACGCTTCGAGGCCTCCGAATGGGCGTCGCGGGAGCCGCTCGACATCGAGGTCCCGTTCGAGACGGTGATCGCCGACCGGCTGATCCGCGGCCGGATGGACGCGGTCTTCAGCGTCGCGGGGGGCGGCTATGAGGTGGTGGACTGGAAGACCGGTTCGCCGCCGTCCGGCGACGAGGCCCGTTTCGTCGCCGTGCAGCTCGCCGCCTACCGGCTGGCGTGGGCCTCGCTCGCCGGCGTTCCACTGGACCAGGTCAGCGCGGCCTTCCACTACGTCATGGCGGATGTCACGGTACGGCCCGCCGACCTGCTCGACTCCGGCGGGCTCGCCGCGCTGCTCGAACGGCTCCCCACCGCATGAAAAAGTTCGATCAATCGTTTGATACCGGCCGGCCTTGGCCGCTACGCTTCGAACATGGGTTCTACAAGGTGTGCGCATTCCCTGGGGCGTGAGCCCGCGGCACTGGCGATGCGGATCGGCGTGGTGGCCGCCGAGGCCGCGCTGGCGACCTTCGCCCGCAACGTCGACCTGGACGAGGACGACTACGAGTTCGAGAGCCTGATCAACCCGGCCGAGTGGCCGCTGTTCTCGCTGGTGCTCGACACCCTGGCCGCCGCCGACCCGGGCGACGACCGGCCGCTGGACGAGCGCCGAGCCGACGCTCTGCGCGACCTGGCCCGGATCTGCCTGGCCGCCAAGGAGTCCACCCCCGCATGAGTCAACCGAGTCGTGGTCTGCCCGGCGTCGAGGCGGGGATCGGCGAGCAGCATCAGCGACCTCTGAGGTAGTTGGGGCCGGGCGGGCCGTAGTGCTTGTTGACGTCCGCGGCGCCGGTACGGGCCTTGTCGACGAGGGTCCCGGCGGTGACCATCGCCTTGCCCGGCAGCGTCTCGGCATCCAGGGTCCCGGCGCGCAGGACCGGGTGATCGCAGCCGAGGGCCTCGTCGAGCCGGTCGGCGACCAGGCCGAGCCCGGTGCGCAGCGGCAGCAGTCCCCGCTCGGCCAGCCCGAACGCGAGCGCGCCCGCGCACAGGTGCAGGGTGATCGTGACGAACATGCGGACCAGCGCCGACGGATCGTCGGTGAGCATCCGCTGGTCCGCGACGTCGTAGGAACCCATCAGCAGCGCGGCGTCATTGTCCTTGATCAGCAGTTTGAGCCCGCCGGGAGCGGCCAGCACCGAGAGGTTCTGCTGGTGGGTCTCCAGCGCGATGCCATGCCCGAACAGGGTGACGTTCCAGGCGAACAGGATCCGGAGGTACTCACTGAAGAAGGACTCCAGGTCTTCGGTGATCGTGGAGATGACGTACGGACCGGACGGGGTGCGGGCCAGGAGCGCCGCGACGGGTACGGCGGTCCCGGGGGGCAGCCGCCTGACCAGGTAGCCGAGCAGCGGGTCGCCGGCGTGACCGTAGGTCTGCTCGTCGGCCAGCAGCACGTCGTCACCCGCCAGCCCGGACAGGACCCGCTGCACGAGTGCCCCGTCCCGCAGTGTGCCCGGCGCGATCGTCCGCCTGTTGCGCCGCCCCAGGGTGCTGACCGTCAGCGGCACCTTCAGGTGGGTGCGCGCGTCGACGGCCACGGTCCGCATCGACAGGGTGGGACTCACCAGGAGGTACGGCTCGGGGGTCGTCTCGATCTGCTTCGCCGTCAGCGGGTGCACCGGGAACAGGTCGTGGTCGCCGTCCGAGGCCGGCCACCAGTCCGGGCGAACCCCCACGGCGGTCACCCGGTCGCGCGGGACCTTCGCCCAGCGCATCGCGAAGACCGGCTGGTACTCGGGCGCGTACGCCAGCAGTTCGGCCTGCGTCAGGCCGAGCCGGCAGCGGGACGCGGGATGCACCGGGTGGTCGGTGCCGGCGGCGAGGGCGTCGTAGTACGTCGCCGACCGCCGCGCCACGGGCCGGACGGACTCGTGCAACTCGGTGGCGGCCAGCGCTTCCCGGCACTCCCGTTCGAACCCGGCCACGTCGTCGCGGGCATCGGCCACGAGGCGCACGACCCGCAGGGCCTCCTCGATCGTCGGGCCGGCCGGGACGGTGAAGTCGCTGAGGAATCCCGGATCGGCCCGCTCAAGCCCGATGGTCAGCCCTGCCAGCCTCAGCCAGAGCCCGTCCGGCGAGACGTACCGCCGCAGACCCCCGTAGTCCTCCCGCAGCAGCGCCTCCACCACCCGCCCCCCCATCCGTTGACTCGTCCAATAGAGGCTGGCGTTTCCCGCACCGAACACCGGATCGGTGCAGGACACTCCACGAGTCAACGGATTTCCCAGGTGCGGGTGGCGCGAAATTCCTTGATCGCCTGGTCGGCGGCCGGGCCGATTGCCTGGATGGTGCCGAGGTAGTCCCGGTTGGTGTGGGTCAGGGGGATCGTGTCGCCGGGGACCCGCTGCGGGCGGTAGGTGATCCGTACCCCGTTCACGGTGGTTTCGAGGTGTCCTGGCGCCTGCGTGAGGGTGCCCGACCTTTCGGCGATCACATAGTCCACGGTGGCCTCGCCGGCCAGTGATGGGAACGCCTCGCCGAGGGGTTCCCCCAGGTGGACCCTGAGGACCTGCTCGAACACGTCGACGCCGAGCAGGTCACAGAGCAGGAAGTCGCAGTGGTCGCCGATGATCCGGTAGTTGACCTCGATGAGCGTGGCCCGGCCCTCGTGGACGACGAACTCGGTGTGGCAGGCGCCGAACCCGACGCCGAGTTCGCCCAGCAGATCGAGGATCTGCGAGGTCTCCGGCGGCGGTGGCGCCCAGTCGAGCCGCTCCTCGATGAAGTACGGCGGCGGGGACACCGTGGTCCGGAACGAGCCGAGGATCCGCAGGTCCCGCCCGTCGCCCAGCGTCTCCAGGGTGTGCAGTGCGCCCGGCAGATACTGCTCGGCGACCATCGGGCGGGTCCCCGTGAGCCGGGCCGCCAGTTCGGACGCGTCCCCGACCAGGAAGACGTCCTCGCTGGCGACCCCCTCCCTGGGCTTGACGACCAGCGGGTACGGCGCGTCCCGCGGCACGTGCGCGGCGTCGGAGCTGAAGACCCCGTCCCGCAGGTGCCGCCGCATCAGCGCCTTGTTCTTGGCCCGGGTGGCGGCCCGCCAGTCCTTGCCCGGCAGGCCCACGTAGGCCGCCGCCAGCGCCGCTGGGGCCTGCAGATGGTCGCTGTTGGAGAAGATCGCGTCCGGGGCGTCCAGATGTTCGATGATCTCCCGGAAGTCCGTGACGTCACACCCCTGGACCCGCAGGTCCCCATACGCGTCGTCGGGCCGATCGGTGAGTACCGTGATGTCGAGCCCGAGCCGCGCCGCTGCGGGCAGGAATCCGGACGCGACCGAGTCGGTCACCTTGCCCGCCACCAGAGTGAGCCGCACCGTGGCCTCCTAAGTGAGGTAAGCCTTGCCTAACCCTCCGTCACCCTAGTGGCGGGATTGGCTCCCGCGCCGGGGAACACGCCAGGATGGCATGCATGGATCTTGTCGAGCGCTGGACCCGGCTGACCGGACCCGAGGCGCGCGCCCTGGGCGAGGACCTCGTCGCCAGGTACGGCGAACCGCACCGCCGCTACCACACCCGGGAGCACCTGACCTCGGTCCTCGACCTGGTCGACGAGTTCGCCGCGCACGCGCAGGACGCGGAGGCGGTACGGCTGGCCGCGTGGTTCCACGACGCCGTGTACGACCCGGAGCGCGCCGACAACGAGGAGCGCAGCGCGGCCCTCGCGGAGCGGATGCTCACCGACACCGACCTGACGCCCGCCCGGATCGCCGAGGTCGCCCGGCTCGTGCGGCTGACCATCACGCACGCGCCCGCACCCGGCGACCGCAACGGGCAGCTGCTCTGCGACGCGGACCTGGCGATCCTGGCCGCCCCGCCCGCCGCCTACGCCGCCTACGCCTCGGCCGTACGGGAGGAGTACGCCTTCGTCCCCGACGAGTTCTTCAAGGCGGGCCGGGCCGTGGTGCTGCGCGGACTCCTCGAACTGCCCGTCCTGTTCCACACACCTGCGGCGCGGGCCCGATTCGAGTCGGCCGCCCGGCACAACCTGCGGACCGAGATCATGCTCCTCGGGGATGCTTCGGGCGCCTGAGCCCCGCCCGGGTGAGGCGGCCGAGCAGCTCCTGGCAGCCGACCGGCTCGGCGCCCTGTGTGATCGCGGCCTCGTACAGTTCCGACGGCACGTCGTAGTGGTCGCGCTCGAACGCCCTCGGCGGCATGCCGAGCCGCTCGGCGAACGCATGCAGCTCCTCGAAGGACTCGTCGCTGACCAGATGCGACCACACCCGACCCCTGGTCGGCCACAGCGGCGGATCGATGAAGATCACTCCGCTCCCTCCTGTTGACGGCACCGCCCTTAGAGTGCCATGGGCGGGTATTGACCGATCGAAGGGGGAGCCCAGATGGAACTCGACTGGCTGGCGCTGGCGCGCGGGACGCTGGACCGGGTGGCGGAGCACCGCCGCGATGACGCCTGGGTGGCCGCTGCCTGGGCGGACCGGCGCACCAGGGTCCTGATCGTCGAGGAGGGCCGGGCGCTCGTCCGCGTGGAGGACATGCCGGCGCTGGTCCTGGTGCCTCCGTCTCCCGATATGGGGGACCGGTACCTGCTGGGTGTCGACGGCGATGGGGTGGCCTATTTCGCGGTGCCCGGCCCGCTGCCGGTCATCGAGGGCGCGGAGGCCGGCGACCTGCGCCGCGTCGGGGCGCTGCTCGGCGACCTCGACTCCGGGCTGCTCACCCACGCGGTCGCGCTGGCGAACTGGCATGCCGTGAACGGCTTCTGCGCGCGCTGCGGCAGTCCGACCGTGATCGTGGCCGCCGGGCACGTACGGCGCTGCCCGGTGGACGGGACCGAGCACTTCCCCAGGCTCGACCCCGCCGTGATCATGCTCGTACGGGATGGGGAGGACCGCATCCTGCTGGCCCGCAGCCCGCTCTGGCCGGAGCGGATGCGTTCGATCCTGGCCGGATTCGTGGAGCCGGGCGAGTCCCTGGAGCAGGCGGTCGCCCGTGAGGTCCTCGAGGAGGTCGGCCTCGTCGTCGGCGAGACACGCTACCTCGGCAGCCAGCCGTGGCCGCTCCCGCAGAGCCTGATGCTGGGCTTCTTCTGCCTCGCCGCGGACGGCCAGGACCTGAAGCCCGACCAGGAGGAGATCGTCGACGCCGAGTGGTACACCCGGGAGGAGCTCCTCGCGGCGGCGGGCGCCTACGAGATCCTGCTGCCGGGGAAGGTCTCCATAGCCCGCCAGCTCATCGAGCACTGGTACGGCGGGCCCCTCCCCGGCGCCTGGGGTCTGTGAGAACGGGCCCGGCTCAGGCCGCCCCGAGCGATTCCAGATGGGTCTTCACGGCCTTGGCACTGGGGTTCGTCATCGCGGTGCCATCGCTGAAGACCAGGGTCGGTACGGTCATGTTCCCGCCGTTGACGCTCATCACGAACTCGGCGGCCTCGGTGTTCTGCTCGATGTCGACCTCGACCAGGTGGATGCCCTCGCGGGCCAGCTGGCTCTTGAGCCTCCGGCAGAAGCCGCACCATGTGGTGGTGTACATCGTCAGCTGACCGGTGGTGGGGGTGGACATCGGTCGAAACTCCTCAATCCGGGCTTCAAGCTTGCAGAGACAGCAACATCTCACGTCCGCACGACATTCCGGAGCCTGGGAGGATTGCGAAATGGACGCTGACGCGGTGCTGGAGGGGCTCGATCCAGAGCAGCGCGCGGTCGCCGAGGCCGTGCACGGGCCGGTCTGCGTGCTGGCCGGGGCGGGGACCGGCAAGACCCGGGCCATCACGCACCGGATCGCGTACGCCACCCTGACCGGCGTGATCGCGCCGCAGCGGGTGCTGGCCGTGACGTTCACCAACCGCGCCGCGGGCGAGCTGCGCGGCAGGCTGCGAGCCCTCGGCGCCCCGGGAGTCCAGGCCCGGACCTTCCACGCGGCAGCGCTGCGCCAGCTGACCTACTTCTGGCCGAAGGTCGTCGGCGGCGAACCGCCCAAGATCATTGAGTCGAAGATCGCACTGGTGGCGGACGCGGCCAGGTCCTGCCGGCTGTCGTTCGGGCGGACCGAGCTGCGCGACATCGCCGGGGAGATCGAATGGGCCAAGGTCACCCAGACCAGGCCTGAGGACTACCCGGCCGCGGTGGCCCGCACCGGCCGCAAGGCGCCCGCCGAGGTGGTCGACGTGGCCCGCGTCTACGCGATGTACGAGCAGCTCCGGCGGGAGCGCAACCTGATGGACTTCGAGGCGATGCTGGAGCTCACCGCCGCGGTCCTCACCGACAACCGGGACGTGGCCGAGCAGGTCAGGGACCAGTACCGGTACTTCGTGGTGGATGAGTTCCAGGACGTCAACCCGCTGCAGAAGCTGCTGCTCGACACCTGGCTGGGGGACCGCGAGGAGCTGTGCGTGGTCGGCGATCCGAGCCAGACCATCTACTCCTTCACCGGCGCCACCCCCGCGTACCTCCTGAACTTCACCAAGGACCACCCGGACGCCACCGTGGTCAAACTGGTCCGTGACTACCGGTCGACCCCGCAGGTGGTCGGGCTGGCCAACCAGGTCCTGTCGCACGCCAAGGGCATCCAGCGCCTTGAGCTGATCGCGCAGCGCGCCGACGGCCCCAAGCCGACCTTCGGGGAGTACGACGACGAGGTCGCCGAGGCCGACGACGTGGCCAGGAAGGCGAGAAAGCTGATCGAGAACGGCGTGCCCGCCCGGGAGATCGCCGTGCTGTTCCGGATCAACGCCCAGTCCGAGACCTACGAGCAGGCCTTCGCCGGCGCGGGCGTGCCGTACGTCCTGCGCGGCGCCGAGCGCTTCTTCGAACGGCCCGCGGTACGCGAAGCGGTCGTAAGGCTGCGCGGCGCGACCCGCAGTTCCGACGCCGAGACCGAGGGCATGGGCCTGATCTCGACCGTACGGCACGTCCTGTCCGGCAGCGGCTTCACCGACCAGGCCCCGGCGGGTACCGGCGCGGCCCGCGAGAAATGGGAGTCGCTGGCCGCCCTGGCCCAGCTCGCAGAGGACATGGCCGCGGAGGACCCGCAGGCCGGTCTGCCCGCGTTCGTGGCGGAGCTGGAGGAGCGGGCGCAGGCCCAGCACGCCCCGCCGCTCGAAGGCGTCACGCTGGCCAGCCTGCACGCCGCCAAGGGCCTGGAGTGGGACGCGGTCTTCCTGATCGGCTGCGTCGACGGGACTCTCCCGATCATCTATGCGGAGACCCCCGAGCAGATCGAGGAGGAGCGCCGGCTGCTGTACGTCGGGGTGACCCGGGCGCGCGAGCACCTGGCCCTGTCGTGGGCCCTGGCCCGTACCCCCGGAGGCCGCAAGAGCCGCCGCCCGTCCCGCTTCCTCGACGGCATCGCCCCGCAGACCACGACGCACTCGCCCGCCCGGGTCGACCGGGCCGGGCGCGGACCCGCGAGCAAGGGCCCGCAACCCTGCCGGGTGTGCGGCCGGCCCCTCATGGCCGCCATCGAACGCAAGCTCGGCCGCTGCGAACACTGTCCGGCAGACCTCGACGAGGCGCTGCTCGCGAACCTCAGGGAGTGGCGGGCCCAGGTGTCCAAGCTGCAGAAGGTCCCGCCGTACGTCATCTTCACCGACGCCACCCTCCTGGCCATCGCCGAGAACCGGCCCTTGTCGGACGCCCAGCTGACCGGCATCGCAGGGGTCGGGGCGGTGAAACTGCGGCGGTACGGCGCCGCGGTGCTCTCGCTCTGCGCCGGTGGCACGGTGACGACCCTCGAACAGGGGTGAGACGGCGAGCACAAGGGGTCATTTGCGACACTGACCGGGTGGACACGAGCCGTGAGCCGGGTGAGCCGATGAGCACTGCGCTGAAGGAACTGCTGAATCTGCTGGATCTCGAGCAGATCGAGAACGACATCTTCCGGGGGCGCAGCCCGCAGGACCGGCAGCAGCGGGTGTTCGGCGGGCAGGTCGCCGGTCAGGCGCTCGTCGCGGCGGGCCGTACGGTCCCGGTGGACCGGCCGGTGCACTCCCTGCACGCCTACTTCCTGCGGCCCGGCGACCCCCTCGTGCCGATCGTCTACACGGTCGACCGGGTCAGGGACGGGCGGTCGTTCACCACCCGCCGGGTCGCCGCCATCCAGCACGGTAAGGCGATCTTCACGCTGTCGGCCTCGTTCCAGCGCCTGGAGCGGGGCCCCGAGCACCAGTCCGCGATGCCGGAAGTGCCCGACCCCGAGACGCTGGCCACCAGCGAGGAGCGGCTGCTTCCGCTGTTCGGGGAGAAGTTCGCCGAGGAGTTCTCCCGGCGGCGGCCGTTCGATGTACGGCACGCGACCCCGCTCACCTGGGAGGCGGCCAAGGACCCGTCGCTGATCACGCCCGAGTCGAAGGTGTGGCTGCGGGTGGACGGCGAACTGCCCGACGATCCGCTCCTGCACGTGTGCCTGATGACGTACGCCTCGGACATGACCCTGCTCGACACGGTGCTGCTCAACCACGGCCTGGCCTGGGGCGACCAGCGCACCATGGGGGCCAGCCTCGACCACGCGATGTGGTTCCACCGGCCGTTCCGCGCCGACGACTGGCTGCTGTACGCCCAGGAGACCCCGTTCGCCGGCGGTTCCAGGGGGCTCGCCAGGGGCCAGGTGTTCACCAGGACCGGTGATCTGGTGGTGTCGGTGATGCAGGAGGGCCTGGTGCGGGTCACCGATCGGGACTGACCACGAAACCGCAGGTCAAAAATACCTTGATTGATTTCGGGTGGCCCCCGTAGGCTTCATCTCGAACAAGTCAGCCAGCAGAGCGCCCGGTGCGTGAAGCGCGAGAGCCAGAGAGGTGGTGTCAGATCCGGTGAGAATTAACTTCGAGAGTGCGATGTCCTGGGCTGACGCCTGCCTTGGCTCATTCGCCTATGCGCCCGCCTTCCCCGCCGTCTCGGCGCTGGGAAGCAAGCCCGTCGGTATGCGCGCGTCCCTTGCCGTGGAAGTTCACGGCATCGGCGAAGGCATGCGTGACGTGCGACTGGCGCAGCAGAGCCAGGTCGAGCGAGGGCGGAAACTGTCCGCCACCAGCCCGATCGCGCCGACCACGGCCCACGTCGCCAATGGCGATGTGTCGGGTCCGTGCCCCTGGAGGCCACCGGTCTAAGTACACCGGTTAGCCCCCAGGCCGCGGATCCAGCACATCGGATCCGCGGCCTTCTTGCTGTCCCGAACAGATTGTCTCGAACAGATTGTCCCGAACAGATTGTTCGGAACAGCGAATCCCTGGCCGGAACCACCAACCGACTGAAACGTCAGAGATCTCATGAAGATCCAACGAAGGGAAAATGGGGTGAACCCGATGCAGGAGCTGGCCCTCACCACCCTCGAGGACGAGCTGCCGTGCCGGACCGACCCGGAGCTGTTCTTCGCGGAGGCGCCCGCCGACGTGGAGGCGGCCAAGGCTCAGTGCCTGGACTGCCCGGTCCGGAAGGCCTGCCTCGCCGGCGCGATCGAGCGCGGCGAGCCGTGGGGCGTCTGGGGCGGAGAGCTGTTCGTCCGGGGCGAGATCGTCGCCCGGAAGCGGCCGCGTGGCCGGCCGCGGAAGGACGCCGAGGTCGCTGCGTGATGAATCGAACCCGACTGTCAGGCGGCGTGCGGGCCCCGCGAGGGCGGGCCCGTACGCGCCTGGTGGCGCCATGCCCTTCCCAGACCGACTACCAGACCGACCTTCCGGTGCCGCACCGTGGCGCCACCCCCACCGCCAAGGAGCGCAAGGTGAGCTTGCTCAGTGTCGAACTGTCCCGGGAGCGAATACGCGACCAGGACAGGAAGATCAAGATGAACGTCGAAGCGGCGGTCCGGGTCCGCGCCATCAAGCGCGCCCGTCGCGATGCCCAGGTTCGGGCTCTGCGCCTGCGCCGCCTCCTGCTCGCCCGCTAGCAGCGCGCCGCCCGGTCTTCAAGGGATGGTTTACCGGGCACGCGCTCCCGGCCGAGCACAGCGGGGCCCTCCTCCTCGAGGGCCCCGCTTTCTTTCGTTGACTCGTGGCGTTTCCCGCACCGTTTGACTAAACGGTGCGGGAAACGCCAGCTTCTATTGGACGACTCAACGGAGGACCCGGCGGTGCTGGGCACGGCCGGATATCCCAGGGGTCAGTCTTCGTCGGCGAAGCCGGGGACCCAGGCGAGGGCCTCGCCGCGGAAGGGGCCTTCGGCCTCGAGCTGGCACAGGACGCCGGTGCCGGCCGAGACCACCCGGTGGATGATCACGTAGGACGGCGGCAGGTTGAGCTGGCGGACCACGTTCGACGGCCGCAGGTCGGTGACCATGGCGGCCTGCCGGCGCAGCCACTCCCGGCTGAACTTGAAGGTGTCCTCGATGAGCGGCTGGGCGATCGGCTCCAGAAAGGTCTGCAGGCCCTCCGGATCGACCCTGACCCCCTCGCGAATGAAGTCCTCATCGCGCAGGGCCTGTTCGACGTCGGCGATGTCGAGCAGGGTGCCGATGCGCATGAGGGCACCGATACGGCGGTGGAAGCCGCCGGGCAGCCGGTCGACCGCGCCGAAGTCGATGACGCCGAGCCGCCCGTCCTCGAGCAGCCGGAAGTTGCCGGGGTGCGGGTCGCCGTGCAGCATGCCGCAGCGCGCGGGCCCGGAGAACAGGAACCGGCAGTAGAGCAGGCCCGCGTGGTCGCGCTGTTCCTGCGTCCCCTCCGCGATGATCTTCGAGAGCGGGATGCCGTCGATCCACTCGGAGACCAGGACGTTGCCCGACTGCGCGATGATCTCGGGAATGTAGAAGTCCGGGTCGTCGGCGAACGCCTTGTGGAAGCCGGTCTGCGACTCGGCCTCGATGGTGTAGTCGAGCTCCTCGACGATTCGTTCCTTCAACTCGGCCAGAATCGTCTTGATGTCCAGACCCGGGAACAGCACGCCGATCAGCTTGCCGAGCCGGGCGATCTGGTTGAAGTCGCTGATCAGGGCCTTGCCGGCGCCGGGATACTGGACCTTGACGGCGACCGTGCGGCCGTCCTTCCAGACCGCCTTGTGTACCTGGCCGATGGAGGCCGAGGCGGCGGGCCCGTCGTCGAAGGAGGTGAACTGGTCACGCCAGTTCTCGCCCAGGCCCTCGACGAGGACCCGGTGGACGGTGCTTGCCGGCATCGGGGGAGCCGAGTCCTGGAGCTTGGTCAGCATGTTGCGGTACGGGCCGGCGATCTCCGGGGGGAGCGCGGCCTCGAAGATCGACAACATCTGGCCGACCTTCATGGCGCCGCCCTTGAGCTCCCCGAGCACCTTGAAGAGCTGCTCGGCGGTGCGCTGCTGGATCTCGGCGGCCACCATCTCTGCGGGCCTGCCGATAGTGCGCTTCCCGATGCCGAGCGCGGTGCGCCCGGCGAAACCGAGGGGAAGGCTCGCTAGCTTGGCTGTTCGCGTCACCGCGCGGATGGGAAGATCGCTCACGTCGCCATTGTCCGTGATAAGTGGTCGTTTACGCTACAACGATCTCAGGGCGTGGGCATTGTCACCCTGACCGTGCGGCTCTGGCTGTCCTCCACGGCATGCCCGAAGTGCTGATCGTGGACCGGCGCCCGGACGGGATCGCCCTCATCACCGACGGACCCGTCTCATCACTCGGTTCGTCTCTTTTCCTGAGACGTTCCGTACCCGGCGGATCCCATGGGCAGGCCGGGCGAAGGTAAAGAAGCCCCGCGCCACCGGCCCGGCCGATCCCCTTCCCCGGTCGAAAGGCCCGGCAGGTGGCGCGGAGCGTCAGGCTCCCGACAGTAGGAGCGGGCAGGTGGGCCGTCAACGGAGGCCTGTGGACAACCTGTGGACACCATGGGGAAGTCATGGAGTGTTGTTGTGGACACCATGCGGATGACCTGTGGATACATCTGGGGATGAACGAATTAATCCGATCTGACCTGGGAAAATAGGATCCACCCCCTGTGGAGAACGCAAAATTTTGGGTACGGTTCTTGCCGTGCCCCCCAACGTCGAGGTCCGCCGCAGCGCCCGACGCAGGCGGACCGTCTCTGCCTATCGTGATGGCGACAAGACGGTCGTCCTTGTGCCCTCCCGGCTGTCCAAAGCCGAGGAGGAACAGTGGGTCGCCACCATCCTGGAACGGCTCGCCGAACGGGAACGCCGCAGGCGGCCCAGCGACGAGGCCCTCCTCGAGCGCGCCCACGAGCTGTCCCGCCGTCATCTCGGCGGGCGTCCGGACCCGTCCAGCGTCCGCTGGGTGGAGAATCAGCGGACCCGATGGGGTTCCTGTACGCCTGACGACGCCACCATCCGGCTCTCCACCCGGCTGCGCGGGATGCCCCCATGGGTGGTCGACTACGTCCTCGTCCACGAGCTGGCCCATCTCCTCGAACCCGGCCATGGGCGCCGGTTCTGGGAGCTGGTGGCCGGCTACCCCAAGGCCGAGCGGGCCCGAGGGTATCTTGAGGGCGTCGCCGCCGCGGCTCACCTGCCGTTCGAGGAGGACGAGTTCCCCGCCTCGGGCGAGGGCGAATCGCCCTGTTCCAACGGGGTCGCGGAGGCCGCCGGTTGACCATCCGCCACGTGGCGGTCCTGGCCGTGCCGGCCACCGGAGCCGTACCACCGGGAATCGACCCGGGAGACTTTCGGCTTGCCATGCTGGAGGACGCCTACGAGGTCGCCGCGAGCCTGGACCTGGTGACCCCCGCCCTGATCCACGCGCCCGGCGAGAGCGGGCTGGAGGCGATCACCTGGCCCGGTACGCCGATCGTGCCCGCCACCACCCTCACCGAGGCGTTCGAGGCCCTGTACGGGCTCGGTGGCGGACAAGCCGTGATCCTGGCGGGCGACGCCCCCGATCTGCCGGGCCTGCTGATCGGCAAGCTGTTCCGCGCGCTCTCGCACGCCCCGGCCGCGGTCTGCCCGTCCGACGGCGGCGGCCTCGTCGCCCTCGCCGCCGACCTCCCGCTCCCCGCCTGGCTGGCCGCCGAACTGGCCGCCGAACTGTCCGACGGGATCCTCGACGACCCGGAGGCGCTCACCCGCCTCCGCGCCGCAGCCCCCCGCCCCGGCCTCGTCCCGCAGGCCCCCGGCTGGCACCGCCTGCGCACCCCCGAGGACCTGAAGTACCTCGACCCCCGCCTGGAAGGCTGGGAGAACACCCGAGCCCTCCTCTCCGGCCACCCCCTCAACCGTTGAGTCGTGGCGTTTCCCGCACCGAATCTCGATTCGGTGCGGGAAACGACAGCTTCTGTTGGACGGCTCAACGGTTGGGTACGGCGC
>JAOPYM010000114.1 GCA_025964615.1 Actinomycetes bacterium
CAGACCGAGCTTCTCGTGCGGCACGTCTTCGATCTCCATGCCGCCCTCGACGGAGCAGAAGGACAGGAACGTGCGGTTCGCGCGGTCGAGCAGGAAGGAGAAGTAGTACTCCTGCGCGATCGCGCTGCCCTGCTCGACCAGGACCTTGTGGACCGTGTGGCCCTTGATGTCCATACCGAGGATCTGACCGGCGAGCTGTTCCGCCTCCTCGGCGGAAGCTGCCAGCTTGACGCCACCGGCCTTGCCACGGCCACCGGCCTTGACCTGAGCCTTTACTACGACCTTCGAGCTTCCCGCGGCGATGAGTTCCGCCGCGATGGCCCGGGCCTCCTGGGGAGTATGGGCGATCTTACCGGTGGGCACCGGTACCCCGTACTCGGCGAAGAGTTCCTTCGCTTGATGTTCGAAAAGGTCCATCAGTCCTGCCCACGCTCCCTTGGCCGGTCATCGAAACCTCGCTGAAACCTCGCTCTGGACATCTCAGTCATGCCGTGTAACAGTCTCTTCATACAGTATCCGTCGACTGTATGCAATCAGGGTCTGGCGAGATCCAGGCCCGGCCCAAACACAAGGAGTTGACCCAGGACATGGCCCCCTCACCCGACCCGGCCACCCCGGCGACCGACCTCATCTCCGGCGGGCATCTCGTCGCCAAGGCGCTCAAGGCCGAAGGCGTCGATGTCATCTACACCCTGTGCGGTGGTCACATCATCGACATTTATGACGGCTGCATCGATGAAGGCATCAAGGTGATCGACGTACGGCACGAGCAGGTGGCAGCGCACGCCGCCGACGGCCATGCGCGTATCACCGGCACCCCCGGCTGCGCGGTCGTGACGGCAGGGCCGGGGACCACTGACGCCGTCACCGGTGTGGCCAACGCCTTCCGAGCTGAGAGTCCCATGCTGCTGATCGGCGGCCAGGGGGCGCTGAACCAGCACAAGATGGGTTCACTGCAGGACCTGCCGCACGTCGACATGATGGCTCCGATCACCAAGTTCTCCGCAACGGTGCCGAGCACGGAACGCGTGGCGGACCTGGTGTCGATGGCGTTCCGCGAGTGTTTCAACGGCGCGCCGGGGCCGTCGTTCCTGGAGATCCCCAGGGACGTGCTCGACGCACAGGTCCCCATGGCGAAGGCACGGGTCCCCGAGGCCGGCCATTACCGCGCGTCGACCCGCCAGCAGGGTGACCCGGCCGCCATCGAGAAGCTGGCCGATCTGCTGGTGAACGCGGAGCGGCCGTGCATCCTGATCGGCAGCCAGACCTGGACCTGCCGGGCCACCGAGGCCGCGACTGAGCTGGTGCGCACACTCAATGTGCCGGCGTACATGAACGGTGCGGGCCGGGGCACGCTGCCGCCCGGCGCTCCGCACCATTTCCAGCTGTCCCGGCGCTACGCCTTCTCCAACGCCGACGTGATCGTGATCGTCGGTACGCCCTTCGACTTCCGGATGGGCTACGGCCGTCGGCTGTCCCCGGAGGCGACCGTCGTGCAGATCGACCTCGACTACCGAACAGTCGGCAAGAACCGTGACATCGGGCTCGGCATCGTCGGTGATGCGGACCTCGTACTCTCGGCCGTCACCCAGGCCGCCTCCGGCCGGGCCGACAACGGCGCCGCCGGGCGGAAGGCCTGGCTGGAAGAGCTGCGCGCGGAGGAGACGAAGGCATACGAGAAGCGGCTGCCGCTGCTGCACTCGGAGGCCACACCGATCCATCCCTATCGACTGGTCCATGAGATCAACGAGTTCCTCACCGAGGGCTCCATCTATGTCGGCGACGGCGGCGACATCGTCACCTTCTCCGGCCAGGTGGTGCAGCCCAAGTCCCCAGGTCACTGGATGGACCCCGGCCCACTCGGCACCCTGGGCGTCGGCGTGCCGTTCGTGATGGCCGCCAAGCAGGCCCGGCCCGACAAGGAGGTCGTCGCGCTGTTCGGCGACGGTGCCTTCAGCCTCACCGGCTGGGACTTCGAGACGCTGGTCCGTTTCAACCTGCCGTTCGTCGGAATCGTCGGCAACAACGCGTCGATGAACCAGATCCGCTACGGCCAGGCGGTCAAATACGGCCAGGACCGCGAGCGGGTCGGCAACACGCTCGGCGAGGTGCGCTACAGCGAGTTCGCCCGGATGCTCGGCGGCTACGGCGAAGAGGTCCGAGAACCCAGCGACATCCGGCCCGCGCTGGAGCGCGCCCGCGAATCCGGTCTGCCGTCCCTGATCAACGTATGGATCGACCCTGACGTGTACGCCCCCGGAACCATGAACCAGACGATGTACAAGTGAGAAGGAAGAGCACCGATGGCAAAGGCCCTCGACGGCGTCAAGATCCTCGACCTGACGCATGTCCAGTCCGGACCGTCCTGCACCCAGATCCTCGGCTGGCTAGGCGCCGAGGTGGTCAAGATGGAGGCACCAGGCGGTGACATCACCCGGCGTCAGCTCCGGGACGTTCCCGGCGTCGACAGCCTGTACTTCACGATGCTCAACTGCAACAAGAAGAGCATCACGCTCAATCTGAAGAGCGAGCAGGGGAAGCGGCTGTTCACCGATCTGGTGAAGCGTTCCGACGTGCTGGTGGAGAACTTCGGCCCCGGCACCCTCGAGCGGCTCGGCTTCACCTGGGAGCTGTTGCACGAGCTCAACCCCGAATTGATCTACGCCTCGATCAAAGGTTTCGGTGACGGTCCGTACACGCACCTGAAGGCGTACGAAGTCGTGGCCCAGGCCATGGGCGGCTCGATGAGCACGACCGGCTTCGAGGAAGGCCCGCCGCTGGCGACCAGCGCGCAGATCGGTGATTCGGGTACCGGCATTCACACGGTGGCGGCGATCCTGGCCGCCCTCTACCAGCGGGTGGCCACCGGACGCGGGCAGCGGGTGAATGTCGCGATGCAGCACTCGGTGCTCAACCTGTGCCGGGTCAAGCTGCGCGACCAGCAGCGGCTCGCGCACGGCCCGCTGGCCGAGTACCCCAACGAGGACTTCGGGGACGAGGTGCCGCGTTCCGGTAACGCCTCGGGCGGCGGCCAGCCCGGCTGGGCGCTCAAGTGCCGCCCCGGCGGGCCCAACGACTACGTCTATGTGATCGTTCAGCCGCAGGGCTGGGCGCCGATCACCAAGCTCCTCGGCCGGCCCGAGCTGGCCGAGGACCCGGAGTGGAGCACGCCGGAGGCGCGGCTGCCCAAGCTCGCCAAGATGTTCCAGCTCATCGAGGAGTGGACGGCCCAGCTCACCAAGGGCGAGGTGCTGGATCGGCTCAATGCCCACGACGTCCCGTGCGGTCCGATCCTGTCCACCCGCGAGCTCATCGCGGACCAGAGCCTCGCCGCCAACGAGATGATCGTGACCGTCGACCATCCCGAGCGCGGATCCTTCAAGACCGTCGGCTGCCCGCTGAAGCTGTCCGACTCGCCCGTCGAGATCGAGCGGTCGCCGCTGCTCGGCGAGCACAACGACCAGATCTATGGGGGCGTGCTCAACCTGCCGCCCGCCGAACTCGCCTCTCTCAAAGTGAACGGAGTGATCTGAGGATGGTTCCTGATCGCGACCTGGTCCGCGCGGTGATCGACGCTGCCCGCGGCGAGGGCAGGACCGCGCTGACCGCGCCGGAGGGCAAGCGGATCTGCGATGCCTACGGCATCGCCACCCCCGCCGAGAACATCGCCACCTCCACCGACGAGGCCGTCTCACAGGCCGTGGAGATGGGCCTGCCCGTCGTCCTCAAGATCGTGTCCCCAGACATCCTGCACAAGACCGAGGCCGGGGGAGTGCTCGTCGGGCTCGACTCGCCGCAGGCCGTCAAGTCGGGGTACGAGCAGATCATCACCAGCGCCAAGGCCTACGATCCGGACGCGCAGATCCTCGGTGTCCAGGTACAGCAGATGCTGCCGCCCGGGCAAGAGGTGATCATTGGAGTGACGACCGACCCGACCTTCGGCAAGGTGATCGTGTTCGGGCTCGGCGGCGTCCTCGTCGAGGTGCTCAAGGACGTCACCTTCCGGCTGGCGCCCGCAACGCACGACGAGGCGCTGTCGATGCTCGACGACATCGCGGCCGCCGAGATCCTGCGCGGGGTCCGCGGCGCGGACCCGGTCCACCGGGACGCGCTCGCCGACATGATCCAGCGGGTCTCCGAACTCGTGGCCGACTTCCCCGAACTCTCCGAGATCGACCTCAACCCGGTGTTCGCGAGCCGGCACGGCGCGACGGCGGCGGACGTGCGGATTCTGCTCGCCGACGGCCTCCCCGACGAGATCCCCCGGCACACCCGCGAGGAGATCCTCGCCGTGATGGAACGGCTGATGAAGCCGCGTGCCATCGCCGTCATCGGAGCCTCCAACGAGTCCGGCAAGATCGGCAACTCGGTGATGCGGAACCTCATCGACGGGGGCTATGCGGGAGAGATCCATCCGATCAACCCGAAGGCGGACGAGATCTGCGGGCGCAAGGCCTACCGGAGCATCCTGGACGTGCCGGGCGACGTCGACGTCGCGGTGTTCACCATCCCGGCCAAGTCTGTGCCGGGCGCCTTGGAAGAGGTGGGGGAGAAGGGGGTGCCCGCCGCGGTCCTGATCCCCTCGGGCTTCGCGGAGAGCGGAGACCCCGAGCTCCAGGACCAGGTGGTGGAGATCGGCCGGCGGCTCGGAGTCCGGCTGCTCGGCCCGAACATCTATGGCTACTACTACACGCCGCGAGACCTGTGTGCGACGTTCTGCACCCCCTACGACGTCAAAGGCGGCGTGGCGCTGACGTCGCAGAGCGGCGGCATCGGCATGGCCATCCTCGGCTTCAGCCGCACGTCCAAGATGGGCGTGTCCGCCATCGTCGGGCTCGGCAACAAGTCCGACATCGACGAGGACGACCTGCTGACGTTCTTCGGGCAGGACGACGACACCCAGCTCATCGCGATGCACCTGGAGGACCTCAAGGACGGGCGGGCGTTCGTCCGCGCGGCCCGGGAGGTGTCGCGTCACAAGCCGGTCATCGTGCTCAAGGCCGGGCGCACCGCCATGGGCGCCCGCGCGGCGCGCTCGCACACCGGCGCGCTGGCCGGCGACGACAAGGTCTACGACGACATCCTCCGGCAGGCGGGCGTCATCCGGGCGCCCGGTCTCAACGACATGCTCGAGTACGCCCGTGCTCTGCCGGCCATGCCCACGCCGAAGGGCGAGAACGTGGTGATCATCACCGGCGCGGGCGGCTCCGGCGTGCTGCTGTCCGATGCCTGCGGCGACAACGGGCTGTCGCTCATGGACGTTCCGCCGGACCTCGACGCGGCGTTCCGCGAGTACATCCCGCCCTTCGGCGCCTCCGGCAACCCGATCGACATCACCGGAGGCGAGCCGCCCTCGACCTACGAGGCGACGATCCGTCTGGGCTTGGAGGACCCCCGGATCCACGCGCTGATCCTCGGCTACTGGCACACGATCGTGACTCCGCCGATGGTCTTCGCGGCGCTGGTCGTCCGGGCGGTCGAAGAGGCCAGGGAACTCGGCATCCACAAGCCCGTCGTGGTCTCCCTCGCTGGTGACACCGAGGTCGAGCGCGCCAGCGACTACCTCTTCGGCCACGGCATCCCGGCGTACCCGTACACCACGGAGAAGCCGGTCGCCGTGCTCGGCGCGAAGTACCGCTGGGCGCGCACCGCCGGCTTGCTGCCCGGCTGATCCTGTTGTCCGCGGCCGCGCGGTCCACCCGAACCTCTCCGCGCGGCCGCGGCCCAGAAGTCATCGACGAGGAGGACCACCACTCATGACCTGGCCCTAGCACGCGCGCCCGCAACGACCCGCGCGAACAGATCGAGCTACAGGGGGGCACCACCAGTACTCGTCTGCCAAGGAGTCTTCATGACCACGACTTCCAATCCAACGACGGTCTCCTATGAGGAGATCAAGGACAGCAAGGGCCGCGTCTACCGAGTCGGTGAAACGGACAAGGACCTCCTGGGCCACCCCCGCCGGCTCATGGTGATCCTGCCCTGGATCGCGATGATGGGCATCAGCGTCTTCGAATACGCCTACGGGTCCGCCGAGGACACACTCTCCAAGGCCCACG
>JAOPYM010000127.1 GCA_025964615.1 Actinomycetes bacterium
GCCGCCTACGGCTATCAGGGCCGGATCACCGCCGCGGTCACCTTTGACCAGGGGATGTGGCTGGAGTTCTACCAGCGGCTGATCGAGCAGGCCGCACCGTTCCCGCCCGACTTCCCTGCGGTCGACCGGCCCGACCCGATGGTGCCGGTCACCTCCGGCGTCCCGACACGGATCGTCCCCGCTATGGGAGCCACCGTGGTCGTGACCGGCCACGATCCGGCCGAACGCCGTGTCTCGCTGGTTCACGGCCCGGCGTGACAGTGCCCGGAGGCGGGTGCCGGCACGTCGAGTGCCGGATTCCTGTCGAAGAACCCCGACGGCTTCAGGGTGAAACCGCACCGGTCGACGGGCATCACCGGCCAGTCCTCCGGCCGGGGGAAGTGCGTCGGCCCGAAGGTGTGCCACAGCACCACGTCGGTGTCGGTGATGTCGTGGTCCCCGGCGGCGAACTGCGGAAGGCCCGCACCGCCCGGGTGCTGGTTGACGAGATCGCCTGCCGGGTAGCGGTGCGCCGGGTCGTATCTGGTCACCCAGAGGTGCTTGGTGGCGAACCCGGCACGACCGTACAGCGGCGCGGACGGGTCCGCGAGCAGCGTGGGGTTGGGCTGGGGGAAGAGCGTGAAGCCGACGGGCTGCCCGAGCGCGTTCGTGACCGAGGGGTTGACGACCCGCCAGACCCGTCCGCGTTCCGGCGCGGCGAGCCGCCCCGCCTGCGACTCCGTCCCCAGCCGCGTGATGGTACGGGTCAGCGCGTTGCCGTACGGGTTGTCCGGGCCGACCGGGACGCCGTGCACGTCGATCTCCTCGACGGAGTTCCCGAGGCCGTCGAGCATCATGTCCAGGCGTGCGCTGAACAGGTGCTGGTGCCCGGGTGCGCCCAGGCCGGGGGCGACCTCAGTCGCGTACGGCCAGTCGGCGCCCCGGTAGGCGGAGGTGAACAGGATGCCGGTGAGCTTGATCTCCACCTCGATGGTGCCGTCGAGGTAGAGGTACCAGTAGAAGCCGTAGTCGTAGTTGCCGACGGTCGAGAAGAAGGAGATCACCAGGCGCCGCTGCCGCCGGGTCTGCGCCGAGCCGCTGAAGATGTCGGTGTGCTTCCACAGCACCCCGGCGTCCTCCTCGTGGATGCAGATGGCATTGCTGATCGTCCGGGGCCTGCCGTGATCGTCGGAGACCGTGGCATCGAGGTACCGGATCTCACCGAGGCAGTCGCAGCCGAGCTGCAGGGAGTTGGCGAGGCGGCCGACGAGGTACTCGCCGCTGTCGAAGTAGTTCTGCCAGTACCGCGTCGGCCCCGGATCGCCGTACGGCACGACCATCTCCGGGATGGAGGCGCGGTAGATGATCGGGCGGCGCCGGCCCCCGTCGTCGTACCCGATCTGGTGGAGGGTGAGGCCCTCACGGGCGTCGAAGCCGATCCGCAGCGACCAGTTCTGCCACTCCAGCGCGTTGCCGTCGAGGGTGAAACTGGGTCCTTCGGGCTGGGTGATCTCGATCGGCCGCAGCCCGGTCCTGGGCGGCCCGCTGACCTGCGGGTCGTCGTAGTTCCCTGACTGTGCGGGTACCGGCAGGTCGAGTTCGTCGACGAGCCTGAACACCCGCCCCTCGATGAGGTCCACGTACGCGGCGACGCCGTCGACCGGATGGGCCCAGGCCAGATCGTGCTCATCGGCCTGCACGAAGGCCAGGACGCGGACCATCCGGCGGTTCTGCTCGTCCTCGAAACCGTAGGAGCCCGCGGTCAGCGGGCAGGCCCGGAGCTTGGAGACGTCGGTGAGCCCGCGCTTGGCCATGGCCGCGCGCCAGCCCTCGTCGGCGTGCACGATCTCCTCGGCGCGGACGAAGTCCTGCTCCAGGATCGGGACCTGCCCGTCGACGGCCGGGTCGAGCGGCCGGTGCGAGGTGATCGCGCGGTCGGTGAGCGAGACCACGACGTCGCTGAGCTCGCCGGAGACCACGTCGATCAGCAGCGCGCGCAGTGACCTCGCGGGAGGCGTTCCCGGCCGGTGGGCGAGCACCGCGTCCTTCGGCTCCTCCTCCAGGCCGAAGTAGGCGAAGCGGGTGTGCGGGCCCAGCAGACCGTGCTCGGCCAGGAGTTCACGGCCGGCCGTGAACTCGTCGGCGCTGAGGGGGTCGAGCGGATGGTCGGTCATATCGGATCTCCTTGTGCGACAGGCGTGGCGGGCTCTGCGTCGTCGGCGAGGATCGAGCCGATCCGGTCGGCGACACCCGGGTCGCGCCGTACCAGGACCATGGCATAGATCGCCGAGACGGCGACGAGGGCGAGTGAGGCCCAGGGGTACCAGCTGTAGGGGGCGGCCTGGCCCGACTTGGCCAGGTAGTAGAGCGGCACGATGATCACGATCGCGCCCACCGCGGGCAGCACACCGTGCCGTACGACTGAGAACTCCTCAGGCCGGTGACGGCGGTAGTAGACGGGCAGTGCGAGGTTGGTGAACAGGTAGACCACGAGGACCGGGATGGTGCCCATGGTCCCCGACTCGGCGAAGAACGTGATGGCGGACAGATGCCCGGTGGTGCCGCCGATCACATGACCGAGCGCCCATCCGCCGGGGATCAGCATCGAGACCACGACGAAGGTGATGGTGGCGTTGACCGGCGTACGGCGAACGGGGTCCACCCGCCCCATCCAGCGCAGGAGCAGTCCTTCCCGGCCCGAGTTGAACAGCAGCCGGGCCTGGGAGTTCACCCCGGCGATGAGCGCGCCGAGCGTCGAGGTGAGTCCCGCGAGGTAGGCGAAGAACGCGAGTACCCCCAGGGTGCCGTCGGCGACGGAGATGAACGGGACGTCCGCCTGCGACAGCTTGCCGACGTCGTACCCGAAACCGGTGACCGTCGCGTAGGCGAAGAGCAGGTAGCTGACGACCATGATCGCGATGGACAGGAAGATCGCCCGCGGCACGTTGCGCCGGGGGTCGTCGGTCTCCTCGGCGAGCGCCGCCGAGTTCTCCCAGCCGATGAACAGGTAGATCGCCAGCGGGAAGCCGGGAGCGAGGCCGGCCAGCCCGTTGCTGATGTGCGAGGGCTCGAACGGCGTCAGGGACAGATGCCCGGCGTGGTGGATGATCACCGCGACCGAGACGACGACGAGCACGAGCATCTCGAACGCGAAGAACGCCCCGGCGACCTTCGTCGAGATCGCGACACCGCGGATCATGACGACCACCGCGAGGCCGGTGAGGACCACGGTGAGCACGCCCCAGGGGACGGTGATGTGCGCGTAGCGCTGGATCGCGATCGACAGGAAACCACCCGAGATCGCGATGATCGACGACATCGCGATGATGTAGCCGATCACCGCCACGAGCGCGGTGGTGACGGCGCTCGTCGGGCCGAAGCTCTTGCCGATGTAGGTGATGAAGCCGCCGGTGGAGGGCAGGGCCCGGCAGAACTGGGCGAGCGTGTTCCCGAGGAGCGCGATGGCGATGCCGGCGACCAGGATGGTCAGCGGGGACGCGACACCTGCGGTGGCCGCGAGGAACGCGAAGCCGAAGAAGAAGCTCATTGCCGGGCCGATGTTGGCCATGGTGGCGGCGGCGATGTCGACAAGGCCGAGTGCGCCGCGGCGCAGCCGCTGGGTCTCGGCCGATGCCGAGCCGGTCGCCATCTCAGTAGGGGTACTGAGCAGGGACGGATGAGACCGTCAGCCAGCGTTTCTCGGTGAACTCCTCGAGATTCGAGTCGCCCCCGGATCGCCCGCCGAGGCCGGACTGCCCGAGGCCGCCGAACGGGGCGAGTGCCTCGTCCTGTGGTGTCGCGTCGTTGACGTGCACCATCGCGGAGTTGAGCCTGCGGGCCACCTCGGTGGCCCGGTGCACGTCCGAGCCGATCACCGCGCCCACGAGGCCGTAGCCGGTGTCGTTGGCGAGTGCGATCGCCTCCTCCAGGCCGTCGACGACCACGATCGGCGCGATCGGGGCGAAGATCTCCTCGGTCCACAGCCCGGAACCCTGGTCGATGTCGACGACGACGGTGGGCCGGAAGAACGGGCCGTCGTTGGTTCCGCCGGTCAGGACCCTGGCGCCCTTCGCCACCGCCGCGTCGAGCAGCCCGCGCGCCCGCAGCACCTGCACATCGTTGATCATCGGGCCGAGCCCGGTCCCGTCCTTGACGGGATCGCCCACCGTGATCGCCGCCGCGCGGGCGGTCAGTTCGCGTGTGTAGGCGTCGGCGACCTTCCGGTCGACGATGTGGCGGCCCGCGCTGATGCACGTCTGCCCCTGGTAGTGGAAGCTCGACCAGGCGCCGATCATGGCGGCCTGCTCGACGTCCGCGTCATCGAGTACGAGGAGGGCGTTGTTCCCGCCGAGCTCCAGCGAGGTCCTCTTCAACAGCGATCCCGCCGTACGGGCGATGTCGCGCCCGACCTTCGTCGAGCCGGTGAAGTGGATCATCGCCACGTCGGGGTGCTCGACAAGGCGGCGGCCTGCCTCCTCGCCTCCGGGCAGCACCTGCAGGATGCCCGGAGGCGCCCCGGCCTCGTCGAAGAGCGCGGCGATCGCGAGCCCGCCCGATGCGGGGGTCTCCGGGGACGGCTTGAGCAGCACGACGTTGCCGAGCGCGAGCGCCGGCGCGATGACCCGCATGCCGAGGACCAGCGGGAAGTTCCAGGGAGTGATCGCCGCGACCAGGCCGACCGGCAGGCGCTCGGAGATCGAGAAACGGCCCGCGTGGGTGGACTGCAGAACCTCGCCCGTCGGCCTTGACGCCAGCGCGGCGGCCTCCATGAGCTCGGCGGCCGCCGCGGAGATCTCGTAGTCCGCCTTGCCGCCGATGCAGCCGGTCTCCCGCATGATCAGCTCGCGGAACTCCGCCGAACGCTCGAGGGCACCGGCGACCTGCCGCAGGACGGCCGCCCGTTCTGCGTAACCGCGGGCGGCCCAGCTCCGCTGCGCGACGACCGCCGAACCGACGGCCGCGTCGACATCGGGCACCTCCGCGCTGCCGGCCACGGCGAACACCTCGCCCGAGGACTTGTCGCGGACGTCGAGGCTGCCGCCGGCCGCCGGCGGCCGGAAGTGGCCGTCCACATAAAGGGCTCCTGACCAGCGGTGATGCTGTACTTCCATGCTCGGCTCCTTGTTGGAAAGCGCTTTCCGACAACAACTGAAGGTGATGTGATCTGCTCCCCGCTGTCAAGAGGGGCTACTGACCGATCTTGGTGTCGTCCTGGTGATAGAGGAATCCGTCGATGCCGAGACCGAGCAGGCGCGCGACGTCGCCGGCGATCAGCTGTGCGGGAAGGATCTGCAGGATCGACCTGGACAGGTCGGGTGCGAGCGGGATGGGCAGGACGGACAGCCCCTCCTCCTGCGGCACCGGCTCCGAGGTGATCAGCACCGTCGTCACGCCGGCTCGCGCGAGATACTGGGCGAGGGCGGCCTCACGTCCCTCCCCGAACACCACGCAGGCGTGCTCGCGGGTCAGTGACTCCATCGGGCCGTGCAGGTACTGGTAGGTCTCGAACGCCGTGGTCGAGATCCGGGTGGACTCCCGGAACAGCAGCGCCGCCTCGGCGACCGAGGCCCGTGACGAACCCGAGCCGACGAAGTCGATCGAACGGGCCTTGCTCAGCGCCGGCGCGACGCGCGCGGAGGCGCCGGCCAGCTCGTTCAGGGTGCCGTCCACGAGCTCGGGAAGGCGCCCCCAGTCGTCACCGGCGTCCCGGCCGTCGATCGCGGTCGCGAGCAGGCCGAATGCCTGCAGCGTCGCGGTGTACCCGACGGTGTAGACCCGGCTGTCCTCGCCGTGCCCGAACCCCACAAGGGCGTCGACCACACCGGAGATCGGCGCGCCCGGCGCGTTGGTCAGGCCCAGGCGCGCGCCCGCCGGCATGAGTGCCGCCGCCTCGATCGTCTCCCGGCTGCAGCCGCCCTCGGAGATGAAGACATAGCTGTCGGCGACGTTCGCGTCCGCGCCGAGCGAGAGCAGATCGGAGGCGTCGACGTTCACCGCGCGGCGCCCGGCGCGGCTCAGCCGGTGGATCAGCGCGTGCCCCGCGTGCGCGCTGGCGCCCATCGAGGCCACGGCGAGCACGCCGCTGCGCCAAGGATCGAGATCAAGCCGGCCGAGCGCCGCGGTCACCACCGAAGCGGAGGTGGCGAGGTTCTCAGGCTGGGAGGCGACGGCCTTGTAGTAGTCCATAGATGTTCATCCCTTCACTGCTCCGGCGGAGAGCCCGCCGACGACGAATCGTTGAAATGCGATGGCCAGCAGGACGGGTGGCACGGAGGCGATGAGCCCGCCCGCCGCCACGAGGCCGAAGTCGGTGCTGTAACGGCCGGTGAAGTCCGCGATGGCCACCGGGATCGTCTTGGAAACGGAGGTCGAGGTGAAGATGAGGGCGTAGAGGAACTCGTCCCAGGCCAGCAGGAACGCGAACATGATCGTGGCGAACAGGCCCGGCCTGGCCGCCGGCAGGATGATCCGGAACAGTGCGCCCATCCGGGAGCAGCCGTCGACGCGCGCCGCCTCCTCCAGCTCGGCCGGGATCGTCAGGAAGTAGTTACTCAAGATCCACAACACGAACGGGGTGACGTACGAGCAGTAGATGATGATCAGGCCCAGGTCGCTGTCCAGGAGCCCGAGCGAGCTCATGATCAGATAGAGCGGTACGAGCAGCGCGATCGGCGGCAGCATGTAGGTGGTCAGGAAGATCATCATTGTCAGCCTGCGGAACCGGAAGCGCAGCATCGCGAACGCGTACGCTCCGAAGATCCCGACGCCCATGGAGATGACCACCGTTCCGGTGGCGACGATGGTCGAGTTGATCACCGACTGCCGGAACGCGCCGGCGACGTCCTGCCCCTTGCCCTGGAAGATCTGGGTGTAGCGGCTGAAGTCCCAGTGCCGGGGGATCCAGTGGTACGGCCGGGTGATCAGCGATGTCGGATCGGAGACGCTGGCGGTCAGCATCCAGGCGAACGGCGCCAGGATGACGATCGCGACGAGGACCGCCGCGACATGGACGAAGATCTGGTACCGCCTGCTCGCTTTCAAATCAGACTCATCTCGTTGCGGCGAAGCGCCCGCAGGTAGACCGCCGACAGCACCAGGATGCAGACGACGATCACGTCCGCGAGGGCCGAGCCGTACCCGAACCGCTGATCGGAGAAGGCCTGCACGTACGTGAAGTAGGCGATCGTCTGCGTGCCGTTGGCCGGACCCCCGCCGGTGAGGATGTACACGAGATCGAAGACCTTGAAGGCCTCGATCGTGCGCAGGATCAGCACCACCGCCACGCTGGGGATCAGCAGCGGCGCCGTGATGGACCAGAACGTGCGCACCGCCCCGGCTCCGTCCACCCGGGCGCTCTCGTGGATCTCACGGGGGACCGACTGGAGCCCGGTGAGCAGGAAGAAGGCCACCAGCGGGGTCGTCTTCCAGACATCGGCGACCACGAGCATGTTCAGTGCGCTGGCCGGCGTGCCCAGCCAGGAGCGGTAGTCCGAGATGAGGTGCAACTGCGTCAGCAGCGCGTTCAGCGAGCCGTACTGGGCGTTGAGGACGCCACGCCACATGGCGCCGTTCACCACGGTCGGCAGCGCCCACGGCAGCACCACGATCGCCCGCAGCAGCCAGCGCGCCCGCAGCGGTGCGTTCATCAGCAGCGCGAGTCCCAGGCCGAGCAGGAGCTCGAAACCCGTCGAGACCACCGTGAAGTAGAGGGTGCGCCCCATGGTCGACCAGAAGTCGCTGTTGCCGACGATGTCGGTGTAGTTGCGGATCCCGACGAACGGCGTCGAGGTCGCGACCGCGCTGTCGACGTTGAAGAAGGAGATCAGGACGGTGCGCAGCACCGGATAGACGATGATGCCGAAGACGACGATCCCGGCGGGCAGCAGCAGCAGCGCCGCGAGCCTGCCCTGCCCGGCAGGCCGCCGGGACCGGCCCCCGCCGCCGCCGGGAGGCCCCGGCGGCGCGTCGATGTTCCGAGTTCGCGTGATGGCCAACTATCAGCCCGCCATCAAAGGTGCCGCCGACTTCACGGCGTCGTCCAGGGCCGCCTGAGCGGTCTTGTTGCCGAGCAGGGCGTTCTGCAGCTCGACCTGAATGATCTTTGAGATGCCGTTGTAGTTCACGACCTGCGGCCGCACGATGAGGTCGTCCAGCTGCTTGGCCGCGGCGGCGAAGGTCTCGGGTGAGCTCTGCACGACCGACGGCGTGGTGTAGGAGGTCTTCCAGATCGGCAGGGCCTCCTTCGCGTACTTGTCGAGCTGCGCCTCGCTGGTCAGCCACTCGACGTACTTCCACGCGGCGTCCTGGTTCTTGCTGCCCGCCGACACCGACAGCGCCATCGAGCCGTTGACGCCGGGGCGCTTGCCCGTAGGCCCGGCCGGGGTCTGCAGGACCCCGATCTGCCCGACCACCTTGGAGTTCGCGGGGGTGTTGGACGAGCCCAGGTAGTAGGTCCAGTTGATGCCCATCGCCGCCTGGGCGTTGTTCATCGTCTTCTCCACGTCCTGTTCGAGGAAGGTCGTGGACGCGGGGTTGGTCAGGCCGTCGACGATCGTCTGCCGCATCCAGCGCAGTGCGTCCACGGCTCCGCCCTGGTTCAAGGCGAGCTTTCCTGAGGCATCGAGGAAGGTGCCACCGAAGGCGCCGACCAGCTGGGCGTAGTCGCACATGATCGCCTCGGCCTGTGACCAGCTCCAGGCCAGCGGGTACTTCACGGTGCCGGTCTTCTTCAGCGTCCGGGCCGCGTCGAGCACCCCGCTCCAGGTGCCGAGGGTCGCCGGGTCGACACCGGCCTTGGCCAGCAGCGCCTTGTTGTAGTAGAAGAACTTCGTGTCCACGCCCCACGGCACGCCGAAGTACTTCTTGTCGTACTCCGCGGTGATGAGCGCGCCGCCCAGCATCGACGACTGCCAGTCGGCGGGGTAGCGCGAGGTCAGGTCGGCGACGATGGACTTATTGCCGAACTCGGCGGGCCAGATCACGTCGATCAGCACCACGTCGTACGTGCCGGCGGCGGCCGCGGTCACGATCTTGTCGTGCAGCGCCTCATAGGCCACGAACACGGGCTTGATCTTGATGTTCGGGTTCTGCTTCTCGAACGCGGCGGTCATCGCGGTGACGTCGCTGGTGGTGTAGCCGGCCTGCTGCATGAACAGGGCGTTGACGACTCCAGAGCCGCTGCCGGAGCCGCCCTTCTGCTGCGACGCGCCGGTCACACTGCAGGCCGACAGCAGCGCCGTCGCACCTGCGGCCAGGCCGCCGATCAGGATCACACGGCGGGAGGGGAGCATACGGTCTTCGGGAGCGTTGTGCACAGGGAGCTTCATGATGTGGCCTCCGGAGTGAGGAATTCGGTGGTGTGTGCTGAGCCGGCCGCGGCGAGCGCGATCGCCCCGACGACTGGTGGGCGATCGAGGATGGAGACCGTGATGCCGGGGCGGCTTTCCTTGAGCGCGTCGAGGAATCGGTCGCGCAGCCGCGGCTGCGCGACGATGACGGCGCCCCCCGCGACGACCTGGTCGGTTCGGACCCCCCGGTCGAGCAGGCGCTCGACCAGCAGGGCGAGCTGGGTGCCGGCCTCGTCGACCACTCGCTGAGCGACCGTCGATCCCTCGTCGACGGCGGCGAACACCTCGCCGGCGTGACCGCCCCAGATGTCCGCGGAGCTCGACATGCTGAGGGCCATGGCCAGCTCGGCGCCGTCGGTGGCGCCGAAGCTCGTGAGCAGGCGCGAGGTGAGGGGATCGGGTGGCAGCCCGCGGTCGAGCTCGGCGAGTACCGCCCGGACCGCCTCGCGGACGATTCCGGACGCGCCCCCTTCGTCGCCGAGTATCCAGCCCCAGCCGCCGGCGGTCATGAGGCGCCCGCGCTCGTCCCGCGCGACCGCGATCGAGCCCGTACCGGAGACCACACCGATGCCACCGGAGACCCCCATCGCCCAGGGCATCAGCTCGGCGTCGTTGACCACACGGACCGGCGCCGAGACGTACTCCTGTAGTTCCAGCTCCAGCGCGACGCACTGCGCGGTGCTGTCGCAGCCGTGCGCGCCCACCGCGAGCGGCAGGCTCAGCGCCTCGTCGCCGAGGTGCTCGCGCACCAGGCCCGCCAGTGCCGCCGCGTTCTGGCGCGTGGACCTGGTCCGCCAGGTGGAGGTCCGCACAACCTGCTCGCGCACGATGACCCCGCCACCCGAGGTGGCCAGATGGGTCTTCGTTCCCCCGACGTCGATGCCGACGACGAACCCGCTGGTAGTGCTTCTTCGGATTGCAGACGGTCGCATAGTGTCGGTCACCGAACTTCCCGCCGACCCGCGTCGGCAATCTGGCTTGGCCTCGACGCGCCCGCAACAGGAGCACCTGGCTCCGCCGAAAGCCGACGCCATGCGACTGTTGCCGTTTATCAAGGGCTATCCTCGGTTCCGCAGAGCGTTCGGTTCGGCTGTATGCAGCCCCGCCGTCAACTCGGAAGAGTCAGACGTTCGTTAAGTTACCGAACTCGGAGCACCGCCACAAGGCCTGCCAGGCGACCTTTCTGGTACGGCCACCCGACGACAAGGAGGGCCGATGAGCACATCGCCGACAGTTACACGTCATGAACTGCCCGACAGTGCCCGGGCGGTCCTGCGCGCGCTCGCTGTGGGCGATCCTGCGACGCGACCGGTTCTGGGCGAGGCCCTGGGGCTCTCGAAGGTCACCATGTCGGCGGCCATCGCCGAGCTGTCGAAGCTGAACCTGGTGGAGAGCCAGGGCTCATCACGCGGCCCGACCGGCCGCAGCGCCGTCCTGTACTCCCTGTCGCCGGCGGCCGGTCACGTGCTGGGTGTCGAGGTCGGGGCGACGCGCGTCAGGGTGGCCGCCCACACGCTCGACGGCCGCCAGATCAGCTCGCGTACCGAACCGCTGCCCACCCGCAGCCGCAACGTCACCGACACCGCCGCGGCCGCCGCGATCAAGCTTACCGAGGAGGTCCGTGCCGAGGTCGGCGACGGCAGCGGCATGCTGCGCGACGTGGTGATCGCGGCCCCGACCCTGCCCTCGCCGGGCGAGCGCGACAGCCAGCTCCTCGACGGCGTCCAGCAGCTCACGACGATGCTCCCGGTGCCGGCCGAGGTCGAGGTCGCCGTCGAGAACAATGTCAACTGCGCCGCGATCGCCGAGCACCGTCTCGGTGTCGCCCGCGACCAGCAGATGTTCGTCTACCTGCAGATCGGCGTGAAGATCGGCGTTGGCATCGTGGTGGGGGGCAAGCTGCTGCGGGGCGCCCACGGTGCGGCGGGCGAGGTGGCCATGATGCCCTTCCCGTGGTCGCCGAGCGCGTCCCCGCAGCGCGCGGGACTGGAGGAGTACCTGGGTTCGGACGCGCTGATGGAGCGGTGCGCGGCCTCCTGGCCCGGCCACTCCGGGCCGGCGCCCGAAGACGCCGAGGCGCTCTTCGACGCCGCGACTCGCGGTGACGCGGATGCGCGCCGCATGGTCGACGGCCACTCCCGTGACATCGGGCGCCTTGCCGTGGCGGTCCTCGCCGTCATCGATCCGGGCTTGATCGTCCTGGGCGGCGGCGTCGGGCAGAACCAGCTGGTCGTGCCTGAGGTGCGGCGGACCATCCAGGCGCTCGCGTGGGACACCGAGGTGACCGTCGGAGCCCTCGGTGACCATGCCACCCTGCTCGGCGCGGTCCACACCGCCATCAACAGATCACTCGACCGGATCGCCTGATCCCGCCTGTGTTGTGAGCTGAACGCCAAGGAGCCGAACGTGACCAGGCCCGCTGAGGTGGCGTTGGCCGCATCGACCATGCTCCGCTCGTCGGGATCAGCTGCGAGCCGACCGAGAAGCGGTACTGGCGCGCAGGACCACTGTGCCCGCAACGCGTTCGATGCGGCTTCGCGTGGACTTGTCCGGCCGCAGGGCCATGGTCATGGCGCGCCGTCCGAGCTCCTCCAACGGGATCGCCACGGTGGTCAGCGGTGGCGTCAGATCACCGACGATGGGGATGTCGTCGAAGCCGGCAAGTGACACGTCGCCCGGCACGGTGAGGCCGTGATCGCGGAAGGCGGCAAGGGCGCCGACTGCCATGATGTCGGTCAGGGCGAACACACAGGTGGCACGCAACCCGGCTTGGAGAAGCCGGGTCGCGGCCTCGTACCCGCCGTCCCGGGTGAAGGAGCCTTCCACGATCTGATCGGGGTCCAGCACGATCCCGGACCTGGTGAGAGTGTCCTGGAATCCGGCCAGCCGATCCACGACCGTGGTGAGGGCGGCGGGCCCGGAGAGAACGGCGAAGTCGCGATGGCCGAGAGCGACCAGCGCCTGGGCGAGTGCGGCCGCCCCGGCACGGTTCTCCGGGTTGACCGAGTCGACGCGCAGCCCCGGGTGCCGGCTGATCGCCGCCACCCGGCCACCCGCGGTGAGGTACGGGACCAATTCGCGTCGCATGGCCTCCTGCCAGTCGCGGTCCTCGAATCCGGAACCGATGAGCAGGATCGCCCGCACCCGCTGGCCGCGCATCATGCTCACGTAGGCGATCTCCTGGGCCGGGTCGCGGAGCGTGCTGCCCAGGATGACCTGGAGGTTGTGTTCCGTCGCCGCCCGCATCACCCCTCTGGCGATGCCGGCGAAGTAGGGGTCGCTCACGTCGTGGCAGATGAGGCCCACGGCCCGGCTGGACGCGCCGGCCAGTGCCTGCGCGTGGGCGTTCGGGATGTAGGCGAGCTCGGCGGCGGCGGCCAGTACCCGGTCCCGGAGCTCGGCCCGTACCTGCGTCGTGCCGTTGAGCACCCGCGACGCTGTCGCGAGCGACACCCCCGCGGCCTGTGCGACGTCGTCGAGCGTCACCTGCTGCTGCAAGAGCGCGCACCCCCCTTGACCAGTATGTGAGACAGATCTATGGTACTCCAGAAAGCGCTTGCTGAAAGCGCTTTCAGCTCTTCGAGCGGAGGTATCTCATGGCCACACGATCCTTGGGCGTAGTGATGAACGGTGTCACCGGCCGCATGGGCTACCGCCAGCACCTTGTCCGTTCGGTTCTCGCGATCAACGATGAGGGCGGCGTCCTGCTGTCCAACGGAGAACGGATCCTCCTCGAACCGGTCCTCGTCGGGCGCAGCGAGAGCAAGCTGCGCGACCTCTGCGCGAGGCACAACCTCAAGAACTGGACCACCGACCTCGACGGTGCCATCGGCGACCCGGACAACGCCATCTACTTCGACGCCCAGGTCACCTCGGCCCGGGTGGAGGCGATCACCAAGGCCATCGCGGCGGGTAAGCACGTCTACACCGAGAAGCCGATCACGGAGACCCTCGACCAGGCCGTCACCCTGGCTCGCCTGGCCAGGGACTTCGGGGTCAAGAACGGCGCGGTGGCCGACAAGCTGTTCCTGCCCGGCCTGCTGAAGCTCAGGCGGCTGATCGACGGTGGTTTCTTCGGCCGGATTCTGTCGGTCCGGGGTGAGTTCGGCTACTGGGTCTTCGAGGGGGACTGGCAGAGCGCGCAGCGGCCGTCGTGGAACTACCGTGCCGAGGACGGCGGCGGTATCGCGCTCGACATGTTCTGCCACTGGTCGTATGTCCTGGAGAACCTCTTCGGCAAGGTCGAGGCCGTCACGGCCCGGACGGTCACCCACATCCCGGAGCGGACCGACGAGAGCGGCAGACCCTATCCGGCGACCGCCGACGACGCCGCCTACGGCATCTTCGAGCTCGCGGGAGGGGTGATCGCCCAGATCAACTCCTCCTGGTGTGTACGGGTGAACCGGGATGAGCTCGTGGAGTTCCAGGTGGACGGCACGCACGGCAGCGCGGTGGCGGGCCTGCGCGGCTGCCGGATCCAGCACCGCAGCACCACCCCCAAGCCCGTCTGGAACCCGGATCTGCCGATCACCCACGCCTTCCGCGACGACTGGCAGGAGATCCCCGACAACGACCTGTTCGACAACGGATTCAAAACCCAGTGGGAGCTGTTCATCAGGCATGTCGTGCAGGATGCCCCCTTCCCGCACACGTTCCTGGCCGCCGCGCGGGGCGTGCAACTGGCCGAACTCGGCCTGCGCTCCTCCGCCGAGGGCCGCCGCATCGACGTGACGGAGATCGACCTGTGATCGCCCTGCCCACCGCCGGAGGCAGGCTCGTGCCGTACCGCATGCGCGAACCGGTCGTCTGGGCCCGCCCGGAGGGGCCGCCGTACTCGCGGATCGCCTACGCCGCGGCGCACGTGGTCGCCGACCCGCTCGCGGGCAACACCCCTGGCGCGCCGGCCGCGGTCGACTGGGCGGCCACGCTGCGGTTCCGGCGGCACCTGTGGTCGTACGGATTCCGCGTCGCGGACGCCATGGACACCGCCCAGCGCGGCATGGGACTGGACTGGGCCGCGGCGAGCGAGCTGATCGGGCGCTCGGCGGCCGAGGCCGCCGAGTTCGGTGATCCGGCGACCCTGCTGGCCTGCGGGGCCGGCACCGATCACGTTCCGCACGCCGCCTCGCTTGCCGAGGTGATCGGGGCGTACGCCGAACAGATCGAGGTGGTCCAGTCCGCGGGCGCCACGGTGATCATGATGGCCAGCAGGCAGCTCGCCGCTTTGGCCCGGACCCCGGAGGACTATCAGGGCGTCTACAGGAGCCTGCTGGGCCAGGTGGACCGGCCGGTGATCCTGCACTGGCTGGGCGAGATGTTCGATCCGGCGCTGGCGGGCTACTGGGGTACGGCCGACCTGCGCAAGGCGACGGGAACGTTCCTTGACCTGGTTCGCGACCACGCCGCCCGCATTGACGGGGTCAAGGTCTCGCTGCTCGACGCCGCCCATGAGGTACGGCTCCGTGCGGCGCTTCCCGCCGGGGTCAAGCTCTACACCGGGGACGACTTCAACTACCCGTCGCTGATCGCGTCCGGCAGCCACGCGCTGCTCGGCATCTTCGACGCGATCGCCCCGGCCGCCGCGGCGGCCCTGCACGCTCTCGACGCCGGGCAGAGCGAGCTGTATGACGAGATCTTCACGCCGACCGTCGCGCTGTCCCGGAAGATCTTCGAGGCGCCCACCTACCACTACAAGACCGGCATCACCCTGCTGGCCTGGCTCGCCGGGCACCAGGACGGGTTCGTCATGGTCAACGGCGCGCAGAGTGCCCGTTCGATCGTGCATCTCGCTGAGGTGTTCCGGCTGGCCGACCAGGCCGGCCTGTTCCCCGACCCCGAGCTCGCGCAGTCCCGCATGCGATCCGTGCTGAGCACCGCCGGGGTGAGCGCATGACGGCCGTCGACGCGCCCAGTGGGCGTCCTGCTTCGATCGAGACCCCCCGGCCTGGGGATCCGCGCCTTGCCGGGCTCTCCCTGAACCAGTGGACGACCCGGAACTGGGGCGTCGCCGAAGCCGTCGAGGGCTGCCTGCGGGCCGGGATCCCGGCGATCGGGCTGTGGCGCCAGCAGGTGGCCGAGTACGGCCTCACCCAGAGCGCCAAGCTGGTCCGCGACGCGAGCCTGCGGGTGTCGTCACTGTGCCGCGGCGGATCCCTGACCGCCCTGGACTCCTCGCTCGACGACAACCGTCGCGCGATCGACGAGGCCGCCGCCCTCGGGACGGACTGCCTGGTCATGGTCGCCGGCGGGCTGCCGGAGGGCTCACGGGACCTCGCTGGAGCCCGATCCCGCGTCGAGGACGCCGTACAGGAACTCGAGCCGTACGCCAGGGGCGCGGAGGTACGGCTGGCCCTCGAACCCCTGCACCCGATGTACTGCGCCGACCGCGCCGTCCTGTCCACGCTGCGTCAGACCCTGGACCTCGCGTCGCACTGGCCGGTGGAGTCGGTCGGGGTGGTCGTCGACACCTTCCATGTCTGGTGGGACCCCGAGGTGCTCGCACAGATCGCCCGAGCCGGTGCGCGGATCGCGAGCTTCCAGGTCTGCGACCTCCTCAACCCGCTGCCCGCCGACCTGCTCCTCGGCCGGGGCATGATGGGCGACGGTGTGATCGACTTCCGGCCGCTGCGGGAGGCCGTCGACGCCACCGGCTACACCGGGGACATCGAGGTCGAGATCTTCAACGCCGACGTGTGGGCCGCCGACGGGCACGAGGTGATATCCACCCTCGCCCGCCGCTACATCACCGAGGTCCTTTGACATCCTCCCCGGCGTGAACGCCGGGGATTCCAACAGCACCACTGACCGCTAGGCGGAAAGGAGTACCCGTTGAGGTTCACGGTTCATAGGCCTGCCCAACGGCTGGCCTCCCCGCGCAGTCACGGCATGCCCTGCCGCGATGTTGATAGCCGCGTTAACATCAGCGTTGCCGGTGTATCCGCAGGACCGGCAACGGAAGACGGCTTGGCTCTCGCGCGCCTCCCGATCCACGATCCCGCATGCCGAACAACGCTGACTCGTGTACCCGGGGTTGACCTTGACAACACGGCCGGGTGCCTTGTGCTCCAGCCGTTCGACGAGCTGACCCCACCCGCTGGCGAGAATGCCCCGGTTCAGCCCGGCCTTCGCCGCGACGTTCGTCCCGGGCTGCTCGATGCTGCCCTTCGCGGACCGGGTCATGTTGCGGATCTTCAGATCCTCAACGTGGATCACGTCGAACCGTTTTGCCAGCATCGTCGTGGTCTTCTCGATGAAGTCCTTACGCCGGTCGGTCTCGCGGGCCTTGACCTTCGCGATCAGGACCTTGACTCGTTTGCGCCGGTTGGATCCGCGTTTGGCCTTGGCGAGTTTGCGCTGCAACCGCAGCAGCCGCGCCTGTTCCCCGGCGGACAGGCCGGGGACGTTCAGCATTTCACCCGTGGACAACGCGGCGGACACGGTGACGCCGCGGTCGACGCCGACGACTTCGCCGGTTTCGGGTGCGGGGATCGGGTCGGGGATCGCGGCGAACGCGACATGCCAGCGTCCAGCGGTGTCCATGGTGACCCGGTAGGACTTCACACCGTCCGGGACCACTCTCGACCAGCGGAAGGCGACCCATCCGACCTTCGGGACACGGACCTCACCGACGTTGCGGGACACCCGGCGGACGTCACCGGCCTTCAACGCGACAATCCGGAAACCCTCATCCTGCCCGGCCTTCCGCCACGTGGGTTTGCGGTGAGTGCCGCCGAAGTAGCCCGCCATCGCCTGCGCGTGGTCCTTCAGTGCCTGCTGCTGGACGATGACCGACCCGGCAGCGAGCCACGCAAACGCCTCACGCGCCTCCGTCAGTTGACGGCACTGCTCCGCGAACCCCGGCGCGAACTTCCGGCCTCGCTTCCAGTGCCGGCCCTGTTCGACGGCGAGGTTCCACACGAACCGGGCCTGAGCACACATCTCCGCCAATGCCTGCTCTTGGGCACGCGAAGGCTGAAGACGGTACCGGGGCATACGAACAGTCTATCGAAAACCTCGGGCGAATCAGGGGTAATCGTGCAGGTCAGTGCCGCGTTTCCTCCCCGCCCTGAAGGACGGGGCATCCACGCTGTAGGTGAATGGTGACCTGCGGATCGGCTCGGGTTCCGGCAGGGGATTGGGTGCGGAGAGCCTGCCTGCTGCTATTTCCGGATACGGAAGCGGAGGTCGGTGAGTTGGCCGGACTCGGCGACGCTGAGTTTTTCCAGGTTGACCCGTCCGGCGCCTTGGTCGGTGAAGAGCCGGATGCCGTCACCGAGCAACACGGGTGCGAGGTGGATGAAGATCTCGTCGATGAGGCCCTTGTTGATGCAGTGCCGGGCGGTCTCGGCGCCGAGGACACCGACGTTCTTGCCGTTGGCTGCCTTTCGGGCTGTGGCGATGGCATTGCCGATCCCGTCGGACAGGAACGTGACCGCTGGATCGTCTGAGGCGGCCGGAGGCTGATGGGTGATGACGAAGACCGGTCCGGTCCAGGTTCCGCCGTAGATTCCCGCGCTGCCGTCGTGCCTGCGCGTCGCTACGTCATACCAACGTCGGCCGGCCAGGATGGCGTCGGTTGTGCCGATGACCTCGTCGATGGTTGACCCGGACCGAAGTGGTCCCGCACCGGTGACAGGCCGCTTCGCTCCCAGCCTTCAGCGCCCGCCGGAACCGGTCGGAGTAGTTGACATGCCACCTCCTTGTACCTACTATTGTTTGTACAAGTGAACGTTTGTATTCGGTAAGGGGAGGCCACGTGGACGATAACGACATCATCCAGCTGCTGGAGTACGGCTACGCGTGGACGGCCAAGCGCATCGCCGTCGTCCAGGAGAGCGAGCTGGAGAACACCACCCCGTGCGGCGAATGGCAGCTGCTCCGGCTGCTCGACCACACCTTCGGTTCGGGCCGCCTGCTGAGCGCGATGGCTGCGGGCGAGGTCGAGGCCGGTCCCGGGGCCACTGAGGAGTTCGTCAATGATCTGATCGCCACGTGCCGCCGGGTCGGCGACCCGGTGGCCATGTTCACCGAGCGGGTGGGGGCTCCCTCGATCGCGGTATGGCGCACTCCCGGGCTGTTGGACGGCGAGGTGACCGCGGCGTTCGGGAAAGCGCCGGCGCGCACCATCCTCCAGCTCAACCTGCTGGAGGTCGTCACGCACGGTTGGGACATCTCCCAGTCCACCGGAGAGGCCGCGA
>JAOPYM010000153.1 GCA_025964615.1 Actinomycetes bacterium
AAGGCGACGGGCAAGAACCGTGCGGCGGCGTTCGACAGGCTGCGGTATCTGCTGGCGGTGCACGAGACGGCCGAGGAGGAGATCGTGCACCCGTTCGCGCGTCAGGCGATCGGCAACGGCGCGCGGATCATCGGGGCACGGCTGAAGGAGGAGAGGGCGGCCAAAACCTTGCTGCAACAGCTGGAGCGGCTCGACGCGGATTCGGCGGACTTCGAACCGCTTCTGGAGCGTCTACGCAAGGCGGTGGAGGCGCACGCGGCCAAGGAGGAACAAGTGGAGTTCACCAAGATCGCCGAAAAGGCCACACCGCAACAGCTGAAGGGGATGGTCGCCGCGGTGAAGATCGCTGAGGCGATAGCGCCGACCCACCCGCATCCCGGTACCGAGTCGCCGTCCAAGAACGTCACCGTCGGCTCGGTGGCGTCAGTGGTCGACCGGACCCGTGACGCGATCCGCAAGGCTATGACCTAGCCTGGCCTGCTTCAAGCGGGCCGCTGGTGGAGTGATCGTCCGGCTCTGTTGTTCTGAGGCTGGGCAAGCGCTGGCACGGCTGGTGACCGATCCGCGTGGGCGTGCCCCGGGCGCCGGTCCGCCCGGCCGTGAAACCACCCGCACGGAGTCGTCGCTGGTCAGCAGGCTTGGGCAGGTCCCGGATCGTCGTCGTCGGCGTGGTCTGCGGCATCCGCTGCCGGTGGTCCAGGTGCAGACGGCGTGCGCGACGCTGGTGGTGGGCAACGACTCCGTCGCGGCGATCTGGCAGTGGGCGGCGCGGACCTCGCAGGAGGTTCTGGAGCGCATCGGCGCACGCCGTGATCCCCTGCTCGGCCGGTACGTGGTGCCCAGCGAGCAGACCTTCCAGCGCGTGCTCGCGGACCTGGACGCGGACGCCCTGGACCTGGCGACCTGCGGATACGCCGCGGACGTCGCAGGCGGCACTCGAAATGGTCCGCCGATAGCCGTCATCGCGCGACGTAGTATCCCTTGTGCGTGTTGGCCTTGATAAACTCCATCAAGTGCTCGCGGGAGATGAACTTGCGCGAGCCGATCGCCACCCACTCGACGTCACCCTGATTCATCATCTGGTAGACGGTCGAGTAGCTGATACCGAGTGCCTTTGCGGCATCCTTGATGCTGAGCAGCAGCGGTCCTTCGTTCGACAGGTGTGTCGGCCCGATCACTGTGGTCTGCTCAGCTTCAATCACATCGATCTCCGAGCTGGTCGTCTTCCATGAGCCGAAGTACCCGTATGGGCGGTCGAACTCTGCCTGCACCTTGGCTGCGGCATCCTCCTCGCCCGTGGCACGGACAAAGCGTTCGGCCACCTGGATCCGCGTGACCACCACCTTGTAGCGCATGTACGTCTCCTTGATCTCCCGCCTCGTCTGCTTGACCTCGGCGCGTCGGGGTCGGTGAGCAACGCGCCTCATGGCGGATGCAGTGGCGTCTGGCGGAGGGCCGTCGGAAGCGGGGGCTATCCGCCTCGTCCAACCGCGGGCTTGTTCAGCCTCGTACCGCCCGGCCTCGACTGCAGGCTTCGGCTCGTACGTGCCGTGCTTTAGGTAGTACCTGCCGGCCTCGGTGATGGTGGCTGTCCAGACCTTGCGCTTGCGGCTGACCTCGGCGAGGCCGCGGCCCTGAAGCGCCCGAGCAGTGTTCTTGTGCGTCTCATCCGGCCACGACCGCTCAAGGCAGCCGTCAGCTATCCAGCGCAGGATCTCAACCTGACGGTCGGTCAGCCTCGGGTAGACCACGGACCGCAGTCCACCACACAACGGGGACGCCACGCGTGAGGAGCAAACAAACCGGTCCGGGCCATCTGAACGCCCTGAGATCGATGGAAACCTGGAGGTGGGTCCACCCGCCGGGTGCTCGATTGAGCATGCCAGGTCCACACCGCCGGCGCGATGGCGAACGTCACGGTGTGCCAGCTCGCTGAGCTACACCGGAGATACTCTGAACATCTAACCGAGCTTGATGCTGTGCACGAAAGCGACCGGGGTCACGGGACATGTGCGATCGGTAGTGATCGCCCTCGGACCGGTACCGACCGCACATGTAGGAACTCCTAGTTCCGAGCAGCGAAAGACAGAACGTCACCGAAGGTGATCGGTTTTGGGGAAACGGGCTCGTTCCCCCCTCGGACACGCACCGTTACTCCATAGTAGCGATCACGAACGGTCACTAGTTGATCCGGGTGGAGGTTTACCTCGACCCGGATCTCTTGTTTTCCAGGGTCGTACGTCAGCCGTAGTCCGAGCTGGCGGTAGACCTCCTGGCGGTCCGCCGAATCCGCATCGTGCAGGATCTCGACCAGCCTGCGGGTGCCGAGAATTACGTCCGTGCAGGTCATGCGGCATGTTGGTATTCGTGGAGGACGCCGCCGAGCCGGTCTCGTCGGCGGATGTCAAGCTGACCGAGTCGGCCTGCTTCTTTGAGCGGCTGGGGCGTCGGTCGAAGCGGTGCGGCGTTCAAGGCACGGTGATGCCTGTGCTGGTTGTAGAAGGACTCGAACTCGCGGAGTGCGTGGAACAGGTGGGCTTGGTTCCAGACCAGGGTTCGATCAGGAAGCTCGCGTCGGCACGTCTGAACCCACCGCTCGATGATCGAGTTCATGCGCGGGATGCGGATCCCAGTGGGGATGATCTGGATACCTTCGGTCTCGAAGACGGCGTCGAACGCATGGTTGTACTTGCTGTCACGGTCCCTGATCAGGTATTTCACCGTGGCGCCAGCGTCGTGGAGATCCATGATGAGGTTCCGGGCGATCTGGGTGGTCCATTCCGCGGTGGGATGGGCGGTGACACCCAGAACACGGATACGGCGGCTCGCGTGTTCGATGGCCGCGAAGATGTAGTAGGTCGCGCCGGTGAGGGTGGTCGCCGTGAAGAAGTCGCACGCCAGGATCGCGTGTGCTTGACTGCGGAGGAAACTTGCCCAGGTGTGGTGGTTGCGTTGCGGCGCGGGTTCGATCCCGTGCTGCTTGAGGATCTCCCACACGGTGGAGGCGGCGACCGTGATGCCGAGCGTGGTGAGCTCACCGTGGACGCGGCGGTAGCCCCAGCTGGGGTTCTCTCGCGCCAGGCGCAGGATGAGGGACTGGATCGCGCGGCGGGTCGGTGGCCGGCCGGGTCGTTTACCGCAGGACACGGTCTGCCCGGGTGAGACGCGGTTTGCTGGTCTGCCGCTGCAGGATGGCGAGTTGGTGGCGCAGGGTGAGGATCTCGATGTCCTTGTCGGTGTCACTGATCGGCAGCAGCCGCATCAAGGTGAACACGCTCGAAAGCGCCAGATAGGGCAGTCGCGGCAGCATGATGAGTCATCGTGGCGCGTCCGTGCTGTCGTCCTCAGCTGTTTTGGAGAACCTGCAGGTCAAAGGCCACGGATGAGCTTTTCGGCACCCGCACGGTCCACTGACAGCATTTTCCGACCGCCACCTCCGGCCGGCTCTTGGGTGTACGAACTTCTCGGTATATGGAACGGCGGCTGATATCTGACGCCGCTCGCTACCCGTTCCAGATTGGGCTCGCCGCCAAGGGACCTCCCGAACTTCTCAAGGTCTCGCCGGGGGCGGGCAAGACGGTCGGCGTGGAAGTCGGCGATGTCCCGCTCGTCCAGGTGCCGGTAGCGGCGGAACCGCAGGGCGCACTTCCAGCGTCAGTGCGCAGCAGCGCCTGCTGGTGCGCCCATGACACACTGGTCCTGGGATGGGACCGCGTAAGCTGCTGATTGACGCCGGGATGCGGCTGCTGGAGGAGGAGGGGCCGGAGGCCCTGAATGCCCGCAGGTTGGCCGCGCAGATCGGGGCGTCCACAATGGCGGTCTACACCCACTTCGGCGGGATGGCGGGGCTGCACGAGGCGCTCATGAGGGAGGCGTTCGTACGCTTCGGCGACTATCTGCAACAGGTGCCTCGCACCGATGACCCGATCACTGACCTGCTCGCCTTGGGGCTCGCCTACCGGGAGTACGCGCTGACCAACCCGCAGTGCTACCGCTTCATGTTCGGCATCACCGGCCCCGGAGCCGCCCCGTCGATAGGACACGACCTCACCGCCGAGGGCACCCCGACCATAATGCCCGAGGTCAACGCTGCCTACGAGCAGCTGGTCGCGGTGGTCCGCCGCGCGATGGCGGCCGGGCGGATCCGGCCGGACGAGCCGGCGACGGTCGCCGGGCAGTTCTGGAGCATGATCCACGGTTACGTGGTGCTGGAGACGGCCGGTGTGTTCGGCCGCGAGGGTCACGGCGTGATCCAGGTCCTGGCCCCGCACGCGATCAACCTCCTCGTCGGCCTCGGCGATCAGCGCGAGGCGGTCGAACAGTCGGCACTCGGCGTGGCCCCTACACCCGACCTGGCCCCTCCGCCGGCCAAGGCCGTACGCTCCCGGGCGGCCCGCCGCGGCCGCCGAGCACGCCCGTAGCCTGGGCTGGATGGGATCAGTTGGACACGGGCGGGCTGGTGCTGCCTCTGCCGGGGGGCCGGTTGTTGTAGGCCAATTCCGCCTGGGACAGCAGTTGCCAGGAGCCGTGCGGCGGCCTTACGTCGATGGAGTAGGTGCAGGTACCGGCCCCGCAGATCTGGCTGGTGTAGTTGGCGTAGGTCGCGCCGGTCTGGGTGTTCTGCAGGGTGAGGTAGAGGCGAATGTTTCCATACTGGGGCGAGACGTTCGTGGCGGTGGCCTTGAGGGAGACTGTTCCGTCGCGGGCGGCGATACAGGACGTGATGTACCCCTGGGGATACGAGTCGTACATGTAGGACGGGCCGCAGGACCACTGGAGCCGGGTTCGGGGGGGAGTGGTGCTTCGCCTCGGATGCGGTCCAAGAGATCTTGGGCTGTTCGGTGAACTGGGTGCGAGGCTTGCTCCAGGGCTCGCCGAGACTCCGGGGGTCGGGATGGCACTGCCTGGACCTCCCGTCGCTCCCAAGCCTCGCGGCGCGCCGGATGCGCCACCCGTTCCCGTCGAGCCGGGCACCGCCCCGACTGTGGGACTGCTAGTCGTGCTGGCGTGCGGTCTATCGGGCAACAACGAACCGTCTACCAGCAGGGCAGCCCCGACTGCCAGCACTGCGAAGGCGGCAGTGGTGGCGGCCGCGACGAGCCGCCGACGGCGAGGGCGAAGGGCAGGACGAGGCTCGTCTATCCGGGTGACCGGAGCCTGATCCTCGCGAGTGGAAGCCTCCGGGATCGGACCATCTGGAATCTCTGGAATCGGGTCGTCCGAGAGCAGCTCCCAGGTCTGCTCGGTGGTTCGCGGCAGGGCCGGTACCTCGCGCAGCTCGGCGGCCGCTTCGGCGAGTCGCTCGGCCAGGTCCTCCGTGCCGATTCGTACTGCCGGGTCCTTGGCCGTGCAGGCCACAACGAGATCCCAGATCTGGTCGGGGATGCCGTCGAGCCGCCGGATCCGGGACTCGTCGTGCCGCCGCAGCACCGCAATCGGATGTCCGCCCGTGAACGGAGCCTTGCCGACGACCAGCTCGTACAGCGTCATGCCGACCGCGTAGACGTCGGCGGGCGGCCCGGCCTTGCCCCCGGACGTCAGCTCGGGGGCAAGGTATGCGGCCGTGCCCAGCAGCGCATCGGTCGCGGTGAGCGCCGTGCCGTCGAACAGGCGTGCGATCCCGAAGTCCGCCAGGCGTACTGGCGCCTCCGGATCACCGTCGTCCAGCAGCACGTTTGCCGGTTTCACATCGCGGTGCACGATCTGCGCCGCATGCACGGCGACCAGGGCCGCGCAGACTTGGCACAACAAGTCGGCCGCTTCGGCCGACGGCAGTGTCCCACCCTTCCGCCGCCGGTACTCGGACAGGTTCTCGCCAGACACGAAGTCCAGTACCAGCGCAAGCCGGTCGCCCTCGACGACCAGATCGTGCACCGTGACGACGTTCGGATGGCGCACCTTGCGGAGGGCGGCACGTTCCCGTACGAACCGGGACACCACTTTCGGATCCTCGACGAACTCCGGATGGAGGATCTTGATGGCCCGGCGCGCCCCGGTGTTGCGGTCGATCCCGCTCCACACCGTGCCCATGCCACCGCGGCCGATCTCCTCGTCCAGCAGGTACCGGCTCCCTACTGCGCCGCCGTGGCCCAGACCGGCGGTCTCACTCCTCGGTGAACCCTCCATCTGTGTCAGGATCTCCGCCCACCGTTCGACCGCCGCCTGCCCCGCATGACCACGACGCCCACTCCTCTTCCGTCACGCCTCCAAGCCCCGACCGATAACGGATAACATTGTCATACCGCAGCGTCCGATGGCGAGTCCACCGCCGGACGCTCGTGCTCCGAACGGCTCCGGCGAGGACCGCAGGACCGCGATGTCGGCCAGGCGGTCCCCGTCCAACATCGGTGTCCCCGAAGCGAACCGCCTCGGTATGCACGTCGACGACGAAGGCGTCACCACCATCCCACCCCTTCAGCTGGGTCCCGCAAGCAACGATCCGGACTCCCCGGCCTCGATCCCAACACCGATGCGGCGGGGATTGATTTCCCCCACGTTCGCCAGGTTGCCTGCATCCGCCGCGATATTTTCGATCTTGTCGGCGCCCATCTCAGCAAGGAATTCGCCTTCGTCATCACCAGCAGCCCAAGCGATCAGATTGGCGCTGCCGATCTTAACACCCATACCCGCAAACACTGCGGAATTGAGAACAAGAGTCACTATGTGCGCGATACGGTCTGGAAGGAATACGCTAACCAGGCTTACACGGGGAATGAGCCACGCACTATTGCGACGCTTCGGAACTTGGCGGTGGGGCTATTTCGCTTGAACGGAGTGGTTTGCATAAAAGAGACGAGAGAGAGTGTCTGCCGAGATCGAAACCGAGCCCTTCCATTCCTTGCCACCTAACGTGATGGTGTCAACACATTAAGTGAACTTGGAATGGCCCTGTGTAACACCACACACAAACGCTATCGTCTTTCAGAGATTCCTGAGTCACGAAGGCAGGAGCGGAACTGTGGGAGACGCGCCAGCGCAGATCGATCAGGTCGCACGGCGGGAACAGCTCGGTGACCACCGGGCCGCCTACCTGCCGGTACTCGGGTCCACGACGCAGTTGCAGGTGGCGGGCGTGATCGCTGCGGTGGCCATACTTGCGGGTCTCTACGGCCTCGTCACGGCCAACGTGTTCCTGGTGACCTTCGGGATGGGCTTCGGCGGCATCATCGGCTACCGGACGATTCGCATAGCACGCCTGAACGGCCGTAAGAAGGGGCAACGGCTGGACCTCTACGAGCACGGGCTGGCCCTCGTCGCGCACGCCGGGCAGGTTGCCTTCTACCGCTGGGACAGGGCCTGCTGAGTCACCCACGCCGCGGTCGGGTGGTCGGTGACGCCCAGGACATGGACGCGCCGGGTCGCGTGTTCGATGACCGCCAGGCAGTACACCTGGGCGCCGTTGAGCAGATCGACGGTGAAGAAGTCGGTGGCGATGATCGCTTCGGCCTGGGAGCGCAGGAACTGTGCCCAGGTTGGCCCAGTCCGCCGCGGCGCGGGGTCGATCCCGGCCTTGGTCAAAATCTCCCACACCGTGGAGGGGGCGATCCTGATACCCAGGCCGGCGAGCTCGCCGTGGATACGCCGGTAGCCCCAGCCCCGATTTTCGACGGCCAGCCGCAGGACCAGGCCCCGGATGTCACGCCGTGTGGCGGGCCGACCAGAGCGGCCCTCCCGGGACTTGGCGGCCCACCGGCGGCGCAGCAGGTCACGATGCCACCGCAA
>JAOPYM010000175.1 GCA_025964615.1 Actinomycetes bacterium
CGAACTGGAACTCGCAGCCTGATCCCAATAATTGGGCAACAGAGTCCTGAAGGGCGGGGATTCCCGCCTGCTACGCCGCTGGTGCGGTGTGCTTCGGGTGGGTTCCCGCTTCGTCGCGCTGTGCCGGAATTACCGACCCCGGTCTTACCTGCGCTCGACGGGCGTTTTGGGTCTCCGCATGCCCTGTGGCGACCTTCCGTCCTTCGGTTCTGATGTTGATCGCGGCGTTCACGTCGCGGTCGTGGGTCGTGCCGCACGCCGCGCACGTCCACTCCCGGACGTGCAACGGTTTCGGTCCGTCCTTCACACCGCACGCCGAGCACAGCTGCGACGACGGGAAGAACCGGTCCACCTTCGCGAACGTCCGCCCGTACCTCGCGGCCTTGTACTCCAGCATGTTCACGAACGCCGACCAACCGGCGTCGTGCACTGACTTCGCCTGCCGGGTCCGGCCCAGACCGACCACACACAGGTCCTCTACGAACACCGCTTGGTTGTCGCGGATGATCGACGTGGACAGTTTGTGCGCGAAGTCCCGGCGCGCATCGGCCACCTGAGCGTGAGCTTTCGCGACCTTGACGACGGCTTTCTTGCGGTTGGCGCTGCCCTTCGCCTTCCGGCACAGCGCCTTCTGAGCTTTGCGGAGCTTCTTCTGCGCGCGCCGCAAGAACTTCGGCGCAGTCACCTTGCGGCCGTCGGAGGTGACCGCGAAGTGCGTCAGGCCCAGGTCGATGCCCACCTCGGATTCGATCTCCGGCAAGGGCTCGTCGGTCGTCTGCACGACGAACGACGCGAAGTACCGGCCGGACGCGTCCTTGACCACCGTCACCGAACTGGGCTCGGATGGCAACGAGCGCGACCAGCGGACCGCGACGTCCCCGATCTTCGGCAGCCGCAGCCTCCCGCCCGCCGTGACCGCGAAGCGGGAGTTCTTCGTGAACCGGATGGCCTGCCGGTTGTCCTTGCGCGACCGGTACCGGGGCGGGGCGACCTTGCGGCCCTTTCGCTTGCCCGAGATGTAGGCGAAGAAGTTGCGGTAGGCCATGTTCAGGTCCGCGAGGGCCTGCTGAAGGACCACGGCCGACACCTCGCCAAGCCATGCCCGGCCGGGTGTTCTCTTCGCCTCGGTGATCACCTGCTTGGACAGGTCCCCGTCCGAGACGTACGCCAACCCGTTCTCGTGAGCGTCCTGCCGCGCCCGTAACGCGTCGTTGAACACCACGCGAGCGCACCCGAACGCCCTCGCCAGCGACTCGCACTGGGACGGGGTCGGGTAGAGACGGAAGTTGTACCGCAGCTGCACACCATGATTCTACACTTGGGATATGCGTGAATACGGCGGACATCAGGACCGGTAAGCACTGTGTTCTCGTGCTCCACGCACACTTGGTCTTTGTGACGAAGTACCGGCACGGTGTTCACCGGCGCGCACCTGACCCGGATGGAGGCAATCATGCGGGAGGTGTGCGCGGACTTCGAAACCGAACTGGCCGACTTCAACGGCGAGGACGACCACGTGCACCTGCTGGTGAACTTCCCGCCCAAGGTCGCACTGTCGCGCCTGGTCAACTCGTTGAAGGGTGTGTCGTCGCGGCGGATGCGCCAGGAGTTCCCCGAACTGGCCCGCCACTACTATCGGGCGAACAAGTTGTGGTCCGGGTCGTACTTCGCCGGGTCGGTGGGCGGGGCACCGATCAGTGTCCTGGGCCAGTACATCGAGCAGCAGAACCGGCCGGGTTAGGGCACGCTCGGGCCTGACGGCCCTCCCGCGCGGTCCTTCACCTCCGGCCTGAAGGCCGGAGCACTGGCCCGCAATCCGGTAGCGCTTACCTCACGTCAGCGGCACCTAGATTCGGGCCGTGAGGCCTGTCCCACCCGACCTGGATCCAGGCGTCAATGGGCTCGACACACAGAGTTTCGGTCGGCTGCGCCCTGGACGAGTGCCTACGCGGCAGTCTCTGCCTTCGTCAGCGAGGTCGTCGAGAGGTCGCGCTTGGACACCCACCCGCCGGCAGCTCGGGGGCAACACCTCTGCCGTCTCGTCCTTGATGGATTGACGGTCAAGGGCACGCCAAGTATCTTGTTGATATATCAAGCAAGTACCAGTTGCCGCGAGGCCCCTGGCGTCGATGCGACCGGGCGCTTCATGCGGGCACCTCGGCCGCGTGGAGGTTCGTACGTCATTGAACGCGAAAGAGCATGCGGTGGAGAGCACCTTTACGTTGACGCTCTGGTGCCCAGAGCGCGCCGGGATCGTCCACGCCGTGACGTCGTTCCTCCTCGAGCGCGGGAGCGACATCGTCGAGCACCAGCAGTTCGACGACCACCTCAGTGGGTCGTTCTTCCTCCGCACGTCCTTCACCTGCTCACGACCCGAGACGAGCCTGGACGACCTCTCGCGGGACTTCAGCGTGATCGCCCGGGACTTCGCGATGGAGTTCCAGCTCTCCGATGATCGGCAGCGTCGCCTTCTGATCATGGTGTCGAAGTTCGGGCACTGCCTGAACGACCTGCTGTTCCGCTGGCGAGCCGGCAGCCTGGGAGCCGACATCGCCGTCGTGGTCTCCAACCACCAGGACCTGCGCCCGATGGTTGAGGCCGCAGGACTGCCGTTCGTGCACATTCCCGTGACGCCGGAGACCAAGCCTGAGGCGGAAGGCCAGCTGCTCCGCTTGGTCGACGAGCATCAGGTGGACCTCGTGGTCCTGGCCCGGTACATGCAGGTGCTCTCCAACGACCTGTGCGTGAAGCTCGAGGGTCGCGCTATCAACATCCATCACTCGCTCCTGCCTGGCTTCAAGGGCGCCAAGCCCTATCACCAGGCCTACGCCAGGGGCGTGAAGTACGTCGGCGCCACGGCGCACTACGTGACGCCCGACCTGGACGAAGGCCCGATCATCGAGCAGGAGGTGCTACGTGTCGACCACGCTCAGGGTCCGCAGGACCTGGTCACAATCGGCCGTGACGCGGAGGCCCTCGCCCTGTCCCGAGCGGTCCGGTGGCACTGCGAGCACCGGGTGATGCTCAACGACAACAGGACCATCGTCTTTCGCTAAGCACGTCCAACGCCAAGGTCATCAGGCCTGGCTCAGCAGCAATATCGGTACGAGACAAGGTGGTTCAGTTGATGCTCGGTCCTCGCGTCGTAGTCATCGGCGGCGGTGTTGTCGGGGCGGCCCTGGTCGACGAGCTGACAGCCCGTGGATGGGACGACATCACCCTTGTCGAGCAGGGCGATCTGCCCGCGCCCGGCGGCTCCACCTCGCACGCTCCTGGTTTGGTGTTCCAGGCCAACGGCGCCAAGGTGATGACCGAGCTGGCGCGCTACACCGTCGAGAAGCTCTGCTCGCTCGAGGTCGACGGGGAACCGTGCTTTCTGCAGGTCGGCGGCCTCGAGGTCGCGACGACCCCGGAGCGAGCCGGGGAGCTGCACCGCCGCCACGGCTGGCTGACGGCATGGGGCGTCGAGTCATGCCTCCTGAGCCCCGAGGAGACCGTGGCGAAGTACCCCCTGCTCGACCCTGAGGTGGTGCTCGGCGGCCTCTTCGTCCCCACCGACGGCATCGCCAAGGCGGTGCGTGCAGTGGACGCGCAGACTCGCCGCGCCGCCAGTCGGGGCGCGAAGATCCTGACCCGGCACGAGGTTCTGGACATCAGGGTCACGGATGGGCGCGTCACCGAGGTCATCACCGATCAAGGCGAGATCGCCGCCGACATCGTGGTGTGCTGCGCCGGCATCTGGGGCCCGGTGATCGCGGCGAAGGTCGGCATGACACTGCCGCTCACTCCTCTGGCCCACCAGCTCGCCTGGACGTCGGCCGTGCCGGCATTGGCCGGACGTACCGAAGAAGCCGTGCTGCCGATCCTCCGCCACCAGGACCAGGACCTCTACTATCGCGAGCGAGGGGACACTATCGGCGTCGGCTACTACGGACACCGACCGATGCCGGTGCGCGCCGAGGACATCCGCCGGCTGGACGAGTCCGCCGCGATGCCCTCTGTCCAGGACTTCACCGCCGATGACTTCACCGAGGCCTGGAAGCAGACACAGGTCCTGTTGCCGTGCACGCGCGATACGGCGCTCGCCGAGGGCATCAACGGCCTGTTCTCCTTCACCACCGACAACATGCCTCTGATCGGCGAATCCCCCACTGTCAAGGGGTTCTGGGTCGCCGAGGCGGTCTGGGTCACGCACTCCGCGGGCGTGGGCCGAGCGGTTGCCGAGCTCCTTGTCGACGGCCACTGCTCGTCCTTCGACCTGCACGAGTGCGACGTCAACCGGTTCGAGGCACACCAGCTCTCCCCGGAGTACGTGCTCACCCGCGACTGCCAGAACTTCGTCGAGGT
>JAOPYM010000193.1 GCA_025964615.1 Actinomycetes bacterium
ACGGCACCTCGGCCCACGGTTTCCCGAAGTAATCCCGGCCCCACTCCGCCCACACCCCGTGATCATGCGCATCGTGCGGAAGCGGCTGCAGAGTCCCGGAAACGATCTCCTCCTCCAGTAGGTCCAGCACCCGGCGCTGGTACGGCCCGTAGGGGTGCGCATCCCGGATCTGCGCGATCAGCATGGGCGTCCGGTCATGCAGAACGCCCCACCCGAACCCGTCCGGGTCATTGCTGAGCAACTCCGGCACCTCAGGTATCCGCACCCCGGTCACCCTCCCGCCCACCCCGAGACCGGGGACTGTGCCCGACACGCTACCGGCAGCGCTGGCGGCCAGGACGGCCACGAGACGCTTCGGCCCGTACTTCGGAGAGCTGCTTCTGACCGGGGAGCGACCAGGCCCGGACGGTGCCGTCGGCGGCCGCGGAGATCAGAACGTCCGACTCAGCAGTGAACCCGAGCATGAGGCCCCAGGGCAGGGAGAACGAGCGGCAATTCGCGATGACCCACTCCACGCCGGGCAGCGATGTCACCTCCAGTCCGGTGATCTGAGTCACATGGGGCACTCCCGTGCAGCAGAAACGCCCCCATCCAGCTCTTTACGGTTGGGAGTCGACATGGGAGGTCGCATGGGGCGTACGCGACATGGCGGTGCGCGGTGGAGTTGCTGACCGGCGATGCCACGGGGTCGGATTTCGTGACCTTCGTGGAGCAGCGGTCGGCGGCCCTGTTCCGTACCGCATATGTGCTCACCGGTAACCGGGACGCCGCCGACGACCTGGTGCAGGAGGCCCTGGAGCGGGCCTGCCGGCACTGGCGGCGGGCGTCGGTCGCCGACTCCCCGGAGGCCTACGTACGCCGGATCCTGGTCAACCTGGCCAACAAACGGTGGCGGAAACTCCGGCACACCAGCCCCGCCGAGGCACCCCCGGACCGTGCCGACCCGGTCGACGCCTATCGGCGCGTCGAGGTCCGGGACCAGCTGATCCAGGCCCTGCAGTCGTTGCCGATGGGCATGCGCACCGCCGTCGTCCTGCACTACTTCCACGACATGGCCGACACCCAGATCGCCGACCTGCTCGGCATCTCCCCCGCTACGGCCCGCTCCCAGCTGGCCCGTGGCCTCGCCAAACTCCGCGCGGCCCTGACCCCCGAGCCCACCCTGGCCTGCGCGCCGCCCGTACGCCCCCCGGCCCCTGTCCTGCCATCGCTGTCCGGACGTGTCCCGGTCCCGCAACCGCGACAGGGAGGTCCGCGATGACCCAGCCCAGCCAGCCCGCAACCCCCTCCGCCTTCGAGAAGGAACTGGTGAAAGCCATGAACGAGTACGCCGACGGACCCACCCCGCCCAGCTACGACGGAGCGGGTATCCGGCACCGGGCCAAGCGCCGCAACCGGATACTGACCACCGTGTCGGCGGCCGCCGTGGTGGCGGCCGTTGGGGCGGGCACCACCATCGCCGTTGCCTCCGGCCAGAGCGCCCCGGCGCTGACCGCCTCCACCACCCGCACGAAGCCCTCCCCCACCGAACACGTCTCCAACAACCCCAACAACCCCAACAACCCCAACAACCCCAACAACCCCAACAAGGCGACACCGTGGGCCACCCCGTCCGCGAACTCCAACCCCTCCAATCCCTCTCGGCCCGGCGTGAAGATCTTGGTGCCCAACGTGGTGGGCATGACCGCCGCGCAGGCACAGCGGGTCCTGCAAACGGCGGGCTTCCGGGTGAGGGTCACCTGGACGCACAAGGGCCACCGGGTGGGCACGGTCGTCGGCAGCCTGCCCATGGCCGGCGTCATCACCCTGACTCCGACACTCAAGCGCGGCGTCACCATCACCATCACCATCTTCGTCTCCCAGTGGCCGCTGAGCCCCAAGTGACGGCTATCGGCTGGGAACCCGCCACACGCGCCGAGGATGGTGTGGCACCTCGCCGTACGGGCAAGTGCGCACTTCGTGGGAAGCGAACGGAGCTGAGATCATCGCGAGATGGCGGACGCTCACCTGAACATCAAGGACTTCATCATCGACTGTGCCGACCCCGAGCGGTTGGCCTCGTTCTGGGGAGGGCTCCTCGGGCGGCCGATCGCACGAGCCTGGGCCCGAAGGGCGAGGCGCACCACTGGCCCCAGGCGTGCGTACGCGCTACTCTCGCGCGGTCAAACTGCAGATTTGGGGACATGTCATGAAGCGTCGATCTCGGCTGGGCACTGTGTTGCTGGCGGCACTGGCCGGTGTCGCCGGTCTCGCCGTACCGGCTGCGGCCAGCAGCGGGGCACTTACCGTCACCACGCTCGACCGGACCGGTCACGCGGTGCCGACCGACGTGTCCGTGGTGAACCTCAGGACGAACGCGAACTACACCCTGCACTCGGGACGGCGGCGCGCGCTGCCGCCCGGCTGGTACGGGGTGGTCGCCGTCATCGCCCCCACCGGGACCAGCTGGGGGAGCACGGAGACACTCGGCGCACAGACGGTCAGCATCGGCAGCCATCCGGTCTCGATGCGGTTCGACGCTCGCCGTGGCAGGCACTTCAGCGTGACGCCCAGCATCAGCGGCGCGGCGTACTTCACCTCTGAGCCGAACATCTGCATCAACGGCATGTACGTAGGTGGCCTCCCCGGGTTCGGCGGCGTGACCAACGACGTCATTCCCTCGTCGAACAGGTTCCTCAGGTTCTCCTATACCGCGTTCTGGGCGCAGTCGGCATCGGGTCCGTTCTACACCGTCGCCGGGAAGACCGTGACCGGCATCCCGTCCCACCCGGTCTACTCCTACGCGGGCGTTCCGCTGGCCCGGATCGTCATCAAGATCTTGAAGGGCAAGGCCAAGCACGCCGCGACAACGCTGATGACCTACCCCAGCGGGTCACCGAACTCCTGCAACCCCTTCACCTACGGGTTTGGAAGTATCTCCGCGCCACGAACGGTGACGCAGTACGTGTCCACCGGCGACTGGATGCCACAGATCTCCTACAACGGCGGATTCTCAAACGCACCCATGGCCCACTACATCGCGGGCCGCACCTATCACCTGACCCTCAACCGCTCGTGACCATGTTCTCACCGGCAATCGGCAGCCGCTCCTGACTCAACTCCAGTAGGGCGTGATCCCCACTTCGGATAAGAGCCGTGATAATGCGGTGGGCGCTGATCCGGGGGAGTCCCTTTCCCCCGGATCAGGCTTACTCAGGCTGCGGCCAGACTGAACCGCTGGTTCTCGGAGTCGATCGCGAGGATCCGGACCGAGACGCGGGTGCCGACGGGCCAGGACTGCTGATGCGCGAGACCCGTGAAGCCGCCAGACTCAACGAACGAGCCGAACGGCACCTCCTTGGTTACCACGCCTTCGATGACGTCACCGACCTGGTGACGGGCGAGGAAATCCTGCCAGCTCATATATGTCACCTCCTTCCGTTACGAGTGGCCGTACGCACTTCTCGTAACGGGGGCGGGCTTCTCGCCCGCGCGGTGATCAAGCAGCGGCCGGGTGCCTGTTCTGTGTGCGGCCCATGGCCGACCCGGCAGTCATGGACCGAATAATAGCGAATGCGATGGGAGATCCGCTACAGCTACGGATCCTGAGGTCGCCGGTTCGCGCGGCGGCTCATCCGGTGACACGTAGCCAGAGGTTGGTGGCTTGCGGCGCGTGGGTCAGGCTGAGGCGTTCGAGCTTGACGTTCGTACCGCCGGGGCGGTCGAACAGCCGGACGCCGTCGCCGAGCAGGACAGGGGCGATGCACACCAGGATCTCGTCGAGCACACCCGCGTCGAGGCACTGCCGGGCGGTACTGGCGCCCAGGACGTTGACGTACTTGTCGCCCGCGGCGGCTTTGGCGGCGGCGATGCCGCTGTCGAGGTCACCGACGAAGGTGACGCCAGGCACCGGGGTGTCCGGGGCGTGATGGGTGAGGACGAACTGCGGTCCGGTCCACCCTCCGCCGAACGGCTTGCCCTCTTTGGCCTCGACACCCTTGTACGGGTCGTCGCCGCGGAAGGTGCGGTTACCGACGAGAAGAGCGCCGATCTTACCGATGACCTCGTCCACCGTCGCATTGGGCCCGAGGTGCTCGGTCAACCAGGACATGTCACCGCCGGGGCCGGCGATGAAGCCGTCCAGCGACATCGTGACCGAGTACAGCACCTTGCCCATGACGTACCTCCGTCGAGATTCCATGCGGTCGCCCAGTTGAGACGGCGGATCGCGTACAGAATCATCCACCCGCCCGACCCGTACCTGCTTATCAGATGCCCAGTTCTCCGGCCCGGAGTCCGGCCTGGAAGCGGGAGCCGGCGTCCAGTTCGGCCAGCAGGTCGGCGACGCGGCGGCGGTAGGTGCGCAGCGAGAGGCCGAGCTGGCGGGCGGCGCTCTGGTCGGTCACGCCGGTACCGAGGGTGCGCAGGATGGTACGCCCGGCGGCGTCCAGATGCGGCCGGTCGCCGCGCAGGAAGGCCCGGAAGTCGGTGGCGGTCTCCCAGGCGGCCTCGAAGAGTGCGTGGACGCCACCGACCAGGGTCGGCGAGGTGGTGATGGTGTACTCACGGCCGGCGGGCGAGTCGGCACCGGCCAGGATCATCACCCGGCGGTCGATGACGATCGTTTCATTGGGCAGCGAGGTGGCACTGATCTTGATCTGGGCGCCGTTGTCGCTGACCAGGCGCAGATGCGCCCGGCTCTCCTCGTCGGCCAGGGCGACCGGGCTGAGCAGCTTGCGGGCAGTGAAGGTGGTGCCAGGAGTCCGCATCTGAGTGCGGACAGAGGCCCGCGCCTGCGGCTGCGACCAGGTGTTCAGGTCGCGGGCGGCGCAGAGGAACTCCTCGCGGACCGCCGCGAACAGGTGGCCGGCCCTGGCGATCAGCTCAAGATCACCTCGTACGGTCATGATCTGGTCTGTGGCCATGGATTCAGTTTCGCCGGGATCCATCGCCGTCCGCAAATGGCAGCTTGCTGCCAGATGCTGGCCGCGGCCGGGTCGTCCGGCCAGGCTTGGGGCATGACGAACACAGAGCTGAACCTCGGCGGCGACCTGACGATCAAGCGACTCGGCTTCGGAGCGATGCGGCTGCCGGCCGGCACCTTCAGCGGCCCGGCCCGCGACCCGGAGTCCGGCAAGGCCGTACTGCGGCGGGCCATGGAGCTGGGCGTGAACCATGTCGACACCGCCGGGTTCTACCGGCGCGACGACGTCGCGGCCAACGACCTGATCCGGGCCGCGCTGCACCCGTACGCCGCGGATCTGGTGATCGCGACCAAGGTCGGGCCGATCCGTGACAACCGGGGCGTGCCGAGTACCGAGGCCACCCCCCAGCAGCTGCGCGGGCTGGTGCGGGACGACCTGCGCGAACTCGGCCTTGACCGGCTCGATCTGGTCTATCTGCGGGTCGGCGGGATGGGCGCGCCCGGTGGCGCGTCCATCGGCGAGCGGTTCGCCGCACTGGCCGAGCTGCAGCGCGAGGGCCTCGTCCGCCACCTGGGCGTCAGCAACGTGGACACGGCGCAGCTGGCCGAAGCCCGGGCGATCGCACCGGTCGCCGCGGTGCAGAACCGGTTCCACGTGACCGAGCGCAACGACGCCGCCGTCCTGGCCGAGTGCGAGCGGGCCGGGATCGCGTTCGTGCCCTTCTTCCCGCTGGGCGGGGGCGGCAACGCCATCGACGAGGGCCGGGTGGAGAAGGTCGCGGCCCGGCACGGTGCCACCGTCGCGCAGGTCGCGCTCGCCTGGATGCTCGTGAGCTCTCCGGTGATGGTCGCCATCCCGGGCACCGGCTCGCTGGACCACCTGGAAGAGAACATGGCCGCCGCCCGGCTCCGCCTCACCGCCGAGGACCTCGCCGAACTGCAAGGCTGAACCGCAGCTACCGGATTGCGGGCCGGCGGGGGTGAAGGACCGCGCGGGAGGGCCGTCAGGCCCGAGCGTGCTCTAACCCGGGCGGTTCTGCTGCTCGATGTACTGACGCAGGACACTGATCGGTGGCCCGGCCACGGATCCGGCGAAGTACGACCCGGACCACAGCTTGTTCGCCCGGTAGTAGTGGCGGGCCAGTTCGGGGAATTCCTGGCGCATCCGCCGAGACGATACGCCCTTCAACGAGTTGACCAGGCGCGACAGTGCGACCTTGGGCGGGAAGTTCACCAGCAGGTGCACGTGGTTGTCCTGCCCGTTGAAGTCGGCCAGTTCGGTTTCGAAGTCTGCGCACACCTCCCGCATGATTGCCTCCATGCGGGTCAGGTGCGCGCCGGTGAACACCTCGTGCCGGTACTTCGTCACGAAGACCAAGTGTGCGTGGAGCACGAAAACACAATGTCGGCCGGTCCTGATTTCGTCATATTCACCCGTAACCCAAGTGTAAAATCGTGGTGTGCAGCTCCGGTACAACTTCCGCCTCTACCCGACCCCGTCCCAGTGTGAGTCGCTGGCTCGCGCGTTCGGGTGCGCGCGAGTGGTGTTCAACGACGGGTTGCGGATGCGGGCCGAAGCCCACGCCAATGGCCTGCCCTTCTTATCGGACGGGGACTTGTCGAAGGCGGTCATCACCGAGGCGAAGAAGACCCCGGAACGCGGCTGGCTGGCCGAGGTCTCAGCGGTGGTCCTTCAGCAGGCCCTCGCGGACCTGAACATGGCCTACCGCAACTTCTTCGCCTCCATCTCGGGCAAGCGCAAGGGCCGCAAGGTCGCCCCGCCCCGGTACCGGTCGCGCAAGGACAACCGGCAGGCCATCCGGTTCACGAACAACTCCCGCTTTGCCGTCACGGCGGGCGGGAAGCTGCGGCTACCGAAGATCGGGGACGTCGCGGTCCGCTGGTCGCGCTCGCTGCCGTCCGAGCCCAGTTCGGTGACGGTGGTCAAGGACGCCTCCGGCCGGTACTTCGCGTCGGTCGTCGTGCAGACGACCGACGAACCGTTGCCGGAGATCGAATCCGAGGTCGGTATCGACCTCGGGTTGACGCATTTCGCGGTCACCTCGGACGGCCGGAAGGTGACGGCACCGAAGTTCTTGCGGCGGGCCGAGAAGAAGCTCCGCAAAGCGCAGAAGGCGCTGTGCCGGAAGGTGAAGGGCAGCACCAACCGTAAGAAAGCCGTCGTCAAGGTCGCGAAGGCTCACGCTCAGGTGGCGGATGCGCGCCGGGACTTTCATCACAAGTTGTCGACCACGCTGATTCTCGAAAACCAAGCGATCTACGTGGAAGACCTCGCGGTGAACGGTCTGGCCCGGACCTCGATGGCGAAGTCCGTGCACGACGCGGGCTGGTCCGGCTTCGTGAAGACGCTGGAGTACAAGGCCGCGAAATCCGGGCGGACGTTCGCGAAGGTCGACCGGTTCTTCCCCTCCTCGCAGCTGTGCTCGGCGTGCGGGGTCAAGGACGGCCCCAAACCGCTGCACGTCCGGGAGTGGACGTGCCAGGCGTGCGGCACGACCCACGACCGCGACGTGAACGCCGCGATCAACATCAAGGCCGAAGGACGGAAGGTCGCCGCAGGGCATGCGGAGACCCTAAACGCCCGTCGAGCGCAGGTCAGACCGGGACTCGTTCCGGCACAGCGCGACGAAGCGGGAACCCACCCGAAGCCCACACCCACACGGGTGTGGCAGGCGGGAATCCCCGCCCTTCAGGACTCTGTTGCCCAATTATTGGGATCAGGCTGCGAGTTCCAGTTCGGTGAAGCGGGAGTTGCGGGTGGTTCCGAGTGGGGTGCCTGTGAGCCAGGCGTCGATCCGGATGAGGTTGATCGCGCAGGCGGCGAAGATGCTGGCCAGGTGGGTTTTGTCCAGTCCGGTGTACCGGGTTCTGCGGGTGCCGGTGACGTGGACTGTCTGGGCGATGGTTCCTTCGACCCCTGCTCGGACGTTGTAGCGCTGCTTCCATTCCTTGGTGGTCTGCTCGCGGCGGGCTTTCTCCAGGATCTCGTATTGCTCACGTGGTCGGAAGGTCAGCTTCCGTGGCGTCGTCTTGGCTTTGGTGCACTGGGCGCGGACCGGGCACGGGCCGCAGTCGTTCTTCCGGAAGCTGACCTGGACCACCGGCAGGCCACGGCTTGTCTCGTCAGTGCGCCAAGCACTGCTGACCTGGCCTTGCGGGCACGTGACCTGCTGGTTGTCCCAGTCGATGGTGAAGTGCGTCTGGTCGAACCCGCCGCCGGTGCTGCTCTGCCGACTGGTGTTGGCCCCCAGCGGGCCGAGGAGTTCCACCTGGTGCTCATCGTGGGCCTGGACCACCAGAGCGGCACCGGTGTATCCGGAGTCGACGACGTGCTCGTCGGGCAGCAGCCCGCGTTCGGCCAGGCCGTCGTGGATCACGGGGATGAGGTCGCTGTCCCCGACGGTGGCGTCGGTGGTCGCGACATACGTGATCAGATGCGGTGCGTCGCTCTCGCAGGTCTCGGTCAGGTGCACCTTGTATCCGGTCCAGCCGGTCTGGCGCTTGACCCCATATCTGGCGTCGGGGTCATAGGGCGAGGCCAGCCGGAGCCTTCCCGGCGGCAGGTCCTCACCCTGCCGCACACGCACCTCCCCGTCCTGCCGGTGGTACTGCTGGATCCAGGCCTCGCGCAGGATCTGCACCGCCGGGACCTGACGCAGCCATGCCGGGGAATCCGGGGCGTGGAGGCGTTCCAGCAGGAGGTAGCCATCTCCGCCGACTTGCGTCAGATACTCGGCCCGGGCGGCTTCGCCAGCCGGGAGGCGGTAGGAATCGACCCGGGCTCCGTAGCGTTTCTGCCATTCCCGAGGAGCCCAGACAGCCAGCCATTCGGGCTCGACGGCGGCCAGCACGTTCAACGCCGAGCGCATCACCTCGCCGACGAACTCCGACCGGTTCAGCGAACGCACCGCCGCCAGCACGTGGGTGGAGTCCGTGCGCTGACGTCCCCCCGCTCGCAGAAACCCCAGCTCACCGAGCCGTTCCAGGAGGAGTTCAAGAACGCGTTCTTCGTGGCCGTGCCCGATCAGGCGCGCTCGGAACCCGGTGAGCACCGTGAAATCGAAGCCTGGATCATCCAGTTCCAGCCCCAGCGCGTACTTCCACTCGATCCGGCCACGGACAGCGTCAGCGGCCTGCCGGTCGGAGAGATTCTCCGCGAACTGCAGCACCGACACCAACGCCAACTGACCCGGCGACAACCCCGGACGACCCCGGACCCCGAACAGGCCCGCGAACTCCTCATCGGCGAACAACGACCCCAGCGAATCACGCATCCGCATCGCCAATGCCCCGTTGGGGAACGCCGCCCGAGCCACCCTCGCAGTCAGCTCGGGAACCTCGGGCTGCGGACGCGGCTGCAGCGACATCACACTCTCCTACCACGGCCCGCAGACAGAGGGGAAGAGCAACACAAGCCGCACAGACGATCATGAAGCAACGTGATCATTGTCCCGGAGAGGACACTCCGAATTGAGCAACAGAGTCCTGAAGGGCGGGGAGGAAGTCAAGTCAGTGCACGAATTGCCTGTTCGAAGCCGACGACATGTCCGAGTGTCAGGTCAGCGGCTCGCGACGCGTCGCCCGCGATCACGGCCTTGAGCAGGGGACCATGCTCGTTCACGTGGCCCGCCATCCCGGACAACCTGGGCAAGAAGACGCACCAGATCCGGGCGGCGAGGTTGTCGTACCGGATGAGCGTCTCCGTCAGGAACGGGTTCTGCACGCAGTTGTAGATCGCCCGATGCAGCTTGAGGTCCATCCTGAGGAGGTCTCCGCTGTCGACAGACGCGTGACCCGCCTCCAGCTCTTCCAGGAGCGACCCCAAGGCCGCGCGGTCAGCGGCCGTCGCTCGTTCAGCTGCTGCTGAGGCGGCGAAAGGCTCCAGGATGCGCCGGACCTCCGAGATGTGCCCCAGGTCAGAGATGTTGACCTCTGTGGCGAAGGTTCCGCGCCGGTGGTAGGCGACGACGAGCCGCTCGTTCTCCAGCCGCTTGAGGGCTTCACGGATCGGTGTCCGCCCGACACCGAGGACGTTGGCCAGCTCGTCCTCGTTAATCGGCTCCCCTGGCCGGATGTCCAGCATCACGAGGCGGTCACGGATCGCGAGGTAGGCGTGTTCGGCGAAGGAACGACCCGCGACTGGTGCTTCCACCTTGGTCTGACCGGTCACGTGCCGAGACTAGCGGAATGATGACCAAAAGCGAAGTGCAGGTCGGGCGGGATCGCACCCCTGTCACCCGCGCGTAAGGCTGTCGTGAGAGCGGCGAGCCGGGTCACGAGGCCAGCCGCGTGGGCGCGATGCGGTGCACGTCCAGGAACCCGCTCACGGTGGTGTCCTACGTGAACTGCTCGGCCCGCTCTGGTGGCGCCGTTCACCTGATGTTCCATGATGGGGTCATTGCGCCGGTTGTGCCGCTTCGGGACTCTATGGACCGGTGTATTGCTGCGGTCCTGGAGGAATGGCGTGGGCAGATTGTGGTCGGGAGGCCGCCGGCGGGCGGCTGTGGCGCTGGCCGTGGTCGTGGCCGGGGCGTTGACGGTGTCGGCGGGGTCTGCGTCGGCTCAGCCGCAGGGCGCCGACGCGGCGAACGTGCAACGGTTCCACACACCGAAGGTCGGGCACGTGTGGACGATCATGCTGGAGAACAAGTCCTACGAGGCGACGTTCACCGGCCTCAACAGCAACGACTATCTGTGGAAGACGCTGCCGTCCTACGGGCTGCTGATGCGCCAGTACTACGGCACCGGCCACTACAGCCTGGACAACTACATCAGCCTGGTGTCCGGGCAGGCGCCGGCGCCCGCCAACCAGGCCGACTGCGCGCAGTACACGAACGTCGCGCCCGGTTCCCCGGCCCGCGACGGGCAGGTGCTGGCCTCCACCGGGTGCGTGTACCCCTCGTCGGTCAAGACCCTGTTCAACCAGCTGGACGCCGAGAAGGTGACCTGGAAGGCGTACCTGCAGGACATGGGGAACACGGCCGGCCGTGAGGACCCCTACAAGTGCGGCATCCCCGGTGACCCGTCCGGCGCCGGCGTGGTCGACCCGGGCGGCGCCACTCCGGCCGATCAGTACGTGCCCAAGCACAACCCGGTCCCGTGGTTCCACTCGGTCATCGACAACCCGGCCGACTGCGCCAAGGTCGTCAACCTCGACGGGCTCGCAGCCGCCGCAGGCCATCCCGCCCAGTCCAGCCTGGCCCAGGACCTGCAGAAGGAGTCGACGACTCCCCGCTTCAACTGGATCAGCCCCAACAACTGCAGCGACGCCCACGACGCGACCTGCAAGGGCGACAATCTCTCTGGTGACCCCAACAACCATCAGGGCGGCCTGTACGCCTCGGATGTGTGGCTGAAGAAGTACATCCCGCTGATCATGGCGTCGCCGGCGTTCCAGCACGACGGGATGATCCAGATCCTGTTCGACGAGGGATTCCCGCCGTACAAGATGTATGGCAACTCCATCGCCGACTACACCGGCAACAGCAACCCGGCGCTGAACGCCCCGACCGACACCGCCCAGTCGATCGTGGCCTGCTGCAACGAGCTGCCCGGCCCCAACACCACCCAGCCTGGCTTCCAGGCGTTCGGGCAGGACACCACCCCCGGTGGCGGCGTCACCGGCGCGGTGTTCATCAGCCGGTTCATCCAGCCCGGCTCGATCACCGACCAGCCCTATAACCACTACAGCTGGCTGCGCAGCATGGAGGACCTGTACGGCGTCAACACCGGCGGGACCGACGGGCACGGGCACCTCGGCTACGCCGCCGCCTACGGGCTGCGGCCCTTCGGCAACGACGTCTACAACAACGCCGGCGGTCATGCCATGGCGGCGCTACGCGCAGGTGACCAGCGGCCGGTGTACCCGGCCGTCGCCACCGGACCCGACGTTCCCACCACCCCGCAGCTCCAGCGAGCCGGCGGCTGATGATCTTCTTGTACGGCGCACACCGGGTGGCCGGGCACGCATCTGCGCGCCCGGCCACCCGGCCCCGCTTCACCCACACCCGCACTACCGGCAACCGGCGGCGCCTCACCACGTTCGCCGGAGTACTGCTGGCGTTGACGTGCGCGTCGGCCTGCGGCGCCGGCACCTCCGCCGACGGGCAGGCCGCCGACACCGTACGGCGCCTCGGCAAGGTGCCCATCCCCACCGCGCCCGCGGCCGCCCCCACTGCCACCGCGTCTCCCGGCCACCCGCAACTGGTGGCCATGGGCGCCCCCGTACAGGCCACCCTCCCCGACGGCACGACCGCCCTGATCACCACAACCGGCCCCGCCACCGACCCCCCACCCACAGGAGCCAAACCCGGCACCGTGGTCACCGGCGTCATCACCGTGACCGCGAAACCGCAAACCGGAACCCTCCGGCTCGCCGCGGCCGACCTGGCCTCCCGCGACCAGACCGGCGCCAACATCACCCTCACCCCCGTCGGCCCAGGCCAAGTCACCGCCAGCCCCGGACACCCCGCCACCCTCACACTCAGCGGCCACTTCCACCAAGGCGGCGCCCAGATCAACTGGCGGCACGACAACCACGTCCTGGCCATCTGGGACTTCACCATCGAAATCGACTGACCAGCACCACCCAAGGGAACCCCGCAGGCTGGGGTACCAAGCAGCGCATCCTGGAGATCGAGAGACCGGGCCGCCTCCGCCTTCGCGGATGCGGCGACGAGCCAGGGAGCCACTGATGGAGCTGACGGTGCTGAGCGTTCCGGACTGCCCGAACGCTGCCGTCCTTGACGAGCGGCTCGCGATCGTGCTCGCCGGCCGCCCCGAGATCGTAGTGACCCGGCGTGTCATCGACGATGAAGAGCAGGCCGTCCGTTACGGGATGCACGGTTCGCCGACACTGCTGGTAGACGGGGCCGACCCTTTCGCCGATCCCCGCGTGCCCGCGAGCATGTCGTGCCGTCTGTATCGCGGAACAGGCGGCCGGGTCGACGGGGCGCCTTCGGTGATCGAACTGCGCCGTGCGCTTGAAACACCGACCTCCTGACCCCCCCTCACCGTCACGCCGAGCCGTTGAGCCGTTGATTGTGCGATGCCGGGTGCCACATCACGGTCCTGTGACTACAATGCCGACACATCACACATCGCTGGCACACGACAAGATCGCGCCGTGCCACCTACCCCGGCCGGGACGGCATACGCCGGTCAGATCGGAGCGACGTGGGCTGTACGCACGCCAAAATATGTCCCCTCTTCCCACTGCTCAACACAAGCTTGCGCGGCTGGCGCGACCACTACTGCGACAGCGAAGACCGTTGGCTCGACTGTGCTCGATACAAGTTGTCACGCACCGGCCAGCCCGTGCCGATCTCGCTGCTCCCGAACGGGAGGGACGCGCAACACCTGAACCGCGCTCCCAATGCCGACCGGTTCGGCACGGCCGAACCCAGGCAGGCACCGCCATCACGGCTGAATTCCGGGTCACCGGGGACCACGGCTCGGTTTGAACCGGCGCCCACAGCGGCACCGGCCCGGCCGCTCGAGCCGTCACCACCCTCACAGGATCCGCAGCCCCCAGCGGCGCGATCGACGCGCCGCTGGTGGTCGCGACTCGCCGATTGGATGAGAGGCCCAGCATGAGCAACTACTGGCCCTGGTGGGCGGGCGCTATCGGGCTCGCCCTTGTCACCATCAGCTATACCCTCACCACTGATCGGTCCCTCGGGGTGTCCTCAGCGTGGGATCGCGTCTTGCACTGGCGCACCGAACGCCACCTCGAACGGCTGGACGCCCAGTTCACCGATGACCGCGCCCTCACCGACGCTCTCGTCGCGGCCACCGCCGAGCACTTCGGAACCTTTCCCGGAGCGCCCACCCTGCCGAACGCCGCGCACGAGGACGCGACGACACACGGCCAGGACGTCGGACCAACGTCGGGTGCGAGTGCCCCGGTCGCGAGCCGGCGCCCGGCACCTGTGGTCACCCAGGCCGCCCTGCTCCTGTCGATTTTCCTCGGCGGTTGGGTAGCGGCAGTCACCGGCGGCCGGTTCAAGCTCCGCTTCGACATGGGCAGCGGTTTCCGCGAACTCGTCACCGCCAATTCGACCACCATGATCGGTGTGTTGTTCATTGGAGGTGTACTCGTCGGCTTTGGTACCCGCCTCGCCGGAGGGTGCAGTTCCGGCCACGGACTCAGCGGCTGCGGCCAGCTAAGGCCGGTCAGCATCCTCGCGACCGCCGTGTTCTTCGGCACGGCCGTCCTGGTGTCGTTCCTGCTGTGGAAGGTGATCTGATGCGTACCCGGGGCGGGGTTCTCGTCGCCAACATCATCGCCGGGCTTGCCCTCGGCTTCACCGTCGCCAACATCGGGTTCGGCGACTACGCCGAACTCAACCGCATGTTCACCTTCCAAGATCTGCGCATGTTCCTTGCCTTCGCCGGCGCCGTAGGGATCATCGTGGTGGTCTTCGCCCTGATAGGGGTCCGCCGCACACCGGGGCGCATCCACGCTGGCGTGATACCCGGCGCAGTGCTGTTCGGCACCGGCTGGGCGATCTCGGGTGGATGCCCGGCGATCCCGATCGTCCAAGTCGCCAGCGGCTACCTCCCCGCTCTCGTCACGATCGCCGGCGTCATCGTCGGCATCCGGCTCTGCCGCTGGGCCAACGCGAAATACTTCCACCTCGACCGCGGCTCCTGCGGGCTTTGACTTCCTCCGTACAGCACAGGGCGGGCCGGCGACCGGTTCCCGCAGCATCAGCCCAAGTGCCGGTGGAAGAAGTCGGCGACGGTGTCCCCGGCCGGGTCGGCAGCGCGTGTCAGCGCAAGGTGGCGGGGCGTCCCGGGCGGTGCTCGATCCCCGCCCGGGTGGGCAAGCCCTCCCAGTCGCCATGGGTGCTGACGGTGCACGCGGCCGCGGTGCTCGCCCAGCGCAGCCGGTCTGGGACCCGGCGCCCTTCGCAGCGCGCCGCGAGGTAGCCGGCTGTGAAGCTGTCGCCGGCGCCGATCACGTCCACCACGGGTACCGCCAGTGCCGGGTACGCGACCAGGTCGCCGTCAGCGGTGGCGGCCACTGCTCCGTCGGCGCCCCGTTTGACCACGACCTCGGAGGGGCCGCGCCGCAGCAGGGCGCGGGCCGCCCGTTCCGGGTCCCTCTCGTCGGTCACCACCGCGAGTTCGTCGTCTCCGACGAAGAGGATGTCGATGTCGGCGAGCAGCTCCCGGGCGAACGCGGCGGCGTCCTGGCTGCCCGGCAGTGTGCTGCGGTGGTTGACGTCGAACGAGACCGGGATCCCGGCGCGGCGGGCGAGCCTGGCGGCGCAGCGCACGGCTTCGGCGCAGTCTCCCCCTAGTGCGGGTGTGATGCCGGTCAGATGCAGCAGGTCCGCCCCCGCTGCCATCGCTGCCTCGACGTCGGCCGGGGACAGCTGGGATCCGGCGCTGTGCTGCCGGTAGTAGGTCACCCGGGTGAGTCCGGCATTGGGCAGTTCGCGGATCATGAAGCCTGTGGGGTGGTCCGGGTCGGTGCGTACGAAGCGCACGTCCACGCCCTCGGCGGCCAGGTCGCGCCGGACGCGTGCGCCGAGTTCGTCGTCCCCCACGACGCCGGCCCAGGCCGCGTCCTGGCCCAGTCGGCTCATGCCGATGGCGACGGTGGACTCCGCGCCCGCGGTCGACAGCCGCAATTGCGTGGCCGTGCGCAGCGGATCGCCGGTGTGGGTGGCGGCCACCCCCATCGTCTCGCCGATCGTCAGCAGCCTGCTCATGACGTGCCTCCTACCATTCGGCCACGGCGCCGTCCTCGTGGTGCCAGATCGGGGTGCGCCACTCGAAGCGGTGATCGGCGGCCCAGGCCGCGGCGTCCTGGACGGCCTGCGCGTCGACCTCGATGCCCAGCCCGGGTCCCAGCGGCCGGTCGACCCAGCCGTCGCGGTACTGGAACACCGAGGGGTCCAGCAGGTAGTCGAGCAGGTCGGAACCCGCGCCGTTGTAGTGGATGCCGAGGCTCTGCTCCTGGATCAGCAGGTTGGGAATGGCGAAGTCGACCTGCAGGCTGGAGGCCAGGGCCACCGGGCCGAGCGGGCAGTGCGGCGCCATGAACACGTCGTGCGTCTCGGCCTGCGCGGCGATCCGGCGGACCTCGGAGATCCCGCCGGCGTGCGAGATGTCCGGCTGGGCGACGGCGATCCCCGCTGCGAGGGCCGGGCGGAAGTCCCACCTGGAGTACAGCCGTTCGCCGGTCGCGATCGGAATAGAGGTGCAGTCCACGATCGAGGCCAGGTTCGCGGCGTGTTCGGGCAGGACCGGCTCCTCGACGAACATCGGCTGCAGCGGCTCCAGCAGCGGCAGCAGCCGTCGCGCCATCGGGGTGGAGACCCGGCCGTGGAAGTCGATCGCGACGTCACGGGTGGGGCCCAGCACCTCGCGGACCGCGGCGACCCGCTGGAGGACCTCCTCGACGGCCTGGGGGGTGTCGATGGGACGCAGTTGCGCGGAGGCGTTCATCTTGACGGCGGTGAATCCTTCCTCGACCTTCCTCGCGGCCTCCTGGGCCACGTCGGCCACGCGGTCCCCGCCGATCCAGGAGTACACCCGGACCCGGTCGCGCAGGGGCCCGCCGAGCAGTTCGTGCACCGGGACCCCGTGGGCCTTGCCTGCGATGTCCCACAGTGCCTGGTCGATGCCGCCGACGGCGGAGGACAGCACCGGGCCGCCGCGGTAGAAGCCGGCCTTGGTCAGCAGCTGCCAGTGCGCCTCGATCCGCAGCGGGTCCGCGCCGATCAGGAGTTCGCCGAGTTCCTCGACGGCGGCGGCGACGGTGCGCACGCGGCCTTCCAGGGCGGGTTCGCCCCATCCGGTGACGCCCTCGTCGGTGTCGATCCGCAGGAAGAGCCAGCGGGGGGCCACCGCGTAGGTCGTCAGTCGGGTGATCTTCATGCGGTGGCGCCCTGTCCACTCGTTGCGCCCGCCCGGCGCAGGGCGCTGCGGGCGCGGTCTGCCAGTACGTCGACCTCGTCGGGGTGGGCGGGCGCGGCCCGTCCGGCGAGTTCGCTGCCGAGGGCGACGGCGAAGGCACCCGCCCGCAGCCAGGTGTCGACCTGATCGATCCCGATTCCCCCGGTGGGCACGAAGGACTCCCTGCCGAAGGGTCCGCGCAGTTGGGTCAGGTACTGGGGGCTCAAGGCGCCCGCGGGGAAGAGCTTGAAGAACTCCGCGCCGATCCGGCGCGCGGCGAGTACTTCGGTGCCTGTGGCGATGCCGGGCAGTGCCTCCAGGCCGTGCTCCAGCGCGGCGGTCACGACTGCGGCGTCGAATCCCGGGCTGACGATGAACCGGCCGCCGAGTGCGGCGAGCCGTTCGACCTGGTGCACCTCGGTGACGGTGCCGGCGCCGACCACCAGTCCGGGGCGGGCCGCGGCCTGTTCGATGGCCGCCCAGGCGCCGGGGGTGTCGACGGTGATTTCGAGGACCCGCACCCCGCCTCGGGCGAGTCCCTCGATCGCACCGGTGATGTCGCCACCGTCCCGGTAGCGGATGATCGCCATGACCCGGTCGTGGCCGAGCGCGTCGCGCAGCGCACTGGCGCGCGGGGCTCCGGGGTCGGTCGGGGGGCTGGGCGTCATGGTGTATCTCTTTCTCGGATCGGGGGTGCTCAGCGCGGGAGGCCGTAGGCGCGCAGTTTGCCGCGGCGTTGCTGGATGACCACGGCCACGACCAGGAGCGCGCCTTGGGCGATGTCCTGCCAGAAGGAGTTGACATTGAGGATCGTCAGGCCGTTCTGCAGCACGCCGAGCATGAGGACCGCGATGACGGTGCCGGTGATGCCGCCCTTGCCGCCCTGCAGGGCCACTCCGCCGAGGGCCGCGGCCGTGATGGACTGCAGTTCGAGCCCCTGGCTTCCCGAGGTGGGCTGGCCGGAGCCGGTGCGTGCGGTCAGCAGGATGCCGGCGATCGCCGCGACGAAGCCCGCGAGGATGTAGCACCCGATCACGTAGCGATTGAGGTTGATGCCCGCGAGGCGGGCGGCGGTGGGGTTGCCGCCGGTCGCGTAGATGTTGCGGCCGATATCTGTGTACCGCAGCATCAGGTGCACCAGCAGGGCGACGACGATCAGCACCCAGATCAGGATCGGGATGCCGAGCACGCTGCCCTGGGCCAGGAAGATGAAGGTGGAGTCGGTTCCCGTGTAGCCCTGGGCCCGGCCGTTCGAGATCAGGTTGGCCAGGCCGCGCAGCGCGGCGTAGGTGGCCAGGGTGGCGATGACGGCGTTGACCCGGCCGTAGACGATCACCATTCCGTTGAGCAGCCCGACGCCGATGCCGACGAGCAGGCCGACCAGGATGCCGAGCGCCGCGCTGGATGCGCTGGTGAAGACCATGGCCGAGGCGACGGAGGTCAGACCGGCCGCCGAGCCGACCGAGATGTCCAGGCCGCCGAGCAGCATCACCACCGTCTGCACGACGGCGATGATGCCCACGATCGAGACGGTGGTGCCGATCGTCTTGATGTTGGAGACCAGGAAGAAGTTGGTGTTCTGTGAACCGATCACGGCGCACAGCGCGATCAGGGCGATGATCAGGCTCAGGTTCTGCACGCCGATGACGTCCAGTGTCCGGCGCAGGGGATGCGGGCGCAGGACCGGGTCTGGACGGCTGGGCGCGGCGGGGCTCTCGGTCGTGGTCATGGCTGTGCTCCAGTCGTGCTCAGGTCTTCGGCCATGGCCAGCGCCAGGACCCGTTCTTCGGTGGCCTCGGCCCGGGTGACCTCACCGGTCACGCGCCCGCCCTGCATCACCACGATCCGGTCGGACAGTCCCAGGAGCTCGGGCATCTCCGAGGAGATGACGAGCAGGGCCATGCCCTGGCCGGCGAGGTCGTTGATGATCGAATAGATTTCGGCCTTGGCGCCGACGTCGACGCCGCGCGTGGGTTCGTCGAGGATGAGCACCCTGGGCCGACGGGCGAGCCAGCGGGCGAGGACCACCTTCTGCTGGTTGCCGCCCGAGAGGGTGGCGACTTCCTGCTCGATCGAGGAGGCGCGGATCGCGAGCTGGTCGACGTGCCGCCGGGCGAGGTCGCGTTCGGCTCGGCGCCGCACCACGCGCAGCCTGGCGAGTCGGCTGAGGACCGCCAGCGTGATGTTGTCCCGGACCGAGCGGCGCAGCAGCAGGGCCTGGGCCTTGCGCTCCTCGGGGGCGAGGCCGATCCCGGCCCGGAGGGCGTCCGCGGGGCCGCGCAGCCGCAGGGGTTCCCCGGCCACTTCGATGCCGCCCTGGTGGATCGGTACGGCTCCGATGATGGCGAGCGCCAGCTCGGAGCGTCCCGCGCCGACCAGCCCGCCCAGGCCCACCACCTCGCCGGCCCGGACCTGGAGACTGACGTCGCGCACGTCGTCGGTGACGAGGCCGCGTACCGACAGCATGACCTCGCCGGGCTCACGGGGGTCGCGCACGAACATGTCGGCCAGGTTGCGTCCCACCATCATCCGCACGAGCTCGGCATTGTCAGTTTGCGACACCAGCCGGTCCCCGACGTAGCGGCCGTCGCGCAGCACCGCCACCCGGTCGGCGATGGTGAAGATCTCGGGCATCCGGTGCGACACATAGACGATGGCGACGCCATCGTCCCGTAGGCGGCGGATCAGCCCGAACAGCGCATCCACCTCGTGGTCGGAGAGGGAGGAGGTCGGCTCGTCGAAGGCGATGACGCGGACCTCGCCGGCCAGGGCTCGCAGAATCTCGACCAGCTGCCGCTGCGCGGCGGAGAGCTCCGAGCCGAGGGTGCCCGGGTCCAGTACGTCCTGGAACCCGTAGCGCTCCAGGTCGCGGCGCACCTGCGCGATCAGGGTCCGCTTGTCCAGGAGGCGGCCGCGGCGCGGCAGGGCACCGAGGTAGATGTTCTCCGCGACGGACACGTGCGGGATGATCTCGGGCTCCTGCTGGATCACCCGCAGACCCGCCCGGTGTGCCTCGCGGGGCGAGTGGAAGGTGACCGGTGTGCCGTCGAGCAGCAGATGTCCCGCGTCCGGCTGGTGGTCGCCAGAGAGCACGCGCAGCAGCGTCGACTTCCCGGCGCCGTTCTCGCCCATCAGCGCGAGCACTTCGCCCGCCCGCACGTCGAGGCTGACCTCGGTGAGCGCGTGCACCGGGCCGAAGGACTTGCTGATCTGCTCGGCCCGGAGCCGGGACGTCGTGGGGGACGTCCCGGCCGCGGCCGATCCTGGGTTCGTCATTACGGAAGAAACTCCTAGATTGCTGGCGCTCGCTCCGCTCGCGCGGAGCTTGGGCCTTGACGCGCGGCCCAAGCACCTAGATCACGTGATTCGAGACCCGCTCAGGTGCACTGGACGCCAGCCTGGACGAAGCTCGTCGCGTCGACCATGGACGTGTTGGCGAGCGTCTTCGGGGGCAGCGGCGTGCCGTTGCGGATCTTGGCGACCAGCGCGTCGACGGCGGCGGCACCCACGGCGTGGCCGTCGATGAACAGCGCGGCCTTGTTGCCGCTGTCCTTCTTGGCCGTCCAGTCCTTGCAGGTCAGGTAGGCGCCGAGGCCGACGCCGATGATGCCGGACGGAGCGATGCTGCCGTTCTGCAGCGCGGTCACCGCGCCGGTCTCGCTCTCGTCGTTGCAGCCCCAGACCACCCAGTGCTTGACGTTCTGGTTGGCCGTGATGACGGCGCCGGTCTTGTTCTGCGCGTCGACCACGGAGTTGTCGGTGCCGACCTTGATGATCGGGACGCTCGTCCCCGCAGCGGCGGCGAACCCCTGCTCCTCGCCCTGCTCGCGCTGCTGACAGTCCGACAGACCCTGCTGGTAGGCCGCGATGACGCGCGTGTTCGAGGACGACCAGCCAGCCGACTTGAACAACTGGCCCGCCTTGGTGCCGACCTGAGTGCCCATCTGGACCGAGTCGAAGCCCACGAAGGGGGCGGGCTGGCCCGAGCCGTCGCTGATCGGGTCATCGGAGGACACCAGCGGGATCTTGCCCGCGGCCTGGATGACCTGCGGGCCGATCTTCTGGTCCGGCACCACGATGGCGATCCCGTCGACCTGCTGGCCGACCTCGGTGCTCATGGCGCTGATCGCCTGGTTGGAGTCGGTGCCCAGGTTGACGGTGACGATCTTGACGTTGCCCAGTTTCGCGGCTTCGGCCTTCGCGCCGTTGGCCTCGTCGATGAAGTACTGCTGGTCGCCCTGCTTCTGCAGGTAGGCGATGGTGATCTGCCCGCTCTTGGGGGCCGCGGACGAGCCGCCGGCCGATCCGGCGGAGGGCTTGCCCGAGGAACAGCCGGCCAGTGCGAGCAGCGTCGCCATGCCGGCCGCGCCGATAACCACCAGGGTCCTTGTGCGCAGAAGTCTCACTTCACTCCGCCTGTCATGCTCGAGTCCGATGGATGTCGGGAGGTGCGATGGGGGTGCCGTTGTGGTGTTCCGGTCGCCTGCCGCCTCCGGGGGTTAAGATGACACCGAGTGTCAGGGTCAGGCTTGCAACATGTCAAGATTAATTAATAAATAAATCTATATTTCTATCCTGTTGCGGCGGACAGGAGCTGGTCGAGCGCCGCCGCGCCGGCCCCGGCCTCGATGACGGCCCGCCAGCTGCGCCGCTCCCCCGGCCCCAGGGGCGCAAGCCCCGGATAGGACTCCAGCGGTGCGTCCCTGGCCCCGAACGCGGGCTCGACCGCCACGTGCCGCAGGGGCAGGTCGCCCCAGCCGCCGAGGTTCACCCACAGCCCCAGGTCGGGGAACGAGGAGTCCGCCACGTGCCAGGCGAGCCACTCGTCCCCGTGCACCACCGCGACCACGGCCGGCAAGGGTGGCTCCAACCAGAGCTTCGCCGCATGGCCCGCCGCGCCGCGCAGGCCGATGTCCGTGGTCGGAGCGGCGTCGGGGCACAGCCAGTCGAACCCGCCGGACACCGCTCCGGCCAGGTAGGCACTGTCCAGCCGCAGGCGCATCGGCGACGAGGAGACGATCCGGGTCCGCTCGTCCGCGGCCAGCAGCATGTGCTGCGCCCACGCCCACGCGAGTGGCCGCTCGCCCACGTTCTCCAGGCGGTAGCCCACGCGTAGCAGGCCGCCATCGGTCTCGATGTCGCGCGCGAAGCGGTAACCGCGCAGCGGCGGCTCGACGGAGCCCGACAGCGTGGTCGGCTCCGCCCGCGCCTGCCAGGGCAGCCGCCAGACGTCGCCGTGGTCGGCCAGCCCACCGTCGGGGGACGCGCCGATGTTGGGCAGGCACTCGTCCCAACCGGAGCAGTCCAGTTTGCCCCAGTCCTGGCCGGGCGCGGGAGCCCTGAACGTGCGTACCGGCGGCGCGAGCCATTCACGACCACCGGCGCCGAGCCGCAGGCTCGTGACCTTGCCGCCCAGTCCCGGGGCGAACCGCACGTCCAGCGGCCCGGCGCAGGTGCCGAGCGCCCCGAACGGCCCCGGCACCTGCGCGCGCTCACGGCTCACCCGGCCGGCCGGACCGCGACGGCGATCTCGGCCGCAGACGCATAGCCGCCCGCGCCCGCGGTCGCCGTGAGCCGCACGGCCCTGCGCCGGTAGGGCTCCGGTCTGCCGGTCGTGCCCGGCGACACGGCTCCACTCGATCTCAAACGTGCCGGCATGCCGCTCCTGACTGTGGTGAAGACGTCCCAGCCTTCAAGTATTTCCGCATTATTAACGACTTATAACCGCCGCGTCAACGGTTCCGGAGCGCTCACCTCGGGCGGCGGTCCAGACTTGCGGGCGCCTCCGCCGACTGCAAGACTCTTCATAATTAATGCAGAAGGGCTTGCCGTGGACTCACGCCGCTTCGAGGGGCGCACCGCACTGGTGACCGGGGCCTCATCCGGTATCGGTGCCGCCGCGGCCAGGCGGTTCGCCGCCGAGGGCGCGGCCGTCTGGCTGGCCGACGTGGCCGACAAGGCCGGCCAGGAGGTCGCGGACAGGATCAACGCGGCCGGGGGCACCGCCGAGTACGTGCACTGCGACACCGCGAACGAGGCCGACTGGCACGCGACGCGCTCCCGGGTCGAGGAGCGGCACGGCCGCCTGGACGTCCTGCACCACAACGCCTACTGGATCAAGGTGGGTCCGATCCACGAACTGGGACTGGCCGACTGGAACCGGCAGCTCGAGGTCTCCCTCACCGGGACGTACCACGCGGTGCGGACCT
>JAOPYM010000199.1 GCA_025964615.1 Actinomycetes bacterium
CTGGTCTGGTCGGTCCGTGGGGCGTTGCGGCCGTACGGCTTCGGGATGATGGCCGCCTGGACCTTCCTGACCCTGCTGTCGTTCGGCTATCTCACCGGCCTCGCACCGTGATCGAATGGGCCGTGGGTCAACGGGCCGTGGGTCAACGGGCCGGGGCTCAGCGGGCCGGGGCGATGGTGCGGGCGACGGCCCCGAAGGCGCGGCCCACCGCCTCCAGGTCCTCTGGGTCGACGACGTCGATGAAGTAGTCCCTGACCGTCCCCACGTGGTCGTGCGCGGCCTTCTCCAGAACGGCGTAACCCTTCTCGGTGAGATGGGCGAACACGCCGCGCCGGTCATCGGGGCAGGTCTTCCGCACCACGAGGCCCTGGCGTTCGAGCCGCCCGCAGGTGTGCGAGAGGCGGCTCCGGGACTGGCTGGCGTGCTCGGCCAGTTCGGCCATCCGGAGCCGGTGGTCCGTCGCCTCCGACAGCCGGACGAGGATCTCGTACTCGGCCGACGACAGCCCGTGCGTGGCCTTGAGAGATTGGTCGAGCACGTCGTGCAGTCGGACGCTGCCGTCGATGTAGGCACGCCAGTGACGCTGCTGAGTGGCATCGAGCCAGCGGGTTTCGGCCATGGTTTTTATTCTACCCGGATAAATTGAATCTTCAATTACCACCTATCTCAGTGGTGGCCGTGGTGGACGACCAGGTGGTGGACGACCAGGTGGTGGACGACGTGGTGGATCACGACGTGCCGGTGCCGGTAGTCGTAGCCGCTGCCGTGACTGCTCCCGCAGGCGGACAGCAGCGGCACCATGGCCGGCATCGCGGTGAACAGGCAGAGCAGACGCAGGCGGACGGCCACCGTACGATCCCCTTCGGGTTTGTGACATTACGGATGACTATGACTGCAGGCAAGGCCCGTCAGGTTCCCGTCCTCGGCCATGAGAAGAGATTTCGAATCCGCTACCCGCGATCCCCGATCGTGCGCTACTGTGTTCGAATAGTCGAACAGGGGTTCGACCAGGGCGTTCCTGCTGTGCGGACGGGGGTGGGCAGGTGGCAACCCGCATCGCTCACCCCATTGCTCACCCCATCGCCCAGGCGGAGCCGGTGGCACGGCCGAATCGTGCGACACGCCATGCGACTTTCTACGGAAATCTACGGCCGCAGCTATACCGCCTCATAAAGTCCGAGAGCGTGGACCCAGTGCGGAACCCCTATGCCCCCGGCGCGGGACAGCGCCCACCTGAGCTCGCCGGCCGGGACCGGGAGCTCCAGCAGTTCGAGATCGTGCTGGAACGGGTGGCCCGCAGCCGCCCCGAACGCAGCATGATCATCACCGGGTTGCGCGGCGTCGGCAAGACGGTGCTGCTCAACACCTTCCGATCCATGGCGATCCAGCGGCTCTGGGGTACCGGCAAGATCGAGGCCCGCCCGGACCAGTCGATCAGGCGGCCCGTCGCGGCGGCCCTGCACACGGCGATCAGGGAGCTGGCCCCACGCCATCGGGCCCCGGACCGCATCGAGGAGTTCCTCGGCATCCTCAAGGCGTTCGCGCAGGCCGAGCCCGATCCGGGGGGCAAGAAGGCCGCCGTGCACCGCTGGTCACCCGGCATCGACGTGCCGTCCATCAGGGGCCGGGCGGACTCGGGCGACCTGGAGATCGACCTCACCGAGCTGTTCGTCGAAGCCGCCTCGGTCGCCACTGATCTTGGCGTCGGGATCGGGCTGTTCGTCGACGAGATGCAGGACATCCCGCCGGACGACGTCTCCGCGCTCTGCGCCGCCTGCCACGAGCTGTCGCAGAGCGGCGGGCCGCTGATCGTCGTCGGCGCCGGCCTCCCGCATCTGCCCGCCGTGCTGTCGGCGAGCAAGTCCTACTCTGAGCGGCTCTTCCGGTACTGCCGGATCGACCGCCTCGACCGGGACTCCGCGGACCTGGCCCTGCTCGTGCCCGCCCAGCGGGAGCAGGTGTCCTTCACCGCCGACGCCCTGGACGCCCTCTACGAGGCGGCCGACGGCTACCCGTACTTCGTGCAGGCCTACGCCAAGGTGGTGTGGGACATCGCGCCGGAGACGCCGATCACCATCGACGACATCAAGGTCGCCGCGCCCGAGGCCGAGAGCGAGCTCGCGGTCGGCTTCTTCGGCAGCCGCTACGAGCGGGCCACCCCGGCCGAGCGGGACTACATGCGGGCGATGGCCATGCTCGGGGATGACCCGGTCCTCACCTCTTCGGTGGCCGATGAACTCGGCCGCAAGCCGTCCAGCCTGTCCCCGGCCCGCGACGGGCTGATCAAGAAAGGGCTCATCTACAGCGCCGAGCGGGGCCTGGTCGCCTTCACGGTGCCGCACTTCGGGAAGTTCCTCCGGGCCCAGCCCGCCTGAATCTCCATCTCTACAGCTTTCTAGCACCGACGCTAGATCCAATGAGAGAACCCTCGTCACAAAAATATACGACTCTCTACCCCCACCCCTAGAGAGCCGTATATTTTCGTTGACTCGTGGCGTTTCCCGCACCGTTTCGCCGAACGGTGCGGGAAACGCCACGAGTCAAGGGAGTGGGTTGGAGGCTCGGGCGCTGTCGACGGGGGCGCGACAGCGCCCAAGCTGTCGCTGACCCTAGCGGTTGCCGTTGAGCAGATTTGCGGCGGGGGGTCCCGACAGGTCGGACATGCCGGAGACCAAAGGGTGCGGCGCTTTCGCGGGCTGCGGCACCCGGAGGACGGCCCAGACGGAGATCCCGCCGTCCGCCTCGTGCCGGACCCCCCAGCAGTCGGCGAGGGTCTCGACGATGCCCAGGCCCCGCCCGCCGAGTGACGACAGGGTCGGGCGGCTGCGCCGCGGCTCGGTGGCCGCGCCGCCGTCGCTGACCGAGACCTCGAGGGCGTCGCCGAGCTGGTTCCATGCCACCCGGATCTGGCCGGAGGGCAGCGGACGGGCATGCCGCAGGGCGTTACTGAGCAGTTCGCTCACGACCACGGTGGCGTCATCGACGATCGACTCGGTCACCCCCGAGGCGAGCAGTTCGGCGCTGAGGTGCCGCCGGGCGATCGCTACACTGGCGGGCGCATGGGGCAGGAGTACGATGCTCGTCGTCCTCACCTCCTTAGGTCCGCTGTGCTCGGATGCGATCCGTCGCGGTCCCGGCAAGACCGAAATGCCCAGTTAGGGATGGCCGGAAACTAGGGTAAAACAAACCGTTACCAGCACAACGAGTGACTGAACCCGGGGTCACGGCCGATCACCCCCTGAAAGTGACACAAAGCACACACCCCATCTGGCGGCGGAACCAGCTAAGACTTATCCAGGGCAGTGCCGGATTACTCCTCAACAGAGGGTTTCCTCCGTCACACAGCCGACATCTGCGCTGTTCGCCGAAGCTCGCTCCGCTCACGCGGCCCGAACATGATCTGAAATGACGCTCAGTAGTCGGCCTGGCGGAGCACCAGGCGCATGGACGTCCCCCCGGCCTGGCGCGAGCGGGCGGAGATGTCGCCGTACTGGGCCGCCGCCAGCCGTTTCACAATGTAGAGCCCAAGACCGATCCCGCCGAACCTCCGCCGGTCCCCGGCCTCGCCCTGCACGAACCGCTCGAAGATCCGCTCGTGGTCGCCCGGTGCGATGCCGACCCCTTCGTCCGAGACGGTCACCACAACGCTGTCCCCCGAGGGGAACGCCCGGACCGCCACCGTTCCGCCGTCCGGCGAGTACTTCACGGCGTTCTCCAGGAGCTGGCCGATGATGATGTCGGTGGCCAGCACATCACCGTCCACCCTGGGCAGGTCGGCGGCGATCGTCAGCTCGATGGTGTGCCGTTCCGACAGCGAGCGGAACGCGGTGACCGCGCCGTCGAGCAGCCCGGCCAGATCGAACGGCTCGATCGTGACCGTGAGCTCCCCGGCCCCGGCCCGCGCGCCGAGCAGCAGGTTCTCCACCAGCCTGCCGAGCGACCGGGCGCGCTCGGCGATCGTCGCCACCGCGCTCCGCCGATCGGCGTCCGACAGTTTGTCCCACCGGTTCACCAGGGTGCTCGCGAATCCCTGCACGACCGTGATGGGAGTACGGAGCTCGTGGCTGGTCGTGGCCAGGAACAGGTCCTTGGCCTCCTCCAGCTCCTTGGACTCGGTGATGTCGCGGAAGTCGATGACCAGCTCGTCGGTCTCCTCGATCTCCGCGCAGAGCACGCTGAGCCAGCGCCCGGACTCCAGGCGGTGGTCCAGGCTCGCGCCCGGCTCAGGCAGCGGGAACGGCGGCTTCGCACCGATCGCCGTCGCGGACGGGACGCCGGTCAGCACGTACGCGGCGGGGTTCCATCGCTGTACGAGCCCGGAACAGTCGAGCACGGCTATCCCGTCGGCACTGGCGTCGATGACCGCCCGTTCGTGCGCCCGCTGCCGTACGACCTCCGAGTAGGAGACCGCATTGCTGACCGCGACCCCGGCGTGCCCGGCGAGCAGCTCCAGGAGTTCCAGCTCGATGTGCGAGACCTTGCGCCCGGAGAACAGGGCGTACAGGGCTCCGTAGGGGCTGGCCTGCACATACGACATGCCGATCGCGATCGAGTGCAGGCCGGGCAGTTCCGACCAGATCAGGTCACCGAACCGGCGTTCACCGGTGGCCAGGATCACCGTCTTTCCCGAACGCAGCAGTTCGCCGACCAGGCTGGGCCGCAGCTCGGCGGTGGCACCGCGCATGTGGTCGGGCAGCCCGTGCGTGCTGACCAGGTGCAGGCGGTCGCCCTCGATCCGGACGAACCCGCCGGCGTCGGCGCCGGTCAGCTCGATCAGTGACCCGGTGATCCGGTCGAGTACGGTCGGCAGGTCCAGTTCGGCGTTCAGGTCCGCGACCACGTCGTTGAGGCGCCGGACCAGGCGGGCCCGCTCGGCCATGTGGTGCTGGGCGACCTCGTCCTCCTTCACCGGGTGGAAGACGCTGACCCAGCCGAGCAGGGCTCCCGAGGCGCCGCGCAGTGCGCTCGTGTCGATCCGCACGTCGATCAGCCGGCCGTCCTTGTGGAAACGCCTGGTGACCTTGGAGATCTGGCCGCCCTCGCGGATCCGCTCCCGTACCGCGTTGTGCTCGGCCTGCAGCTCGTCGGGCACGATGGGCGCGACCCTGCCGAGCACCTCGGCGGCGGCGAAGCCGAACATCCGCTCCGCCGCCGGATTCCACACCGTCACCGCGAACCGGTCGTCGACTGCCACGATCGCATCAGCCGCGCACTCGATCACTGCGCGGACGATGGGATCACGAGCGTGTTGTTGCACGTCTGTCATCGTGCCACCGGATCAGCCGCCGCGATGTGCCAAGTGCCACCAAAGTGCTCACTTGCGGGTGAGGCGGCCGATCACATAGGTGGCGAGGGCCGCGATCAGGAACGAGAACAGCGAGGCGCTCATCCAGTTGGCCGGGGTGAAGTGCAGCCAGGACTGGGCGTTGGTCCAGAACGTCGTCCACCAGCCGACGGCACCGGGGTTGATCAGCTGGTACGTCGCGATGCCGATCACCCAGGCGGCGATCATCCCCCAGCGGGACGGCGCGGTCCGGTCCACGTTCCAGTCCCGGCCCCGGTTCAGCACGTAGAAGTCGGTCACGAGGACCCCCAGCATCGGCACGAACACCGAGCCGATCAGCCCCAGGAAGCCGAAGTAGTTGCCCATGTTCAGCCACAGCGCCAGCAGCGTGGTGAGCGCCCCGAGGCCGATGGTCAGCGCCCGCCGGTCCGCCCGGGGGAACAGGTTCTGGATCGATACCCCGGTGGAGTACACGTTGGAGAACGACTGGTCTACCTCGCGGAGCACGAAGATCCCGAAGAAGACCGTCCCGAGCGCGACGTGCAGGAACGGCTGGAAGGGGTCCCCGCCGGCGGCCAGTGCCAGCGCGAACAGCCCGAGGACGTACGCCACGATCTGGGTGACCGAGTAGGCCGCGCTGGCCGCGCCGAACGCCGCCTTCGAGCTGCGGGAGTGCCGGGTGTAGTCGGCCGCGACCGGTACCCATGAGATCGACACCGCGAGCGCGGCGTCGGCCCCGACCCAGAACTTGTCCCATGAGCCCTTGCCCAGATCGGGCAGTCCCTGCCGGACGAGCTGGACGTAGAAGTACCCCAGCGAGACCACCACGGCCACGGTCACGTACCGGCGCAGCAACCGGACCGAGCCCAGCGGCCAGATCGTCAGCAGCGTGGTGACCAGCCCGGCGATGATCACGAACGCCCAGCGCGGCCCGCCGTGGAACAGGGTCCTGGCCGCCCCGGCGATCGTGATCAGCTCGAACGTGCCCCAGCCGATCAGCTGGACGATGTTGAGCACGGTCGGGATGTACGAGAGCCGGGTGCCGAACAGGCCGCGGAGCAGCACCATCGCCGGGGCACCGGTCCTGGCGCCGGGCACGGCGGCGAGCCCCAGCATCAGCCCGCCGACGACCGTACCGACGATCATCGCGGCGATGCCGGCCGAGATCGACAGCTGCGGCTTGCCGTTGGCGTCCGGAGCCAGCACGGTGTACGCCCCGGAGAAGGCCAGCAGGCTGACGCCCAGGTTGGCCCAGAAGGCGCTCTGGTCCCAGAAACTGAGGACCTTCGGAGCGGGTTCTTCCAGGGTGTACGGGACCTCGCCCGTACTGCGGTGGTCCGAAACGACGGCGGCACTCATCGCACTCTCCCTACGCCGGCATTACCCGGACAGGTTCATGCGGTCGGCGGCACCGTGCAGCCAGCGGGCTCCAGGAGCACCGGGCTGAGCCGCCCTCTCAGCCCGGCATGGTCCGAGCTCCCGCGAGGGTTTCAGTTAGCTGGCGTCATCATGCCACAAATGGCGGACTGTCCGATTCGCTCGTCATGGGCCTGCCTGCGGCCTCCCAGCCCTGCATCCCGCCCGCCACGTTCAACGCCTGCCAGCCCGCGTTGTTCAGCGCGATGGTCACCTGCGCGGACCGTCCCCCTGAGCGGCAGATCACATAGACCTCGCGCTCCCTGGGGATCTCCGCGGCCCGGTCGGTCAGCTCGTACATCGGGATGTGCACCGCCTCCGGCGCATGCCCGGCCACCCATTCATCGGGTTCCCGCACGTCAAGGAGGTACGCCTCGGCCGGAACCGACGCGGCATCGATGGCCGGAACCTCTTCCCCGAAAATCATCACAACCCCATGGAACCGCGCGGACCCCTGCCACGTCGAATCTCGTATGAGGCAGCGGACGCTCTTTCTGGTGGTACCGGGTGTCACCCTTGCCCTCGGGCTGACCGCGTGCGGGACCCAGCACTCCGCGGCGCGGCGCGCGGCCACGCCCACCAGCGTCCCCACAACGGCCGTACCCACACCTTCCCGGACACCGCAGGGCCCGACCGAACTCACCGTCGTCTACCAGCAGGGCCCCCACCAGAAGCCCAGGACCTGGCACCTTACGTGCGATCCGGTCGGCGGTGACCACCCGAACGCCGTGCGCGCCTGCGCCGTCCTGGACCGGGCCGCCGTCAAGGGCAGGCACCACCGGGACCCGTTCGCGCCCACTCCGGCCGGTCTCATGTGCAGCCAGCTCTACGGCGGGCCCGAGGTGTCGCATGTCACTGGAATCTGGCGCGGAAAGCCGGTGAAGGCGGAGTTCAACCGCGCGAACGGCTGTGAGATCGCCCGCTGGGCCTCACTGGCCCCGCTCCTCGGCGAGCTCCCGCGGATCCGCTGACCTACTTCAGCAGCCGGGACATCCGCCGGTCGGCGAGCGGTTTCCCACCGGTCTGACAGGTCGCGCAGTACTGCAGGGCCCGGTCGGCGAAGGAGACCTCGCGGATCACATCACCGCATACCGGGCACTTCTGGCCCGCCCTCCCGTGCACCCGCAGGCCGCTCTTCTTCTCCCCCTTCAGGTCCTTGGCCGCCACCCCGGCGGCCCTTTCGACGGCCTCGCCGAGCGCGGCGACGATCGCCGCGTGCAGGGTCGCCACGTCCTCATCGGTCAGGGTCGCGGCGACCTTGAAGGGTGACATCCGGGCCACGTGCAGCACCTCGTCGGAGTAGGCGTTGCCGATCCCGGCGATCACCTTCTGGTCGCGCAGGAGTCCCTTGATCTGGGTACGGCGGTCGCGCACGATCCCGGCGAGCACCTCGACGGTGAACTCCGGGCGGAGCGGATCGGGGCCCAGCGTCGCGACCCCCGGCACCTCGGCCGGATCCCGTACGACATAGACGGCCAGGCCCTTCTTGGTGCCCGCCTCGGTGAGGGTGAAGCCGGAGCCGTCGTCGAGATGCACCCGCATCGCCATCGGACCCTTGCCCGGCCTGAGCACGGTCGACGGCAGTTCGTCCGACCAGCGCAGCCAGCCGGCCCGGGCCAGATGGATGATCAGGTGCACTCCGTCCACATCGAGATCCAGGAATTTGCCGTGCCTGCCCACCGAGGTGATGGTCAGTCCGGGCAGCGCGGTGATCGGCGGGTCGTAGGTCTTGAGCGCGGAGATGGCGAGAACGTCGATCTTCGCGATGGCGTGGCCGACTGCGTGCTCCCGCAGGAATCCGGCGAGCGACTCGACCTCGGGCAGCTCAGGCATAGGACCAGTATGCGGTTCGCCCACAACCTGTGGACAGCCGATCCCGCCTGTGGACGGCTGTGGAAAAGCCTGGGGAAAACACGCAGGGTGGCACCTCACGCTCCGTTACGCCATCCACAGGCCTGTGGACAACTATCCGTCAGAGAGGCACATTCCAGAAGGCGAGCTCATGCCGCATGCCCTCCAGGAAGAACCATGTGGCCCGCTCGGCCGGGGGATCGACCTCGTCGAGCATCCCGGCGCACCGCCGGGTGAGCGCCGCGAAACCCGGATCCGCATAGGTGTCCACCCACGCCCGGTAGCGCGGCTCCTCCGGCGGATTCACAGCCAGCCGGGCACCCAGCGTGGAGTATCCCCACATGCATGGGTAGAGCGCCGCGAGCCCGTCGCCGTACTCCCCGGCCGCGTCCAGCAGGAACCGGGTGTAGGCCGCGCACGCCGGTCCCATGACCGCACCCTCAAGATCCGCGCCGAACTCCGCCGCCAGGGCCCGGTGCAGGGCCAGCTCCTCGTGGAAGGTCGAGTGGGCCAGGCCCACGAGATCCCCGAGGTGACCGGCGGGCGCCTGCCAGGCCAGCCGGGAGAACACCCTCACGTAGGAGAGCAGGAAGAGGTGGTCCTGCTCCAGCCAGGAGCGGAACACGGCCTCGTCCAGATCCCCCCGGGCGATCCCCAGCACGGTCGGATGCCGCAGTTGTTCCTCGACGAGCGGCATCCCGAGCTTCTCCAGCCGTTCCGATGTCCTCATCAGATCCTCATCATCGGAAGCTGCGCAGCCGCAGGCTGTTGGTCACCACGAAGACCGAGCTGACGGCCATCGCCGCCCCCGCCAGCATCGGGTCGAGCATCCCGGCGGCGGCCAGCGGCAGGGCGGCCACGTTGTAGGCGAAGGCCCAGAACAGGTTGCCCTTGATGATCGCCAGCGTACGGCGCGACAGGCGGATGGCGTCGGCGGCGGCCCGCAGGTCGCCGCCGACCAGGGTCAGGTCCGAGGCCTCGATGGCCACGTCCGTACCGGTTCCCATCGCCAGGCCCAGGTCGGCCCTGGCCAGGGCCGCCGCGTCGTTGACGCCCTCGCCGACCATCGCCACGGTCCTGCCCTCGGCCTGCAGGCGCGCGATCACCTCGACCTTGCCCGCAGGCAGCACCTCGGCGATCACGTGCTCCGGCGAGATGCCGACCTGCGCGGCCACCGAGGCGGCCGCGGCCGCGTTGTCGCCGGTCACCAGCACCGGGGTCAGGCCGAGGCCCCGGAACCTGCGCACCGCCTCGGCCGAGGTGGGCTTCACGGCGTCGGCGACGACGAGTACGCCGCGCACCTCGCCGTCCCAGGCCACGGCCACCGCGGTACGGCCCTGTGCCTCCGCGGCGGACTTGGCCTGCTCAAGATCGGTGGGCAGCGAGAGCGACCACTCGGCGAGCAGCCGGGTGCGGCCGACGATGACCGCGTGCCCCTCCACCATGCCCTGCACGCCGAGACCCTCGATGTTCGCGAAGTCGTCAGGTACGGGCACGTCACCGGCGGCGGTCGCGATGGCGCGGCCGATCGGGTGCTCGGAGGCGTTCTCCAGGGCGCCCGCCAGGCGCAGCACCTCGGCGCGGTCCTGGCCGTCGGCGGTGTGCACGTCGAGCAGGGTCATCCGTCCGGTCGTGACCGTACCGGTCTTGTCGAGCACGATGGTGTCGACCCGGCGCGTGGACTCCAGGACCTCCGGGCCCTTGATCAGGATGCCGAGCTGGGCGCCCCTGCCGGTACCGACCATCAGCGCGGTCGGCGTGGCCAGGCCCAGGGCGCACGGGCAGGCGATGATCAGAACGGCCACGGCGGCGGTGAACGCGGCGTCCGCGCCCCCGCCCGTACCCAGCCAGAAGGCCAGCGTGAGCGCGGCCAGGCCGATGACGATCGGTACGAACACGGCCGCGATCCGGTCGGCGAGGCGCTGCACGGAGGCCTTGCCGTTCTGGGCGTCCGCCACCAGGCGGGCCATCTGGGCCAGCTGGGTCTCGGCGCCGACCCGGGTGGCGCGGACCACCAGGCGGCCGCCGGCGTTGATCGTCGCCCCGGTCACGCTGTCACCGGGCCCCACTTCGACGGGCACGGACTCGCCGGTCAGCAGCGAGGTGTCCACCGCAGAGGTGCCCTCCTCAATGGTCCCGTCGGTTGCGATCTTCTCGCCGGGGCGGACGACGAATCGGTCGCCGGCGACGAGCCGGTCGGCGGGGATCCGCTCCTCCCGCCCGTCGCGCAGCACCGCCACGTCCCGGGCACCGAGTTCGAGCAGGGCCCGGAGCGCGGCACCGGAACGCCGCTTGGCCTTCGCCTCGAAGTACCGGCCGGCCAGGATGAAGGTGGTCACCCCGGCGGCGACCTCCAGGTAGATGTTCCCCGCCGTACCCCACAGCAGCGCGTACAGCGACCAGCCGAACGCCGCGAGGGTGCCCATCGAGACGAGCGTGTCCATGGTCGCGGCGCCGTGCCGCAGGTTCGTCCAGGCCGCCCGGTGGAACGGCCAGGCGCCCCACCCGACGACCGGCGCGGCCAGGGTCAGGGAGATCCACTGCCAGTAGGTGAACCGCAGGGCCGGGATCATCGCCATCGCGATCACCGGCAGGGACAGCGCCAGGCAGATCAGCAGCCGTTCGCGCAGGGCGCGTACCGGATCATGGGCATCGCGTGGCTCCGAGGGCGAGGCGGTGTACCCGGCGGCCTCGACCTGCGCCACCAGGTACGCGGCGGAGATGTCGCCGGTGAACTCGACCCTGGCCTTCTCGGTCGCGTAGTTGACGGTCGCGCGCACGCCGTCCAGCTTGTTCAGCCGCCGCTCGACGCGGGCCGCGCAGGACGCGCACGTCATGCCGCCGATCGACAACTCGATCTGCGGGCTCACGTGCTCGTCAGTGCGGTGCGAGGGCATATCCGGCCTCCTCGACCGCCGCTGCCACCGCCGCGTCGTCCACCGCTCCCGCGGCGGTCACGGTCACCAGCCCACTGGCCAGATCGACCTCGACGCCGGTGACGCCGGGCAGCTGGCCGACCTCCTCCTTGACGGAGCCGACGCAGTGGCCGCAGGTCATGCCGGTGACGGTGTAGGTGGATGCGCTCATCTGAAACCTCCTGGAGTACGGTCCTGTCCTTTGTACCATACCCCCGTTGGGTATCCGTAAGCGCAGATCAGACGGTGACGGCCTGGGCGAGGGCCATGCCGCAGTACGCGGCGCCCAGGCCGGCGACGATGCTCGCGGAGACGTTGAGGATCGCGTAGAGGCGGGTGCCCTGCTCGACCAGGCGCAGGGTCTCATACCCGAAGGTGGAGTAGGTGGTGAGGGCGCCGCAGAACCCGGTCCCGGCCAGCGCCATCAGAGCGCTGGAGGCGGGCAGCGCGGCCAGGAAGCCCAGCAGCGCAGAGCCGCAGATGTTGACGGTGAAGGTGCCCCACGGGAAGGCCGAATCGCTGCGGGCCTGCACCGCCCGGTCGGTCAGGTAGCGCAGCGGCGCGCCGAGGGCCGCGCCGAGCGCCACGAGCAGGACGGTCATCCGCCCTCCCCGGATGTGCGGCCGACGTAACGGATCACCTCGACCGGATCGATGATCACCAGCCCCTCGGTGATGAGCTCGTCCAGTTGCGGGAGGAATGCCCGGATCTTCTCCTCGGTGTCGACGATGATGATCGCCAGCGGCAGGTCCTCCGACAGCGACAGGATCCTGGTGGTGTGGATCCGGCTGGAGGCGCCGAAGCCCTCGATGCCGCGGATCACGCTCGCCCCGGCGAGGCCGGCCTTGTGGGCCCTGGACACCACCTCGTGGTAGAGCGGCTTGTGGTGCCAGCGGTCGTCCTCGCCGACGAAGATCGTCAGGCGCAGCGCGGGGCCGTGCAGCCTCATGACCGGTCCTTCCGGTGGCGGCCCGTGATCAGGCGGGTCAGGAGGACCCCGGCATAGACCGCGAACAGGGCTGAGACGAGCGTTCCCGCCAGGTAGGCGAGGGCGGTGCGCGGTTCACCGGCGCGCAGGGCGTGCTGGATCTCCACGATGTACGTGGAGAACGTGGTGAAGCCGCCGAGTATCCCCACCCCCAGAAAGGGGCGCACCAGGTGGTGGGCCTGCCCGGCCTCGGTGACCAGCACCATCAGCACCCCGATCAGCAGGCACCCGGACACATTGATCCAGAACGTCGTCCACGCGAAGCTCCCGGCCGGATGGGGGAAGGCCGTAGCGAGCCCGAAGCGGGCGAGCGCTCCGATCACCCCGCCCGCGGAGATCGCCGCGAGCGTGGACCAGGGCACATCGGGCGACCGGGGCCCGGCGTGGCGCAGTACGTCCCGAGTCGAGTTGTCGGCAGTGGTCAACAGGCCCTCCTACCAGGCAGATCACGAGTATATCGAGCACCTCCTGACGCCCCTGAGGAGTAGGTTGGCCGGATTACCGCTGGTCTTCGGGGGGTTCGCGGGTGAAGGTCTATGTGTCCGTCGACATGGAGGGCGTGTCGGGTCTGACCGACCCGGACGACATGCAACCGGGCGGTACGGGTTACCCGCTCGGCCAGGAGTACATGACCGGGGACGCCAACGCGGCAGTGCGCGGGGCGTTCGACGCGGGCGCGGCCGAGGTCCTGGTGAACGACGCGCACTCCAAGGCCAGGAACCTGCGTCTTGACCTGATCGACCCGAGGTGCCGGGTGATCCGTGGCCGGAACCGGCCATTGCGGATGGGGCAGGGCCTGGAGGTCTCGACCACGGCCGCCCTCCTCGTCGGGTACCACTCGCGGGCCGGGGCCGACACCTGCGGGGTGTTGTCGCACACCTGGATGGGCCGGGAGATCGAGAACGTCCTGCTGAACGGCCGGGTGGTCGGGGAGACCGGCCTTGTCGCCGCGCTGGCCGGGTCCATGGGGGTTCCGGTGGCGCTGGTGACCGGCGACGAGGCGGTCTGCGAGGAGGCCCGGGAACTGCTCGGCGACGTCGAGACGGTGGCGGTGAAGCGCGGCCTGGACCGGTTCTCCGCCGAACTGCTGCCGCCGGTGGTCGCCCAGGCCCGGATCCAGGAGGGTGCGGTACGGGCGCTGGGGCGGCTCGGCGAGCTGAGGCCGTGGACGGTGGAGGGCCCGGTGGTCTTCGGGGTGGAGTGGAACTCGACCTCGCTGGCTTCGATGTGCGCGCTGATGCCGCGGGTACGGCAGGTCGGGCCCCGGCACACCGAGTACGTGGCGGACACGATGACCGACGTGGTCCAGGTCCTCGGCGTGATGTCGCTGCTGGCCGCGCAGCTCGCCTCCGACGCGGGCGTGTACGGATGAGGAAACTCTTATCTGGGGATGAACGGGTCAGGATCCTGTGAGGCTGGATGTCTTCAGCATCACCAGGACGATCAGGAGCAGGAGAATGCCTCCGGCGGCGGCGAGGTGCAGGAGGGTGCGCTGCTTTTTCGGTACGTACGCGAACGCCGAGCCGACCAGGCCACCCGTGAGCAGGCCGCCGAGGTGGCCCTGCCAGGCGGTGATTCCGGCGGTGACGACCATCCAGACCAGGTACGTCAGGATGAGACGGTTCGCACCTGCGAGGTCTTGGCGCAGTCGGCGGCTGAAGACGAAGTAGGCAGCGGCCAGCCCGAAGATCGCCCCCGAGGCGCCCAACGCCGCCTCGTGCGGTGCGATCAGGAAGAAGAGCA
>JAOPYM010000200.1 GCA_025964615.1 Actinomycetes bacterium
CCGTCGCGCTGGCCACGCGCCGGGATACCGAGCGGGGCCTGCCAGGCTTGGTCTCCAGCGCGAGCCTGCCGCTGTTCCTCCTCACGTACCTCAATCGGCACGGACCCGGCACCTACTGCACCACCTCCGGGAACGAATGCACCGAGGGCCTGCTGGCCCCGTGGCCCCTGCTGGCCGTCGGCCTACTCCTCCTCGTCGCCGGGGTCGCGCTGTTCCGCAGGCTACGACGGCGGCAGCCGGTGATCGGGCCCGTGCCGGGTTGGTCCCGGTAGTTCTCGTGTCACCCGCCTGCCTGTGTCTGCCGCGTCGGCATGATCGAGGAACAGGCCCGCGCCGACGGCCACCAGGTGAAGGTGTCGAGGCTGCCCGTCGCCGCGATCCCGCGCGCCCGGACCCTCCGCGAAACCGAGGGTCTTTGGAAGATCGTGGTGGAGGGCGACACCGACCAGATCCTCGGCGCAACCCTGCTCGGTCCTGAATCCGGCGAGGTCATCACCACCATCCAGACCGCCATGCTCACCGGACTGACCTTCAGCGCGCTCCAGTCCATGACCATCACGCACCCGACCATGACCGAAGGCCTCAATCTCATGCCACCACCGGCCTGACCGCCCACAACCCGGCCAGCCGAAGGTGGGGCCGGTGAGCCGTACTGTTCGGCCCGTTCCCATCAGCTTCGTGCACTTCGTGGACGTGCGCACGGTCCCGGCGTACCGGCGTTCCAGCGGTTCCGCTCCACGCGGGACGCGCTCTGTGCCGGACCGCCGGTCCTGACCGTCCTGCGCGAGGTCAGCTCGTACCGCTTCCGCTGACGCCGGGCACCGCGACCCGCTGGGCCAGCACCAGGCCGGTCCGTTCGCGCATCATCCGGCCCGGATCCGACCAGTCGGCCGCGACCATGAACAGCGTCCGCCGGTCCTCACCGCCGAGGGCGCAGGCGAAGCAGCCCCGGTCCAGCTCGACCGTCTGCAGGACTTCGCCGCCCTCGGCGACCCGGACGCAGCGCTGGTTGGGTACGTCCCCGTACCAGACGGCACCCTCAGCATCCAGGCAGATGCCGTCTGGGGCACCGTCGCCGAGGTCGGCCCACACCCGCCTGTTCGACAGGCCGCCGTCTGCGGCGATGTCGAAGGCGGTGAGCCGGTTGGCGTGCGACTCGGCCAGGATCAGCGTCGCCCCGTCCGGCGTCACCACCAGCCCGTTGGGGAACCAGACCTCGTCAGCGACCTCCCGGACCGTACCGTCCGGGGTCACCAGCGCGACGAAACCGGTCCGCGGCTCGCCGCCGGGGAACTCGAAGCCGATGCCGCCGACGTAGGCGTTGCCCCGGGCGTCCGCCGCGATGTCGTTCCACGGCGGAGCCGACACCCCGGACAGGTCGGCGTGCGTCACCAGCGTCCCGTCCGGCTCCAGGCGCAGAAGCCGCGCTTCACGGCCCGCGACGACCAGCAGCCGCCCGTCGGGCAGCCAGTCGATGCAGAACGGCAACGGGCCCGGTACCCGGACCATCACCTCGCTCTTCCCCTCGGTATCGACCGCGATGACCTCCTGCGTGGCCCAGTCGCAGAACCAGAGCCGGCCATCGTGCCAGCGCGGCGACTCGCCGAACTTGATCCCGGTCAGCAGAACTTCAGGCATGGCGTGCTCCTTCACGTGTTCGCGGACACCTCACATCAGGGGTGTGGCAGCCGGATCCGCGATTTCGACATCCGCGCCGGCCTGGGCGGCCAGGTAGCGCTGTTCGGGGATGCTGAGGGTGTGCCGGGCCGCCATTTCATAGCAGGCTTTCGCTGCCTCCCGGTCCCCGGAGAGGTCGAGCAGGTGCGCGCGGACGGCGTGTACCCGGTGATGCCCGGCCAGCGCCGGGTCGGTCTCGGCGCCGGTGAGTTCCCGCAGGCCCGCCTGTGGGCCGTGCACCATCGCGACCGCGACGACCCGGCCGAGGGTGACCATCGGCCCGGGCGCGACGGCGTTCAGCAGGTCGTACAGGCCGAGGATCTGCCGCCAGTCGGTGTCCTCGGCGCGCGCCGCCTCGTCGTGTACGGCGGCGATCGCGGCCTGCAACTGGTACGGCCCGAGCGGCGGATGGGCGAGGGCCTCGGTGATCAGCTCGACGCCTTCGGTTATGGCCTTGGTGTCCCAGCGGCTACGGTCCTGTTCGGCCAGCGGGACCAGGGTGCCGTCTGGTCCGGTACGGGCCCTGCGACGCGCGTCGGTGAGCAGCATCAACGCGAGCAGCCCGGTGACCTCACTGTCCCCGGGCAGCAGGTCGTGCAGTTGCCGGGCCAGCCGGATCGCCTCGCTGGTGAGCTCGACCCTGTTCAGGACCGCGCCGGAACTGGCCGTGTAACCCTCGTTGAAGATCAGGTACAGGACGTGCAGCACGGCGGTGATCCGGTCCGCGCGCTCGGCCTCCAGGGGGAGCTGGAACTCGGCGCCACTGGCCTTGATCCGCTGCTTGGCGCGGCTGATCCGCTGCCCGATGGTGGCGTCCGGGACCAGGAAGGCGCGGGCGATCTCCGGCGTACTCAGCCCGCCCACCACCCGCAGCGTCAGCGCCACCTGCGAGACCCGGGTGAGTGCCGGATGGCAGCAGAGCATCAGCAGCGTGAGCGTGTCGTCCACCGCCGGGACCGGTTCCGGGTCGGCGGGCGCCAGCGCCGCCGCGGTCTGCTCCCGGCGGCGGCGCGCGGTGTCGCTGCGCCACAGTTGGGTACGGCGGCGGGACGCGACCGTGATCAGCCACCCCGTCGGGTTGTCCGGTACGCCCTCGGCGGGCCACTGCACCGACGCGGCCAGCAGCGCCTCCTGAACGGCGTCCTCGCAGCTGCCGAAGTCACCGAACCGGCGGACCAGGATGCCGACCACCTGCGGCGCCAGCTCCCGCAGCAGGCCCTCCACCCCGGTCGCGGTGCTCACATCTCCAGCCCGTTCCGATCCAGGACCGGCCGTATTTCCACTCGGCCGAATGCGGCGTCCGGGATCCGCGCGGCGTGACCGACGGCCTGGTCGATGCTGTCGCACTCGACCAGGTAGAAACCGGCCAGATGCTCCTTGACCTCGGCGAACGGCCCGTCCGTAACGGTCGCGGCGCCATCGTGCACCGCCACCGTCTTGCCCTGCGCCGGACTGGCCAGCGCCTCCGACACCACCAGCTCCCCGGACTCGGCGAGCGCCTCGACCAGGGCGTCGTGAGCCCGCATCCCCTCGGCCCGCTGCGCCGCGGACATGTTCGCCCAGGAATCCAGGGCCTGCTGGGTGTGGTAGATCATGATCAGGTATTTCACCTGGCGTACCTCCCTCAGGAAATCCTCTCACCCGGCCGGTCGCACCAGACCGGCCGATTTCGACGCCCAGAGCTACCCACAGCCGAGTGCCCGCCTGGCCTGACCTGTCAGACCGGCGGGCACTCGGCGGTGAAAGGCCACATCCGTGTCTAAGTCCTGTCCCGTGGATCTGCGCGGGACAGTCCGGGTTACGGTCGTACTTGTCCGGCGTGGTCCCGGAGCCGCCCGGGGGGGCGGTCCGGATCTCATCCGGGGTCGGCACGGCGTACTATCCGGCACTTCGCCGAGCAGAGGCCGACTCCGCCTGAAGAGGCGAGGTCAGGCTGCCGCCGGGTCCCGTTCCCCAAGGCGCGAGACCACTACATGACGGTTGACTCGGGCGGGGCCACTTGCAACCCCACACGGATCAGACAACCTGCCTGACCCGCGAAACCAACGCTGTCACAGCCCACTGACAAAACGCAGCAGATCCATAGGACAGGCCCTAGCCGGCGAAGTGCTTCGCGATCGGCTCGAAATAGAACGGGCGCCAGTTGGTGGACAGGTGCTCGTGGAAGGCGGCCGGATAGCCGTCCTGATCGACAGTGAGTTTGGTACCGTCGCCGTCGCGGGTCAGCGTGAACCGCACGATCGAGTACACCCCGGGATCCCACTCGGTGAAGCGCCATGCCTGGACGACGCGCTCGCCCGGGACCAGTTCGATCTGGCGCCCTTCAAGCCAGTCGTCGAACAGCGAGAAGTAGGCGCCCGCGCTGCCGCCGCCCTTGCCCGGCCTGCCTGTGACGTCACCGAGTTTCGCGCCGTTGGTGAGAAGCTCGTAGATCCGTTCGGGCTCTACCGCAAACGTTGCCTCTTGATGGATGGCCATCGATCAACTCCTGCTGTTCGGCCGGCGAGCCGCCGGCGACTACCTGTCGTTGGTGCAGATACCGGCGAGCCGGCAAAGTGGGCGGGCAGCGCCGAGTTCGTTTGTCAATGCGGGCGGAGCCGGTAGGGGCGGCCACGACGGGACGACACGGCCGAACAGAAAGGCGGTGGAAGAATGGCGTGGTGACTACGGACCTGATCACCCGGTCTCAGGCCGGAGATGAGCTGGCGTTCCGCCAGCTCATCGACCCCTACCGGCACGAACTGCTGGTGCACTGCTACCGGATCCTCGGCTCGGTTCAGGACGCCGAGGATGCGCTGCAGGAGACCCTGCTGGCGGCCTGGCGGGGTCTGGGAGCTTACGAGGGACGCGCATCGATCCGGACCTGGCTGTACCGGGTCGCCACCAGTCGCTGCCTGATCGCGCTGCGATCCGCTCGGCGGCGCCCGCAGACGGACTGGCCACCGCCCGGGCTTGACCTGCCGGAGCCCACGCGGCTAGGCGAGGTGGTCTGGCTCGAACCCTACCCGGACGTCCTCCTCGCCGGGCTCGCTGACGGCAGCCCTGACCCCGAGGCCCGGTACGAGGCCAGGGAAACCATCTCGCTGGCCTTCATCACGGCCCTGCAACTCCTGTCACCCCGCCAGCGCGCCGTCCTTGTGCTGCGCGACGTCCTGGGGTTTCATGCCGGCGAGGTCGCCCGGATCCTTGAAACCACCGAGGAATCGGTGACCAGCGCGCTCAAGCGTGCCCGCGCCACCCTGCAGCGCCGGCTCCCGCCATCCAGCGAGCGGGAACAACTCCCGCTGCCGGGCTCCGCCGCCGAGCAGGAACTCATCAGTCGCCTCACCCGGGCCTACGAAACCGGAGATGTGGACGGCCTCGTCGCGCTGCTCACCGACGACGTCGTGATGACCATGCCGCCAATCCCGCTGGAATACCAGGGCCGCGCGCTCGTGACCCGGTTCCTCACAGCGGTCGTCTTCCAGCCGGGCACCATATTCCGGCTGGTAGCGACCAGGGCCAACGGCCAGCCCGCGTTCGGCGTATACCTACGGCACTCGCGGGCCACGGTCGCCCACGCGAACGGACTACTGGTGTTCACCCTCACTGGCAACCGGGTCTGCGCCATAACCCGCTTCGACGCCAGCGTGCTGCCCCGATTCGGACTTCCTCCGACCCTGCCGGATTCACCACGCGGAGATTGAAAACGGTCCACCGGGTGCCGGCTTCTCCTCGCGTACGGTGCTACGAGGCTTATTCAGAACCCCGGGCGCCGTGGCGAGACCAACTCGGGTCACTGCGTCCAGAACGGCCTCACCTCGATCATGCCGAAGCGGGCCATGGGATGCTGGGACCTGGGCGCAGCCGCTCGCCGAACTGCCGAACGCCCCGGCGGCCGGTCTCCTGCACCCACGGTGTCGCGTCGAGTTCCGCCTCGCTCGCCTCGATCGGTCCATCCGTACAGATCAGCAGCAGGTACTTCATTGATCCTCCTCGGTCGTAGGCGTCATCGCCACAAGGGTGGCCGTCATGCTCTTGCCAGTACGACGAACGAGACAGGCCGAGTTCTACCGACGCGGCGAAACGAAATCGCCGACAGCTCCTGGCAGCGTCTACGCGCTGTCATCCGGTGCGGCTGGGATCCTCACCGAGGTGGACGGTAGGAGTGCTCCGATCATGGCGTCGCTGAGGAAGCGCCCGTACCTGGGCAGGTCCCATCCGCATCGCAGGACGAGTAGTTCGAACAGTTCGGGTGAGCTGTAGGTCCAGAGGATGTCGGTGGCCTGATCGAGGGTGAGACCGGTCCGCAGGTGGCCGCGGTCGGCCAGTGTGCGGGCGTTGTGGCGCATGCGTTCGCGGCGCTGCCGGTCGCTGTCGTGCAGGAGTACGGCCATGTCCGGATCGGTGGCCGCCGCGGCACGGATCAGCAGATGGATCGGGCTCACCACCGGCGCGACCTCGGTGCTGAGGATGCCCCAGCCGCGCACGATCGTTGCCGGGTCGGTCTCCCGGTTCTGCATTTCGTCCGAGCGTTGCGGAGCCGGTATCGGACCCGCACCGGCGAGGCTCTGTTCGTAGATGGCCCGGACCAGACCGGCCTTGCCGCCGAACGCCTTGTACACGGTTTCGACCGACACCTCCGCTCCTTTGGCGATAGCGGCGATCGTGGTGGCCGCGTATCCGTCCGCGAGGAAGCGCCGGCGGGCGATGTCGAGCACCGTCTCCCGGTTGCGGCGGGCCTGCGCCTGGCGGCCGCGCGAGTCGTAGCGGCGGGTGCTTCCAGCCTGTTCCATAAATCCATTCCATGCTACTGTATCGATTACAGGCCACTTTATCAGAAATCAGGTCGAGCCATGAACGGATCGAACGACCCACAGGCCACGGTGGACCGGCTGCTGCACGCGACGAACGCCCACGACCTCGACGCCCTGGTGTCGTGCTTCGCCGCCGACTACCTCAATGAGACGCCGGTGCATCCGATGCGCGGCTTCCGCGGTACGGACCAGGTACGGCGCAACTGGACGCAGCTGTTCGCCGGGGTGCCTGACCTGACCGCGCGGGTGTTGCGGGTGGCCGCGGACGACGACACCATCTGGACCGAATGGGAGATGTCGGGCACCCGCGGCGACGGCGCAACCCACCTGATGCGCGGCGTGATCATCTTTGGTGTCGCGGACGGCCGCGTGGCCTGGGCGCGGTTCTATCTCGAACCGGTCGAGGAGATCAGCGGTGACGTCGATGCCGCGATCCAGCAGGCCGTGGGCGAGCGGTCATGATCCTCGTCGCAGGTGGGACCGGAACCCTGGGGAGGTACCTGGTGCCGTTGCTCATCACCTGCGCGCATCAGGTGCGGGTCCTCACCCGTGACGAGCGGCGCGCGGATCATCTGCGAGCCGGCGGCGCCGAGACGGTCATCGGCGATGTGCGCGACCAGGCCGCCGTGGCGCAGGCGACCCGCGACTGCACGACCGTCGTCTCAGCCGTACACGGCTTCGCCGGGCCGGGCCGGGCCAGCCCGGCCTCCATCGACTGCGACGGCAACCGTACCCTCATCCGAGGGGCCGCCGACGCAGGCGTCGCACGTTTTGTGCTGGTCTCCGTGCTCGGTGCGGCGCCCGACCATCCCATGACCCTGCACCGGATGAAGTACGCCGCCGAGCAGACCCTGAACGGCAGCGGCCTGGACTGGACGATCATCCGGCCGGCCGCCTTCCTGGAGACCTGGATCGAGCTGATCGGCGGCAGGCTCGCCGACACCGGACAGGCGATCGTCTTCGGCCCGGGCAACAATCCCGTCAACTTCGTGTCGGTCCGCGACGTGGCCACGGTGATCGAGCGCTCACTGTCCGGCACGGTGTCGTACGGGCAGACCATCGACGTGAGCGGTCCGGAGAACCTCACGTTCAACCAGATCGCCGAGCGACTCGTCGCGGCCGGCGGCAGCCCAGGGCGGACCAAGCACATTCCACTGGGTCTGCTACGCGTCATGTCCGTGCTTGCCCGCCCGGTTTCGCCGGGCTTCGCCCGCCAAGCGCGCGCAGCCGTCGTCATGAACACGAACGACATGACCTCCGGCCGCCACAACACCCCCGGCGACCCTCCGCCCACGACCCTCGACGATGTGCTCCGCGGCCTCGTCAAGCCACCAGCCGGCTGACCGCCGTCACCACCTCCGGCCCCGGCAACGTACCGCGGTCAGCCTTTCGTCGCACGGCGCCCTCGACAGCCTCCCTTTCGTTGAGTCGTGGCGTTTCCCGCACCGTTTCCCCGGAAGGTGCGGGAAAGGCCACGGCTCAACGAGTGGTGCAGGTCACATCGGGGGCGCATCACGCTTTTGAAGGCGGTCTCGTCCTTGGGAGTGATGAGAGCGGAGATCCGCTCTGCCGGAAGGGATCAAGATCATGAACATCGCACTGTGGACCGTACAGATCCTGCTGGCCGGAATCTTCCTGTGGTCGGGAACCGTCAAGGGCACCTGGGCGAAGGACCGCCTGATCGCCTCCGGCCAGACCGGCGTGGCACCGTTTCCCGTGCCGGTGATCCGGCTGACGGCCGTCGCCGAACTGCTCGCCGTGGTCGGGCTGATCGCTCCTCGGCTGACCGGGATCGGACTGGTACTGACCCCCGCCGCCGCGGTCGGACTGAGCCTGGTGATGATCGGCGCCGCGGCCAGCCACAGCCGGCTGCTGCGCGCCGACCTGGCCGCCGGGCGCGGCCTCCGCGAAGCGCAGAACGTCGCCGCCAACCTGGTGCTGCTCGCCCTGTGTGTCTTCGTCGCCGCCGGACGGCTCTGAGCCCAGCGGGAGACTTCTGCATGATCACGGGGAAGATCCTCGTGATCATGCAGAAGTCGTTCAGAGCGCGGTCAGTTTCTCCGGGTTGGCGATCAGGTGGATGGTGTCGATGACGCCGTCCACGAGGTACAGGATGGCGGCCGCGACCGGGGTGGTCCCCGAGTAGACGACGATGCCGGGGCCGCCGTTGAGCTGGACGATCCGGGTACTGGGATCCTCGGGCGGCCGGCCGGCGAAGGTCACCATGGCGCGGGCCACCAGACCCAGCCCGTGGATCGCCTTTCGCGGCGCGGGGGCCAGCCCGCCTCCGTCGCTCACCAGAGTGACCTCGGGTGCCAGGAGGCCCATCAGCGACTTGAGATCGCCGCCGGTGCACGCGGCCAGGAAGCCCTCGGTCACCTTCCGGCGGGTGGCCTGGTCGGTGTCGTAGCGGGTACGGCGGTCCTCGACATGGTCCCGGGCGCGGTGGGCGGTCTGCCGTACGGCGGTCTCGCTCCGGCCGGTGATCTCCCCGATCTCGGCGTACGGGTATCCGAACGCCTCCCTCAGCACGAAGACCGCCCGTTCCAGCGGCGAGAGCGACTCGAGCACCAGCAGCATCGCGGTGGACACCGAGTCGGCGAGTGCGATGTTCTCGGCGACGTCCGGGCTGGTGATCATCGGCTCCGGCAACCAGGGGCCGACGTACGACTCGCGCCTCTCCTGGGCGCTGCGCAACCGGTCGATCGCCAGCCGGGTGACCACCCGCACCAGGTAGCTCTCGGGGTTGGCGACCTGCGCGGAGTCCACCTCGCTCCACCGCAGCCACGCGTCCTGGACGATGTCCTCAGCGTCGCCCGCCCGGCCCAGCACCCGGTAGGCCACCGCC
>JAOPYM010000215.1 GCA_025964615.1 Actinomycetes bacterium
TCCGGTGAGCCATACCGCGATCAGAGCAGCCCGGCCGGCCAGCCTTGCCCATCGCCGGTATCCAGGACGCTCATGACATCGCCCTGGTTTCGGGCGGGCCGTGGTGCGGCCGGGTCGGCTGCCCGCCAGAAGGAGACGGCGGCGACGACCAGGAACACTCCGACGGCGCCGAAGACGATCCCGCGGGCGGCTGTTCCGACCGTGCCGAGGGTCTCGATGATCCGGCGGGACCGCGGGTTGAGACCGGCCAGGTTCAGCTGTTTGAGGAAGATCTTGCGTACGCCGCCCACGACCAGGGCGACACCGGCGCCGGTCACGACGAGACCGATCAGCAGGATCAGCCACCGGCCGCCTGGATGGCTCATCAGCGTGGCGGTGGCGTCCTTGGACTGGTTGTTGCCCGACTTGCCGGCAGTGCCCATCCGGAACGCCACGACGCCGGCGAACACGAACCCGTAGAAGATCCCGTGAGCATGCCCCCCACATCGAAGATCCTCAGCCGCGGGTCAGGCGAGCGCGAGAAGCGTGACGACGAGGACGGTTCCCGCGACGGCATAGGCGGCGTAGTCGTTGACGGAGCCGTTGTGGGCCGACCGCAGGAGCCGTACCGGCAATGGTTCCCTGCTTCGCAGGTAGCCGGTGACCAGTAGCCCGCCGAGGAGGATGCTGAGCCCGGTTGCCGCTATTTCCGTCCCTGCGAAGTAGGTGAAGGGGATATGCGGGCTGGTCGATCGGGCTGCTTGTCCCAACGCTGCTCTGGAGTAGGCCCCCGCGTCCAGAAGGGCACCCGCCGCTGGGCCGATGACCCGGTCGAGAACGAGGCGGGGCAGGGCGCCAAAGGCCACGCAGCAAACGCCGAGCCCGGTCAGACCGGCGGCCATGCCCGGACGCAACCGTGCTCGCCATTTGTAGTCGTCCGGACGCCGTCGGACGAACGCCAGCCACCCGGCCTTGGCCAGGGCGGCGACGGTGATCAGTTGTGCGACGACCAGGACGACGTACGGAACCGTCTGGTGGGTCTCCGCCAGACCTTGGTGGATGAGCGACAACGAGACGTACCCGTTCAACGGTGGAAGACCGGCGATGGAAACGGCGCCCACGACGAACGCGGCGGCGACCCCCGGCATGTGCTTGGCCAGGCGGCCCATCTCGGAGAGCAGGTTGACTCCGGTGCGGTGCACGATCGCACCCGCGCAAAGGAATAGCAGCGACTTGAAGAGTGCGTGATTGAGCAGGTGGTAGGCGGCACCCGCCACCCCGGCGCCCGAACCGGTGGCCAGTCCCACCACCAGCGCGCCCATCTGGGACACCGTGTCGTAGGCGAGGAGCCGCTTGAGGTCGTCCTGGGCGAGGGCGAGCACGGCGCCGAGGACTGCGGACACCAGCCCGACGACCATGAGGACGCCGAGGATCGGCGAGGTCGAAGGGCCGTAGACCTGGAGGGTGAGCCGGGCGATCGCCACGATGCCCAGATTGACCATGAGCCCGGAGAAGAGCGCGGAGACCGGGCCGGGGGCGGCGGTGTGTGCGTCGGCGAGCCAGCCGTGAAAGGGCACCAGCCCTGCCTTGGTCGCGTACCCGGCGATGAGGAGTCCGAGGGCGACCACATCGGCGGTACGCAACCGTCCGCCCAGCGCAGCGTGCAACTCCCCGAAGTTCAGGGCTCCGTGCTGCGCGTACAGCAGTCCCGTCGCGATGAAGATACTGAAACCGGCGATGGTGGTGAGAACCAGTAGTTTGAACGACGCCTCCAGCGCGATCGGCCGCTCCAGGAAGAACCCGGTGAGCCCGTAGCTCGACAGCGCGGCGACCTCGAACCAGACGAACAGATTGAACAGGTCGCCGGTGAGCGCCACCCCGATGAGGGCAGCCAGGAGCAGCTGGAAGAGGGCCGCGTATCCGCCGAGCTCCCGTGCGCCGAGGCCACCGAGCTCCGACAGTGTGTAGACGAGCAGCAGCGCGCCGATGAACACAGAAACAAGGGCGAAGACCATCCCGAACGGGTCCGCGACGAAAGCGATCCCCAGCGCGTGGTTGCGCACGGGGGTCCAGTTACCCATGAAATGCGACAGGAGCCGACCGGAGAACACCTGCCGGGCCAGGGTCAGCAGCACGACGGCTGAGGCAACCAGTGCCACGATCGCCGCGTACACCGGGAGACGGCGCGACACCCTGGCCAGCAGTGGCGCCGCGACCGCGCCGATGACCGGGAACACCACCGCCAGCGGCAGCAGTGCCGCCTGCGCGGTCACCCGCGCAGCTCCCGTACCTGGTCGGCGTCGAGTGTCCGGTAGTGCTGGGCGATACGGACCACCACCGACAGGAACACCGCGGTGACGGCGACCCCGATCACGATCGCGGTCAGGCAGAAGTTCTGCAGCACCGGGTCGGCCACGTTCCCCTCAGCGAGCTGCTGCGGGCTCTGCCCACGGGGCGGGTTGAGCAGCACCGGCGCGGTCGAGTCCGCCCGATAAGCCAGCGAGACCATCAGGAGATAGGTGGCTGCCTCCATCAGCGACAGACCCATGACGATCTTGATCAGGTTCCGCCGGGTCAGCACCGTGTACAGCCCGGCGCAGAACACCGCGGCGGCCGTCAGGTAGTTCGCGACGATCATCCTCGGTACTCCTCCGGCTGCGGCTGCTCATCCGGGGTCCAGTCATGTCGCATCGTCAGCAGCGAGAAGATCACGATGGCGAGCCCGGTGCCGACCTCGACGAACTCTCCCGCCGAGAACAGCTGGATGATCCCGCCGGATCTAATGGTCTGCGGCGGGGCCAGTGGCAGCCAGTTCGCGCTGAACGAGCCGCGCAGGACCAGTCCCAGCAGCTCAGTGCCGATGATCACAGCGGCGCCGGCGACCTCCAGGGTCTCCAGCAGGCCTGGCCGGACGATCCGCGCGATCATGAGTCGCCCGAAGGCCGCGTACACCAGCAGCAGTACGCCGACCATGATTGCGCCGCCGGGAAACCCGCCACCCGGCGAGTAGCCCCACGCCGCCAGATAGCAACCGGCGACCGCGAGGACCGGGGCCACCAGGCGTACGGCGGTGCGCACCACCACCGTCATCGCCTCAGCCTGCTCGGGCGCGGGTGCGCCCAGCGGTGTGTCGTCGGGAGTCTGCGAAGCCGCGGCGGCGCGTTCAGCGCGTTCCGCCCGGCGAGCCGCACTCTCGTCAGCGGTCGCACCCTCGGCCGGATCGGCCTTGGCCTGTTCACGCAGCCCTGCGCTCTGCTCGCCGAAGTAGCCGTGGCGGCTCTCCCGGTGCCGGGCTATCACGATCACGCTCATGACGGCGGCGAACAGCAGGAACGTCTCCCCGAATGTGTCGAATCCGCGGGTCCCGTAGACGACCTCGTTGACCGGCTCGGTGAGCCGCCATTTTGGCAGTGAGGTGACCAGGGCGTACCGCGCGATGGGCGGCAACGCCGCGTGCTCGCGAGGGATACCTACCAGGGCTGCGGTCAGTACGGCCGCGAAGGACAGCACGAGCAGCAGTCCGGCGGCGGTGTGCCGCCTCGGTTCCTCCTCAGCGGGCTCAGGTCTGCTCACGGGAGCGCTCCTCGCCCAGGTTGGCGTCCCGGGCGACGTCGGTACGTGACTTGCCGATGGCCACCAGGTAGAGCACAGGGAGCGCGATCGCCCCGACCACCGCCTCCGAGTGTGCGACGTCCGGTGCCCCGAGGATCACGAAGAGCACGGTCAACACGGTGCCCAGCGCCGACAGTGCCATCACCGCACCATTGAGGTTCCGTACCGCGACCGTGAGCACGGCACACGCCAGCACGAGCGCGAGGACCAGGTAGTCCAGAACCCAGAACCAGCTCACGGCCGTCCCTCGTCTGCGGGTTCGCCGGGCCGCGCCTGGTCGAGAACGGCACCATGCCACATCGGTACGCCCGTCTTGTACGCCGCGCGCGCCAGCGCGTGCGAGGACACCGGGTTCACGATCAGCAGCAGGAACATCACGAGCAGCGCCCGGCTCGTATAGCCGCTCACGAAGCCTTCCCCGACGACCAGCGCAAGCAGCAGCGGCAGCGCACCCATGGTGATCGTCTTGCTGGAACACTGGATCCGGCAGTACACATCGGGCATCCGCAAGATCCCGACGACGCCGGACAGCGAGAACCCGAGGCCGATCACGGCCAGGGCGATCATCACGAGCTCCTTCACAGCAGCTCCCTCTCCAGGTAACGTGCCCAGACGATGGTGCCCAGGTAGCTGAAGGACGCCAGCCAGAGCGCGACGTCCAGATAGATGGCCCGGTCGGCCGCGGCGGCGAAGAACAGCACCGACAGCATCGCCTGGGTGGAGAGCGTGTTCACCGCGACGATCCGGTCACTGATGGTGGGCCCGATGGCCAGCCGGATCAGCAGGGGCGCAGCGATCGCCATCTCCGCGATCGCCACGAGGGTGAATATCAGAGTCATATCGGGCTCCCGTCAGCTGGCAGCAGCCGCTCCACCGGTCCGTTGATGGCTGCTCTGGCTTCCTGCGGGTCACGGCTCGGGATCGCGATCGCGTGGTACTGCAACCGGCCGGCGGCCCTGTCGAGGTCGACGAACTGGTTGTCCACGGTCACCGAGGTGACCAGCGCCACAGTGGTGAGGGCGGCCGCCGATCGGGCGTCGGTGGGCACTACCACCATGCCGCTCTCCAGAGGGCGGCTCGGCAGCCAGATCCGGCGGGACAGCCGCAGGTTCGACGCCACGATCCGGCCTGCCGCGGTCACCGTGATCCGGGCCGCGGCCAGGACCACTCGAGGCCTGAGCGCCCATGGAGCGGTGACCTCACCAAGGGGCGCCAACGCCACACCGACGAGCACCGAAATGCCCGCGCCGAAGAGCAGCTGCTCAAGGGTCAGGGTCCAGGACAGCAGCACCCAGGCCAGGAAGGCCCAGGCCGAAAGGGCGATCGCAGCGCGCATACCGCGACTGCTGCCCATTCCACAGGCCTCAAACCTCCCCGGCGCCCGGTTGAAGGTAAGCAGAAATTGACTCGATCACCCCGATTCAGCATCGGTTGCGCGGGCAGCGAGA
>JAOPYM010000248.1 GCA_025964615.1 Actinomycetes bacterium
CTCAACTGGACGATCACCGTACTGACCCTGCGCGGCGAACGCATCGCCGAACTCACCTCATTCATCGGACCCGACCACTTCGTGCTCTTCGGGCTGCCCGCCTCGCTGCCCTGACCCGACCGGCGCCGGGCAAGGCGGTCGGTTCGGCACCGTCAGGCCGTGGGACTTCGGCGGCGGGCTGCCCGGCGCCTACGCGGCACATACCAAGCGAGACCCGCGGACCGGTGAACTGCACGCGATCGCCTACTTCTGGCGGCGGGAGTACGTGCAGCACATCGTCATCGTCGGCCTGCTGCCGCGTCACGGCGTTGCCGAGGACGTCCGATGGCTCGGCATCGACCCGTGTTCTGTGTTCCACACGCTCAACGCCTATGACGACGGCGACCATGTAGCGATCGACCTCGTCCGGTACCCGAAGATGCTGGTGGAGGGGCGCCTGGCCGACAGTCCGCCACCGGTGCTCGACCGGTGGGTCATCCCCGACCTCGCATGACCGGCTCTCCGATTCCGCGTTCTCACAAGCCGGCGACGTTTCCGCGGGTCCTATGGGTTCTTTGTGCGCTTCATGTGGGTGCGGCGGTGGTTGGTCAGGGCTGCTGCGAGGGCGGTCAATGCTGCCAGGCCTGCGAGCAGGAGCGGGGTGGGCAACGGGACGCTCATCGCGACGGGCTTGCCGATGCCGGAGGCCGGGAAGGTGACGGTGCTGGTCAGTGTCTTCTTGACCATGCCGCTCTGAAGGGTGAGCCGCATCTTCCAGGGGCCGTTGGGTACCCGCCCGTACAGCACGACTGTAACCGGCGCGGTGTCGCCGCGAGCGAGCGTGACGCCGGACGTGGCGGCGAACGGGCCGGCGTTCAGCGGCCCATCCGACAGTGACAGCGACCCGCTCATGTCCAGGGCGCGGCCGCCAGTGTTGTGGACCTGTATCACGAGTTCGGGTCTGCCGTGCGCGTCGCGCATCGGGGTCAGCTTGTCGATCTGGAAGTCCGATGGCGGCTCGCCGCCGGGGCCGATGTCGAGGTACATGCGGATCCCGACCGCGTTGACCATGCCCACGTTGTGGGAGGCGTCTGGTTTGGCGGTGTTCTGCGCCCAGATGACGCCGTACTGTTCACCGGGTGACGCGGTCCGCGGCACCTTGATCGTGACCCGTACGGTCGCCTGGCCATGGGGGGGCAGGTCGAGTGCGGGGTGGTCCAGGGATGTCCAGGTGCTCAGCTCGTTTTGGGGGCGTCCGGGGATGAGGATGAACCGGTGGTGTGTGATGCCGGCCGCGGCGGCGTACAACTCGACGTGCTGAGGCTTCGACGAGGTACTCGAGACTTCGATCCGCCGTCTGATGGTCCTGCCCGGGGGCAGATGGTCGACGATGTAGATACGCGCTCGCGGGTCGAGCCGGCGGTTGGCGGGGGCTTCGAGGAGCCGGATGCCGATACCGCCGCGGCCGATACCGCCGTGGCCGGGGCCGGTGATCGGGCTCGCGTGAGCGGGCGTGCCGGCCGCGCTCTGCAAGAGCGCGGCCGCCGCGATGAGCACGGACAGTCGAACGGCCCGGTCAGGCCACCAGATGGGTCACCGTCCCGGTGTAGGTGACCGCCGTGGCGGTGGCGGGCACTGCGATCGCCAACGACGGGTTCCAGGTGGCGCTGTTACTTCCGGTCCCCGTGGCGTGGGTGTAGGCGGTGATCGGTGTCGCACTCAAAGTTCCCGCGGTTCCCGCGGTGAACGTGCCGTCGCCGGTCGTGGCCGTGGTCGCTCCCGGGGTGTAGGTCACGTCGCTGGCCGGGATGGCCGTCACCCCGGTTGCGGTGAACGCCGTCGATGCCACTGTGGCCGTCCACGCGGAGGGGTTGGCGCCGCGCAGGTCGGTGACGGTCACGGGGCCGAGAGAGCCGGTGATCGTGGTAGCGGGAGCACCGGTGCCGAGATCGGCCGTCGCCGGAACGGCGACCGTCAAGGCTCCGGCTGACACCGCGAACGTGGCAGTGGTGTCCGATGCGTTCGCCGGTGACGCCACGGTCATCGCGGCAGCGGCCGCTCCGGCCGCTGCCACCGCTAGAAGTCGGGTTAGGCGCATAATTTCTCCCCTTTGAGGCATTAAACGCATCTCGTCGGAGGTGTACGTGAGGCGCTGTTTCGATTACCGAATTCACCCTAGGTTATTGGAAGGTGACTAATAGTAAGCGCTGGTCGGTGAATCGAAAAGTTGAAGGAAACATTTCCACCAGCGACACGACGGCCGAACGATGACCCCGGGCACGCTCGCCTCCGCCAGTGCGGTGACAAGGCCCGGCCGTGGCTGTGATGCGGCCGGGCCGGGGCCGTTGGGCGCCCGTACGGACGAGGCCGCCGATGCGGACGATGCGGTCTGGTTCCAGCGGGATCGTCAGGTGTCGACGTCGCCGCCGCAGGCTTGCACGTAAGCGAGGGTGGCACATCAAGCAGTAGGCCCGGGGCTGCGTGCGGTCCCTCGGCGACACCGACGGATTCGGACTCGGCCCCGGCCTAACGAGTGACGGCGGCGGGGTAGTTCACTCCCTCTTCGAGGAGGGAGAACGCCTGCTCGATCGCCTCGGAGAAAGTACCGAAGCCGTTCAGGCGGCCCTGCTGCCAGCAGTCGCTCGCAACCCGGATGCCGCAGTTGGCGAAGGCCGAGACGACGTGCGGGCGCAGATCGGTCGCCGGATCGACACCCATGCGCTCGGCGACGGCCTCGGCGACGAGCTGCTGCTTCTGCTGCTGGTGCTGCAGGCTGCTGGCCATGACGGCGGGGCTGGTCTCCATCAGCTGCTGCAGGCAGGTGAACCGCTGGGAGTCGAATCCCGCGACGCCCTCCTCACAGGCGCGGGCGACCTCGATGGCCGCGCGCTTGAGCGCCGTCACGACGGGCTCCTCGGCCGGTCGCGCCCGGAACAGCTCGAGGAACATGACCTGCTGCTCCTCCTGGAACGTCAGCACGACGTCCTCTTTGGAGGCGAAGTAGCGGAAGAACGTGCGGGAGGAGACGTCCACCGCGTCGGCGATCTCTTCGACGGTCGTCGCCTCGAAGCCCTTGTCGGTGAAGAGCCCGAACGCAGCCTCGATGAGCGACTCGCGGGTCGCCTGCTTCTTGCGTTCCCGGCGTCCGATCGCCGCCTCGGCTGTCATGCCGCACATCCTAGTCCTCCCGCCACCAGTGGACAAGAGTCAGTACGAGCCATATGTCGTGATCTGAATCATGTCTGCTTAAGACGCTCGTCGCTTGACGACACATGTCACAACATGACACTTTAAGCCCCAGACCTAAGGAGAGCCACATGTCACAGGCAACACTGGACCGACCGAGCACGTTCGAACCGGGCAAGAGGCGCCGAGGACGGGGCCACCCGTGGCTCACCCTGGTCGCCGTCTCGCTCGGCGTGATGATGGTCGGGCTGGACGCGACCGTCGTGTCCATTGCCAACCCGGCCATCGCGGCCGATCTGCACGCCGACCTGACCGGCCTCCAGTGGGTCACCAACGCCTATCTGCTGGCCCTGGCCGTGGCCCTGATCCCGGCTGGCAAGATCGCGGACCGGTTCGGGCGCCGCGCCACCTTCATCGCCGGTATCGCCGGCTTCGGCATCGCCTCGGCGGCGGTGGGCCTGTCCCCCAGCCTCGGCTGGGTGATCGCGTTCCGGGTGCTGCAGGGTCTCGCGGGGGCGCTCCTGCAACCGGCCTCGCTCGCGATCCTGCGCAACACCTTCCCCGCCGAGAAGCTCAACACGGCCATCGGCATCTGGGGCGCCACCGTCGGCATCTCGATCGCGGGCGGCCCGATCGTCGGCGGGCTCCTGGTCGAGAACGTCAACTGGCAGTCGGTCTTCTTCCTCAACGCTCCCCTGGGTCTGATCGCCCTGGTGATGAGCTTGTGGGTGATTCGTGAGTCCAAGGACACCGAGGCAGGCGGCAAGTTCGACATCCCGGGTGTCGCACTGCTCTCGGCCTCGCTGTTCGCCCTGGTCTGGGGCCTGATCAAAGCCGGGACCTACGGCTTCGGCGACCCGCTGCCGCTCTGGTCCTTCGCGGCCGCAGCCGTCCTGATGGCCCTGTTCATCGTCAACGAACTCCGCGCCGAACACCCGCTGCTCCCCCTCGGCCTGTTCAAGTCGGTGTCGCTGTCGGCGGCCACCGGCCTGATCGTCCTCGGCTTCTTCGCGATGTTCGGCACGATCTTCTTCATCACGCTCTACCTCCAGCAGGTCCACGGGATGAGCCCGATCGACGCCGGGGTCCGGATGCTCCCGATGACCGCGATCTTCATCGTGGCCTCACCCATCGCGGGCGCGCTCACCCAGAAGTTCGGGCCGCGCGTTCCGCTGGTCCTCGGCATGACCCTCACCGCGGTCGCGATGTTCGGGCTGTCGCGGATCAGCGTGGACGCCTCCTACAACAGCATCTGGCCGTGGTTCGTGATGCTCGGTTTCGCCTTCGGCATGGTCATCGTCGCCGGCACCGAGGCCATCGTCGGCAACGCTCCCGCTCACCTCGCCGGGGTCGCCGGCGGCCTCCAGCAGACCGCCTCACAACTCGGCGGCGTGCTCGGCACCGCGGTCCTCGGCACGATCCTGTCCACCAAGGTCGGCAACGTCCTGGTCGACCGGCTCACTGGGGCGGGTGTGCCCTCGGGGGCGGCTCACCAGCTCAGCGCGGGCGCGACCGGCGCGGTCTCCCAGGGCGTCGCCCCGGTACCGCCCGGTACACCCGCCGCCCTGTCGGCCGCGATCACCAACGGCAGCCATCAGGCGTTCATGGACGGCTTCCAGTCCTCCATGACCGTCGCCGGCTTCGTCGCCGCGGCCGCAGCCCTCATCGCCCTGAGCGTCCGCCGGGGCAACGCCCCCGTGGAGGCCGCGCACGGCGTGTGAGAACAGTACGAAAGGCCCCGCGATCAACAGGTGCAGCACCCTTCTGGAGGATGTCCTGGCGACCCGGTGATGGCGTCGTGCTGGGCGGTCGCGAACCGGTGCGGCCGCCCGTGCGGCCAGTTGCCGCGCGAGGTGGTGACCGGGACCACCAGCGTTGCGGAAGCGCCTGGCGGACGTGCCCAGGTCCCGTACGCCACCGGTGCCGGCACCGCCTGGACTCGCCTTGGGAACTATCCGATCGGGGGAAGCGGCCCGCAGGCCCGCCAGGGA
>JAOPYM010000031.1 GCA_025964615.1 Actinomycetes bacterium
CTGCGCGCCTTCGGGTATCTGCACGGGCTCGGCCTGCTCTACTGCGACTTCAAGCCGGACAACGCCATCCAGGACCAGGAGCAGCTCAAACTGCTCGACCTGGGCGGGGTCCGGCGGATCGACGACCAGGTCAGCGCCATCTACGGGACGGTCGGCTACCAGGCCCCGGAGATCGCCCAGGACGGCCCCTCGGTGAGCTCCGACCTCTACACGGTGGGACGCACGCTCGCGGTCCTCAGCTTTCCCTTCAAGGGCTTCATGACCACCTTTGCGAACCGGCTCCCCGACCGCGCGGACGTGCCGCTGCTGGCGCGGTACGAGTCCTACGACCGGCTGCTGCGCCGAACCTGCCACGCCGACCCCGCCGAACGGTTCCAGGACGCCGCGGAGCTCGCCGAGCAGCTCACCGGGGTGCTGCGGGAGGTCCTCGCTGAGGGCGACGGCAGGTCCCGGCCGGCCGCGTCCACCCTGTTCGGACCCGAGCGCAACACCGCCGGAGCCGACCTGCCCGACGCCGGTCTCGGCGGCCCGCCGCTGGGCTCGCTCGATCCGCGTGCTGCCGCGGCGGCGCTGCCGGTGCCGCTGGTGTACGGGTCGGACCCGGCGGCCGGATTCCTCGCGGGCCTCACCATCCGGGAGCCGGACGCGCTCGCCGCCGCACTGGAGAGCGCGCCGGTCTCCTCGCCCGAGGTCGCTTTCATGCTGGTCCGGGTACGGATCGAACTGGGCCGGTTCGACTCCGCCCGGACGCTGCTCGACGAACTCGAGACCACCCAGGCCGGCGACTGGCGGGTGGACTGGTACCGGGCGCTCGCCGCGCTCGCGGCCGGGGACGCCATCACCGCGCAGCGGCTCTTCGACGGCCTCTACTCATGGATGCCGGGCGAGGCCGCGCCCAAGCTGGGCCTGGCCTTCGCCGCCGAGCCGGCCGGCGCCCGCGACCTCGCCGCCCAGCTGTACGAGACGGTCTGGCGTACCGACACCGGCCATGTGAGCGCCGCGTTCGGACTGGCCAGAGTACGGCTCGCGGCCGGCGACAGGACCGGCGCGGTCGCGGTGCTCGACTCGGTCCCCGAGATCTCAAGCCGGCACGTCGCCGCACAGGTCGCGGCGGTGGCGGCCGCGGTGCGGGGCCGCGGCCCCGGCAACCTCACCGGGGCGGAGCTCGCCGCCGCCGGGCACCGGCTGACCGGTCTGCGGCTCGACCCCGGGCGGCACGGGCGGCTCGAGGCCGAGGTGCTCGAGACGGCGCTGTCCTGGGCCCAGGCCGTGCCGTCCCAGCCGGCGGGCACCCTGTTCGGGGCGCCGTTGTCCGAGACGGGGCTGCGGCGGAGACTGGAGCAGACCTACCGGGAGCTGGCCAGGCTCGCCCGGCCGGGCGACGACCGGCACACCCTCGTCGTCGCCGCCAACGCCGTACGGCCCAGGACGGTGTTGTGATGGAGGACGATCCGGGCACCTGCCCATCCTGTGGTCTGGCCGTACTTCCCGAGGACGGCTTCTGCGAGGCGTGCGGGCACGCGCTCACCGACGCGGGGATCGCCGTGGTGGTCGCCGCCGGGGCCTGCATAGGCTGCGGCGCGGTGACGATCGACGCCGACGGGTACTGCGAGCAGTGCGGCATCCGGCAGCCGTCCGGCCGCGATCACGTCGAGCGGGAACTGGCGGGCGTCTCCGGTGTCAGCGACAAGGGGCTGCGGCACAGCAAGAACGAGGACGCGATGGCGTTCGCCGTGCTCTGCCTACCGGCGGAACGTCAGGCCATCGCGGCGGTGGTGTGCGACGGGGTCTCGACCTCGCCGCATCCCGAGGACGCCTCGCAGGCCGCCGCCGACGCCGGGCTCCGCGTGCTGCAGAAGGAACTCGAGTCCGGCGCGGACCCCGAGCCGGCGAGCCGGGAGGCGCTCACCCAGGCGGCGGCCGCGGTGGCCGCACTGGCCGGGTCCGCGCACGACGCCCCGGCCTGTACCTATGTCTCGGCGCTCGTCCTCGACGGCGCGCTCACCCTCGCCTGGGTCGGCGACAGCCGCGCCTACTGGCTGCCCGGACAGGGCACCGGCATCCGGCTCACCCAGGACGACTCGTGGGCCGGCCAGATGGTGACGCTGGGCGTGCTGACCGAGGCCGAGGCGCAGGCGCACCGCAACGCGCACATGCTGGTGGGCTGGCTGGGCGCCGACGCCGACGCCGTCGACCCGCATGTGGCGACGTTCACCCCGGACGCTCCCGGCCTCGTCGTCGTGTGCAGCGACGGGCTCTGGAACTACCTGCCCGAGCCCTCCTCGATCACCGCCGCGCTGCCCCCCACCGATGATCCGCTCCACCTCGCCCGGTCCCTGGTGCAGACCGCACTGGACGCGGGCGGCCACGACAACATCACTGTGGTCGTCATTCCCTTCACCCCGGAGGACACCCCCGCATGAGCCCTGACCCCGGCTTCAGCATCAAGATCGACCAGAACCGGTACCTGCCCGAGGGCGGCAAAGAAGTCCACGCGATCGTCACGGTCGAGTCGGCCGGCCGGGCCACCGCAGGCCCCTCCACCGCCACCGTCTCCGTAGTGATCATCATCGACACCTCGGGTTCGATGGCCGGCTCCAACAAGATGTCAGCGGCCAAGAAGGCCGCGTCCGCCGCCGTGGACGCGCTGCGGGACGGCGTCGGCTTCGCCGTCGTCGCCGGTACGGGCAACGCGGAGCTGATCTATCCACACGCGGGTCTCGCGACCGTGAACGCGCGTACCCGCGCCGACGCGCACACCGCGATCGGCAGGTTGCGCGCCAACGGCGGCACCGCGATCGGGGCCTGGCTCAAGCTGGCCGACCAGCTGCTGTCCGGCGCGGAAGCCGGGATCCGGCACGCCATCCTGCTCACCGACGGGCAGAACGGCGAGTCCGCCAAGACCTTCGGCAAGGCCCTGGCGGACTGCGAGGGGCGCTTTGTCTGCGACTGCCGCGGTGTCGGTACCGACTGGAAGGTCGAGGAGCTGCGCCGGGTGGCCTCGACGCTGCTCGGCACCGTGGACATCGTCGCGAAGCCGAACGACCTGACGGCCGACTTCCAGGCCATGATCGAGGCCGCCATGGGCAAGGAGGTCGCCGATGTGGTGCTGCGGGTGTGGACACCGCAGAGCTCCACGCTGCGCTTCCTCAAGCAGGTGCTGCCGACCGTCGAGGACCTCACCGGGCGGCGCGCCGACGGCGGGCCGCTGGCAGGCGACTACCCGCTCGGCGCGTGGGGTGCGGAGAGCCGCGACTACCACCTGTGCGTCGAGGTGCCGCCCGGCGCCGTCGGCCGGGAGATGCGGGCCGGGTGGGCGAAGCTGGTGATCGGCGGCGAGGTCGTGGCCACCGGGAACATCCTGGCCGAATGGACCGACGACGAGGCGCTGTCCACCCGGATCAATCCGCACGTCGCGCACTACACCGGGCAGGCCGAGCTGGCCTCCGCCATCCAGGAGGGCCTGCAGGCCCGCAAGGACGGGGACGTCGAGGTCGCGACGGCCCGGCTCGGCCGGGCGGTCAAGCTGGCCACCGAGTCCGGCAACGAGGCGATCTCCGCGCTGCTCGGGAAGGTCGTCGACGTCGAGGACCCGGCGACCGGGACGGTACGGCTGAAGAAGAACGTCGACAAGGCCGACGAGATGTCCCTGGACACCCGGTCGACCAAGACGGTGCGCACGCGTAAAGATCAGGGCTGAGCATGGTGAGCTGCCCGGCGGGACACGACTCCGCCTCCGACGACTACTGCGACGTGTGCGGTGCCCGGATCCACGGGGCCCCGGCCGCGCCGACGGGTACGACCCCGCTCCCGGTGTCTTCCGGCGGCGCCGGCGAACCGTGCCCCGACTGCGGTACGCCCCGGGCCGACCGGTTCTGCGAGGAGTGCGGATACGACTTCTCGCTCGGCGGCGGGAGCGGCCCCGGGCCGGCCCTGCCCGTACCCCCGCCGACCGCCGCACCGGCACCAGCACCGGCTGCGCCACCTGCGCCGGTTCAGCCGCCCGTCGCCACCACAAGCTCGGCGGGAGCGACCGGCTGGATCGCGATGGTCAACGCGGACCGGGACTACTACGAGGCGGTCCTTGCCCAGGATGGCCCGGACGCCGTGATGATCCCGTTCCCGCCGTACTGCCCGGAACGGCGGATCGCCCTCACCGGGCAGCAGGTCCGCATCGGCCGGCGCCGCGTCTCCAAGGGGATCGTGCCGGAGATCGACCTGAGCGAGCCACCGGAGGACCCCGGGGTCTCGCACACCCACGCGGTGCTGCTGGCCCTGCCGGACGGCGGCTGGACGCTGGTCGACCCGGGCTCCACCAACGGCACCACGGTCAACGGGGGCGTCGACCCGATCGTCGTCAACGTCGCCGTACCGCTGAATGACGGTGACCGGATCCACGTCGGCGCCTGGACCACCATCACAGTGTGCGCCCCCGTAACGAGAGGCTGAGGCCGCCATGGACATGACTGCCACCCGTCGCCCATCGGCGATGGCACGGGTGACGGGACGCGCCCGGCTCCGCACCGTGCCCGGCCGCATCCGGGCCTGGACCGCCCTCGCGGTGCTGGCCGTCGCCGGGCTGTTCGCCACCGCCACCGTCTACCTCGGCGACGCCGGGGACGGCCTGCGCGTGATCGGGCACGGCTCCGGTCCCCAGGTGGTCGCCACCGCGAACCTGTACTTCTCGCTGAGCGACATGGACGCCCAGGTCGCCGGGGTACTGCTGATCGGCAGGGACACCGGCCTGGGCGCCGGCCGGGACCAGGCACTGGCGACCTACGACCGGGACCGGGCCGCGGCCGACCACGCCGTACTGCAGGCCGCCGACCTGGCCCGCGGCGACGCCGCCGGACAGCGGACCGTGCAGGCCGTGCTCGACGGGCTCGGGCAGTACGAGCGCCTGGCCGGGCAGGCGCTCAAGCTCAACGAGCAGGCGAACCACGCCGCAGGGCCGCCGCCGCTCCAGGTCACCGACCTGTACCGGCAGGCCACCGACCTGATGAAGCTGGATCTGCTCCCCAAGGCGTACAACCTGACGCTGGACAGCGGCACGATCGTCCGGCGCACCTACGTCGCGCAGCACTCCGCCGTCCTCGACGGGCGGTGGTGGATCATCGGCGCCGGCGTGGTCGTGGTGGCGCTGCTCGCCGGGCTCCAGCTCTTCCTGGCCCGGGGGTTCCGGCGGCTGGTCAGCCTGCCGCTCGCGCTGGCCACGGTGGGCACCCTGATCCTGGTGGCGGTCTGCGCGGGGCTGCTCACCCAGGAGGCGGCGAAGTTGCAGACCGCCAAACAGGACGGCTTCGACTCGGTGCTCGCGCTGTCGCGAGCCCGTGCGATCAGCAACAGCATGAGCGCCGACGAGACCCGGTTCCTCCTGGACCCCGGCCGGGCCGACAACTACATGCAGGTCTACCTCGACAAGGCCCAGTCGATCCTCTACCTCGCGTCCGGCACCAGCCTGGACAAGTACTACGCCGGCCTGGCCGCGCATCCGGCCGCCTTCCTCGGTTTCTTCGGGTCCGAGGCCGCACACGTCACGCTGAACGGGCAGCGCGCCGCCATCACCGACCTGGTCACCGCCTACGACACCTTCCAGGCCGACGACCAGCGGCTCCGCGAGGGCAGCGACCCGATCGGCACCCGGATGAGCGTCTCCAGCCGCGACTTCGGCACCTACGACCAGGCGCTCGTCGCCCTCATCCACATCCACCAGAAGGCGTTCGACCAGGCCATCAAGGACGGCGACAGCGCCCTGTCCGGATGGAACTGGCTGCTGCTCGGCTCGGCCGTGCTGCTCGCGGCCCTGATCCTGGCCGGGGTACGGCCGAGAATCGCGGAGTTCGGATGATGCCGACGAAGAAACTGCTCACGGCGGTCGTGGCCGGGCTGCTGACGGCGGCCTGCGGGGTCGGCGGGGCCTCGACGATCGCACACCAGGGCACGCTGCGGATCGGCGTCAAGTTCGACCAGCCGTCGATCGGCCTGCGGGACGCGCACGGCAACTTCACCGGGTTCGACGTGGACGTGGCGACCTACGTGGCGAAGAAGCTGGGCGCCA
>JAOPYM010000032.1 GCA_025964615.1 Actinomycetes bacterium
CTCGGGTGCCCGGTCCGCGATCGTCTTGGGCAGCTCGCCCGCGAGCACCGGGTCGATCTCGACCGCCACCAGCCGCGCGCCGCCCCCATCGTCCCCGACTCCCGCATCGGCCCCGACTCCCGCATCGACCGCCGCCGCGAGCAGCGCCAGCGTCAGCGATCCGAGACCGGGCCCGACCTCAAGGACCACGTCACCCGGGCGGACCCGCGCCAGCGCGGCGATCCGCCGCACACTCCCCTGCTCGACGACGAAGTTCTGCCCGAGCTTCTTGGTCGGCCGCACGTCCAGCCGCCCGGCGATGCCCCGCACATCCCCCGCCCCAAGCAGCCGCACACCGCTATTCCCCCCGCTCACCGCGGCATCCTCAGCGAGCCGAATGCGCATTTGGGCCGGCTAGAGCGAGCCCAAATGCGCACTTGGGCCCGCGCGGGAGTGGCCGCTAGGGGGCGAGTGGGGCTACCAGGCGAAGACACGGGCGCCGGTGGCCTGGAGCTGGGCGCAGAACTCCGCCACGTCCAGCTTCTTCAGGTCCGCGAGGTAGCGGATCGTGTACGCGGTCATCGCCGGGGAGTTCGGCTTGCCGCGGTGCGGTACCGGCGTCAGGTACGGCGCGTCGGTCTCCGCCAGCATCAGCTCCGCGGGCGCGACCAGGGCCGCCTCCCGCAGGGAGTCCGCGTTCTTGAACGTCACGTTGCCCGCGAAGCTCATCACATAACCGGCCTCGGCGCACCGCGCCGCCATCGCCGCATCGCCGGAAAAGCAGTGGAATATCACGCTGTAGGACGGCCACGGCCCCGTCTCGGCCAAGATCGTCAGCACGTCCTCGTGCGCGTCGCGGTCGTGGATCATCAGCGCCTTGCCGGTCCGCCGGGCGATCTCGATGTGCGCGCGGAACCACTCGCGCTGCACGTCAGGCGACGCCCAGTCCCGGTAGTAGTCGAGTCCGGTCTCCCCGATCGCCACTACCTTGGGCGCCTGCGCCAGCGCCGAGACCTCGGCCAGCACCTGCGCCCGCGCGCCGTCCAGGGCCGAGGTCTCGTTCGGGTGGATCGCCACCGCCGCGTACACCTCGGGGTACTCGCCGGCCCGCGCGACCGACCAGCGCGACGACGGCAGGTCGCAGCCGACGTTGACGACCCGGCCGAGGCCGGCCGCCCGCGCCGCCGCCAGCACGCCGTCCACTGGCAGCCCCATGATGTCCATATGGGTGTGGCTGTCGAAGCCGCCCGGCTCCGGCAGCATGTCCGATATCCTCGCCTCTTCATCGGACATGCCCCGGGGGGTACGGGGGCCAGGGGGGATGGGGGGCAGGGGCCCCCCATGCGGGGAGTCAGCGCCCCCGGGGGATGGCTGCGCCACCTCATCAGAGCCAGCCGGGGGCAAACGCGAAGCCACGGGATCGTTCGGGCTATTCATCGCCTTCGAGCCGGGCTATTTCCTCATCCACCACCGACTGGTCGAGCTTGGTGAACAGCGGGGTCGGGACGTCCAGCTTGGTGCCCGCCGCGATCGGCCTCGACTGCCAGCGGAACGACGAGTCGTAGGTCCCGGTGATCACCGGGTAGGACGGGCCGCCCTCCTCGTCCACGGTCTCGATCCGCGGCATGCCGGACCAGTCGGGTGCCCCGCCGAGCATCTCGTTGACCGCCTGCGACGAGCGCGGCAGGAACGGCGTGAGCAGCGTCTTCGCGTCGGCCACGGCCTGCAGGGTGACGTGCAGGATCGTCTGCATCCGCTCCGGCTCGGACTCGCGCAGCTTCCACGGGGCCTGCTCGGAGAAGTACTTGTTGGCCTCGGCCACGGCGGCCATGGCCGTGTTGACCCCGGCCTTGAAGTGCGAGCCCGCCAGTTCCCGGCCGACCTCGCCGAACGCCTTGCCGGTCTTTTCGAGCAGCGCGTGGTCGGCGTCAGTCAGCGTGCCCGCGGCCGGGATCTCCCCGACGTACCTGGCCGCGAACGATACCGCCCGATTGACCAGGTTCCCCCAGGTAGCGACCAGTTCGTCGTTATTGCGGCGAACGAACTCGCTCCAGGTGAAGTCGGTGTCGTGGGTCTCCGGCCCGGCCACCGCCACGTAGTAGCGCAGCGCGTCCACGTCGTAGCGCTCAAGGAAGTCACGCACGTAGATGACCACTTGGCGCGAGGACGAGAACTTGCGGCCCTCCATCGTCAGGAACTCGCTGCTCACCACCTCGGTGGGCAGATCGAGTTTTTCGAACGGTCCCGGGGTTCCCCCCTTCGACCCATTGCCGTCGTACCCGAGCAGCATCGCCGGCCAGATCTCCGCGTGGAAGACGATGTTGTCCTTGCCCATGAAGTAGTAGGCCTCGGCGTTCTCGTCGTTCCACCAAGCGCGCCAGGCGTCCGGGTCGCCCGACCGGCGGGCCCACTCGATGGAGGCCGACAGGTAGCCGATCACCGCGTCGAACCAGACGTAGATCCGCTTGTCGTTCCGGTCCCGCCAGCCGTCCAGCGGGACCGGGACCCCCCAGTCCAGGTCGCGGGTGATCGCCCGCGGCTGCAGCTCATCGAGCAGGTTGAGCGAGAACTTGAGCACGTTCGGGCGCCACTGGCCGGACTTGGACTGGAGCCAGGACCCCAGCGCGTCGGCGAACGCGGGCAGGTCGAGGAAGTAGTGCTCCTGCTCGACGAACAGCGGGGTCTCGCCGTTGATCCGCGACCTCGGGTTGATCAGGTCGGTCGGGTCGAGCTGGTTGCCGCAGTTGTCGCACTGGTCGCCGCGGGCGGCCGGGTAGCCGCAGATCGGGCAGGTGCCCTCGATGTACCGGTCGGGCAGGGTGCGCCCGGTCGACGGCGAGATCGCGCCCAGCGTGACCTTGGGGAAGATGTACCCGTTGCGCAGCAGGGTGGTGAACATCTCCTGGACGACCGCGTAATGGTTGAGCGTCGTGGTCCTGGTGAACAGGTCGTAGCTCATGTCGAGGTTGGCCAGGTCCTGCCCGATGATCCCGTTGTAGCGGTCGGCGATCCCCCTGGTGCTGAGGCCTTCGGAGTCCGCCTGGACCTGAATCGGGGTGCCGTGCTCGTCGGTCCCCGACACCATCAGGACCTTGTTGCCCGCCATCCGCTGGTACCGGCTGAACATGTCGCTGGGCAG
>JAOPYM010000036.1 GCA_025964615.1 Actinomycetes bacterium
GGGCGGAGGATGTGAGATTTGAACTCACGATGGGCTTGCACCCAAACCGCATTAGCAGTGCGGCGCCATAGACCGTACTAGGCGAATCCTCCTGGGACCCGAAGGTCGCCCACAGGTTACCGTCCCCGGGCCGTACCAGCAAAGCGCATTCCCGCAGACCGGTCGGCCAGACCCTCCCCCGGCCAAGAGGCACCGCCGGTGGGAGGTCAGCCGCAGGCGGCGTTGAGCACGACCACCGCTTGCCCCAGCGCCGCCGCGTCGGGGACCACGGCCTTGCCTGCGGCCAGGCTCTTCATCTGGTCGGCAAGGGTGTCCAGGTCGGAGGCGACCTTCTGACCGGCCGCCTTGACAGTCAGGTCCCCGACCTTGTCCGCCTCGCTGCGGATCTTCGCGGCGACCTTGGCGTACACCTGTGCCAGCTCCTGCGGACTGCTGAGCTGCTTGGCGTTGCTCTCGACCGCGGCCCGCATGTTCTTGCAGGCCGTGGCCTTGTCCTCGGTACCGGTGCCGCAGGCGGCGGCGCCGGCCAGGGTTGCGCCGAGGGCGAGCGCGCCGACGGTTCGGGCGGCCCTGTGGGCTCGCATCAAGACGCTCCTCAGGTGACAGGTGGGCTCAGAGCAGATGGGTGACGTCGAGTCCACCCTCGGCATACTGCCGCCGCAAGGTCACTTTTGAGAATTTCCCGACCGAGGTCTTCGGCACCTCGGCGACGAAGGCCCAGCGCTCCGGTACCTGCCACTTGGCGACCCGGGCGGCGATGAACGCGCGGAGGTCGTCCACGGCGACCGAGGCACCGGGCCGTACGACGACACAGGCCAGCGGGCGCTCGTCCCAGCGGACATCGGGGACGCCGACCACCGCCGCCTCCAGGACGTCGGGGTGGGCCATCAGGTGGTTCTCCAGTTCGACGGAGGAGATCCATTCACCGCCGGACTTGATGACGTCCTTGGCCCGGTCGGTAAGAGTCAGGTATCCGGAGGGGGAGATCATTCCAACGTCCCCGGTACGGAGCCAGCCGTCGTGGAACTTGGCCGGATCCTCATCCAGGTAGTACGACCCGGTGATCCAGGCGCCGCGGATCTCCACCTCGCCCACCGCGCTGCCGTCGGACGGCAGGATGACGTCGCCGTCGCCGGCGATCCGGGCCTCGAGCCCGCAGAGCAGCCGGCCCTGGGTGACCCGGTGCCGCCAGCCCTCCTCGAGAGAGGCGCCGTGCGGGGCGTGCGCGACGGTGGCGAGCGGGGAGGTCTCGGTCATCCCCCACGCCTGGACGATCCGTACCCCCAGGTCGTCGAAGCCGCGCATGAGGGACTCGGGCACCGCGGAACCACCGCAGGGCACGACGCGCAGCGACGAGAGGTCGGCGCCGTTGGCGCGCACGTGCCGGAGCAGGTCGTTCCAGATGGTGGGTACGGCGCTGGCGAGGGTGACGCGCTCGTTCTCGATCATCCAGGTGATGGGCTCGGCCTGCAGGAAGCGGCCCGGCATGATCAGTGAGGCGCCCGCCATCAGCGCCGCGTAGGGCAGGCCCCAGGCGTTCGCGTGGAACATCGGCACGATGGGCAGCACCTTGTCGGCGCTGCTCAGCCCGAGGGCGTTGCCGGTGCACACCGCCAGGGAGTGCAGGTACATCGTGCGGTGGGAGTAGACGACGCCCTTGGGGTTTCCGGTGGTGCCGCTGGTGTAGCACATCGCGGCGGCCTGGCGTTCGTCGATGTCCTCGGGCCAGTCGTAGACCGCGGGGGCAGCCGCGAGCAGGTCCTCGTAGGAGTGCAGGTCCTTGCCGGACTCGGCGAGCGGTCCCAGGTCGGCGTCCCCGACGACGATCACGTGCTTGACCGTCTTCATCTGCGGGAGCAGGGGGGCCAGCAGTGGTACGAGGGTGGCGTCGACGATGACGATCTGGTCCTCGGCATGTTCGGCGATGTAGAGGAGCTGCTCGGGGAAGAGCCGGATGTTGAGGGTGTGCATGACGGCGCCCATCGAGGGGATGGCCAGGTAGGCCTCGAGGTGCTCGTTGCTGTTCCACATGAAGGTGGCGACCCGCTGGTCGGCGTCGATGCCGAGATCGCGGAGGGCGCCGGCCAGCCGGGCGGCCCGCTCGCCGAGCTCGGCGTAGGTGGTGCGCCGTACGCCGTCGCCGGTATAGGTGCCGACCTCGACGGTACCGAACACGGTGGTGGCGTATCGCATGATCGAGGTGACGGTGAGAGGAAAGTCCTGCATCGTGGACAGCATCGGCCGCGTCTCCCTGTTCAGATGTTCTCAAACCGGATTCTTGCCGGTACGGCCGGACTTGTCAGGAGCCCTGAGTGGGGATCTTGAGGATTTCGGTGTCGTCTCTGAGCCTGGCCATGGCCCGGGAGACGCTGCTCTTGACAGTACCCACACTGACCCCGAGGATCTCAGCGATCTCCGCCTCGGTGAGGTCGTCGTAGTAGCGGAGCATGACGACGGCCCGCTGCCGTCTGGGCAGCTTCTCCAGGGCGCGGCTGAGCGCGTCGTGCAGGTCGCTGCGGGCGGTCTGGTCGGGGACAGGCCGGTCAGGGACGTCGTCGGTCGGGTAGATCTCCAGCTTGCGCCGCCGCCACCAGGAGATCTGTGTGTTGATCATGGCCCGGCGCACGTAACCGTCCATCGCGGCGCGGTCGTTGATGCGCTCCCAGGCGAGATAGGTCTTGGTGAGGGCGGCCTGCAGGAGGTCCTCGGCGTCGGTGCGGTCACTGGTGAGCAGCATGGCCGTGCGCAGCAGCGCCGGACCGCGGGTGGAAACGTACTCCCTGAACTCCTCTTGCGGTGCTGTGCTCACGTCATCACCGACCCCTTGGCTCCGACGATGGCACCTGGACCGTAATTCCGGTTCCTCTAAAAAACCATATTCGGGTCAATCGGGTAAGGAAACCCCCTCTTTGGTGCAGAAATCGCTACCGTGAACTCGGGGATTTCCGACAAGTCCGTCGACAGGTGAGGTGTCCGGCGTCAGAGTTGACAGCGCGGCCTTACTTCATTCCATCCCATGGAGTCCCCGTGTCCGATCGACGGCTACTGCGCGAGGCGGTGCTCGGCCGTTCGATTCCGCGCCCGCCGGGCGACCCGCCGCTACGGGCGGTGGCCGGGCGAGTGCTGGACGCCAGCCCTCATCTTCTGGTGCTCAGGTGCGGTGACTCCGATCTCCGGCTGCCCATGTCGGACTTGACGTCGGTGTGGCCGCGCCTTGAGGCGCTGCGGCCGGGCCGGGAGGTCGTCGCCCGGACCGCGCCTGCCGGGTTCGAACTGGACCGTGTCTGGGTGGACATCGTCCGGGTGACCGGGACGATCGTCGCGCAGGACCGGGACCGGGTCAGGGTCGACCAGGGCCCGCACCGGCCCGCCGCCGAGGTGCTGGTCCCGCAGTCGACGCGGGGTCAGGTGCTGGTCCGCCATCCGCATTTCGAGCCGGGCTACCTCATCGATGTGATCACGACCCGATCGGCGGAGGGGCTGACCGCCGTACGGCCCGCGAGTGCCCAGCCCGAGCACCGTGCCGACGCGCCACCGCCGGCACCGGCCCGCGACCTGCCGCGGGTGATGCGCGGTACGGCGACGTGGTTCTCGGGGCCCGCCCGGCGGGGGGCGGCGTATCCGGCGGTGGATCCGGAGGGGGACGGGGGCGGTTGCACGGACGCCCCGCGGGGCTGCGCGGCACTGCCGTACCTGTCGGTGGGCAGTGAACTGGTGGTCCGCAACGAGTGTTCCGGGCTGACCTCCACCGCGCCGGTGATCGAGTGCGGGTGTGTGGCCGCGCGGTACTGCGACCGGTGCCTGGTCTGCGGTACGTCTCCGCGCGGCCGGGTCGCCGAGCTGACCGCGCTGAGCTTTGTGGAACTGGGTGGGGACCTGGAATCGGGCTGTTTCAACGTGACGCTGTCGGTGGGGTGAACCATGATCGAGATGGTGCGTGAGATCCAGATCCCGTTGCTGGCCGGCGTGCTGCTGGCCGCCGGGTCGGCCAAGCTTCTCCTGCCGGGGGACGAGCGACGGGGGGCCGGGGAGGGGCGGCCCCCCGTCCTGACCCTGTATCGGCGTGAGACGGTGGTCACGCTCGGGGTCCTTGAACTGTTCCTCGGCGCGGCACTGCTCATCACCCCCGCGCCCGCGTTCAGGATCGCCATGGGGGTCGGGTTCGCTGCGGCGACCTGGGTCGTGGGGGAGCTCAGGACGCGGCGCCCGGATCTCGGTTGCGGCTGTTTCGGCGGGCTGAGCACGACCCGCGCCGGCAAACGGGCCGAGCTACGGGCGGGGCTGCTGACGGCCTGCGCGCTCGCCACCCTCGGGGTTCCCGCGACCGGCGCGCAGGTTCTCGGGCGGGTCCTCGGGCTGCCCGTCCTGCTGATCGCGGCCGAGGTCGCCGTACTGCTCGCGATCTCGCCCGAGGTCGGGGTGCTGCTGGCGCGGCGCCGGTTGCCTCCGGTGCCGTGTGCGATGCGCCGGATCCCGGTCGAGACGACCTTGGAGGCCCTGTACACCAGCGCGGCCTGGCGCGAGCGCTCTCCCATGATCGTCGGAACCGCGCCGTCGGGCGTCTGGCGGGAGGAGTGCCTGCGGTTCCTGGTCTTCGCGGGCTGGTCGGCCGGGATGGAGTTCGAGGTGGTCTTCGCGGTGTCCCTGGAGGACGTACGGCATCCGGAGGTCCGTACGGCGCTCGTGCCCGTGTACGTCCCGGCGGCCTCCGACACCGAGGACACCGGCCCCAGCCCCTTCGTCCCGGTGCACGCCTGAACCGCGGCCGGCTCTTCGGGCTCTGCCGGTGATATGCCCCGCTGGGTACGATGCCGGGATCAACAGGTCCGCGCATCGGGTGTACCTGGTCGCGGCCACCCTGCTGCGCGTCTCGGCGGAGGGGTTCGGCACGGCCCTGGTCCTGCTCGTCCACGCCCGTACGGGCCAGGCCGCCTCGGCCGGTTTCCTGGTGTCGGCCGTACTGCTCCCCTATGTGGTCTCCGGCCCCGTGCTCGGCAACGCGCTCGACCGGGCCCGGCGCACCCGGTCCGTCACGATCCTGTTCGCCGTCGGGTACCTGGTCGCGATGACCCTGCTGCTGACCGTTGCGGGCCGGGCTCCCCTGATCGTCGCGGCAATGGCCGCGATCGCCGTCGGCTGCTGTGAGCCGATCACTGTGGCCCTCACCAGCCTGCTGCCGCGCCTCGTGCCCGCTGCCCGCCTGACCAGGGCGTACGGGCTGGAATCGGCGAGCTACAACCTCGCCGGGATCGCCGGGCCAGGCCTCGCGGCGGGCCTGACCGCCACGGTCGGCGCCACGGCCGGGGCCTTCTCCCTGGTCGGAGTCGCGCTGCTCGGCACCCTGGCCCTGCTCCCCCTGCGGATTCCCCCGCACGCCGAATTCCTGCCTGCCGACCCGCCGGTCAGGCCGGGGCTCGGGGTGGTGACCGGCGGGCTGGCGCTGCTGTTCGCCAACCCGGTGCTGCGCGCCCTCACCCTCGGGACGGCCCTGGCCTTCCTGGGCATGGGCGGCGTCCCGGTGGTCGCGGTGCTGCTCGCGTCCCATCTGGCGGCGGGCGCCGCGGCCGGCGGGCAACTGCTCACCGCGTTCGCCGTCGGTGCCCTCATCGGTTCGCTCGGGGCGGCCCGCTGGCTGTCGGCGCGGCACATCGAACGCGTGGTCACGGCCGGGATGGCGGGCTTCGGCCTCTTCCTGGCGATCGCCGCCGTCTCGCCGGGCCTGCCCTGGGCGGTGGCGTGTTTCGCGTTGGCCGGAATGTGCGACGGCCCGGTGCTGACGGCGACCATGATGCTGCGCCAGCGCGAGGCCCCCGCCGACCGCCTCGGCCAGGTCAACACCACGGGCGGCAGCCTGAAGCTCGGCGCCGCCGCCGTCGGCGCCGCCCTCACCGCAACGTTCGCCACCCACACCGGCGCCCCCGCCCTCCTCCTCGCCATGGGCTCCCTGCAACTCCTGGGCGCCCTGACCTTCTCGTTGACTCGTGGCGTTTCCCGCACCGCGCGGTGAAACGGTGCGGGAAACGCCACGAGTCAACGGTCAGCCTGGGGCTATGAGGCGATGATGACGGCCTGCTCTCGGTCGACGCCTGGTTCGACGTCACGACCGCCACGTCGTCCGCCGAGCGCGGCATGGCGGTGCGCCGAGCTCCCCTTCGTGGCCTCTGCGCCTGGGTGGCGGTACGGACCGGGCGGGCCGAACCAGCCGCCCTGGCCCAGGCCCGGATCACCACCATCCCGCCCAGAGGACCGTACCGTCGCGGATAGCGGCGGCGAACTCGCCCGGGGCTCAGGAGGTCTGCAGGCAGTCGGCCCACGCCTGGGCGGCCGCGGTCGAGGTCTCCGGCACCGCGACCACCGCCGAGATCGATGCGGCCACCGCGGCCTTGGCGACCGCGAGGGCCAGGTGCTCCACGGCCGAGATCGCGCACTTCGCCCCCGGCATCATCGACTGATCCTGGCGGGTCAACGGGTCAACGGGCGGCGGTCCGTCGGCCGGTTGGGCGGGATGGGCACGGCCGGGAAGTCCCTGGGGCCGGTCCAGAGGGCGGGGACCGCGTCGCCTCGCCGGCACAGCTCGTACGCAATGGTCTCGTAGTTGGCCCGCCAGCCCCGGAATTGCGGCCAGGCCTCGGCCGCCTTGCGCTCCAGGTGGAACCCTGAGGCACCGATCATGGCGACCGCACCGAGGAACTCCTCGTAGCTCAGCTGGATCGGGCCGTCCGGGTCGGGGTCCGGGTCGAAGGGGATACCGATCACCCTGGCGATGTCGCGCAGCGCGGTGAACGAGGCGCGCAGCACGAGGCGGGCCTCGGGCGGTGCCGAGCGGGGGCTGACGGCCAGCTGGATCGCGGCGGCGTCCATCACCGAGATCAGGCCGACGATCCAGCTGCGCAGTGGTTGCGGGGAGCGGAACGACAGCAGGATCTGGTAGTTCGCGTGGCTCTCCCCGATCTCGGCCGCCAGCCGCTCCCAGGCGCGGTACAGCTCGGGCAGCGCGCTCTCGGTCCCCACCATCACCTGCCTGGCCAGCAGCTCCGGTCCCCACGCCGGCTCGCCCGCCCTGGACTGCAGCAGTGTCACCTCGGTCTCACGCCGGTTGTACGCGCCGTACAGCGTGGGCAGGTAGGCGATCTGCAACGCGATCACAAGCGGGCCGCTCGCCGCCGCGAGGAAGTCCAACGCGGACAGCTGCAGCCGGTCGGTGGAGGCGTACCCGAGCGTGAACATGCTCGATCCGGCCTCCCGGAACGACGCCCCGAACGGCAGTCCCGAGATGGCGTGCATGATCAGCCCGTACCCCACGAACATCCCACCCAGCCAGCTGCCCAGCATGGCCACCAGTACCAGTGGCGCGAGCCAGGCCAGGACGCGGTCGCGCGGCGGGTACCCGGGGAACGGCGCGACCAGCAGCCTGAGCAGACCGCGGATCATCTGCCAGAGCCGGAGGACCAGCATGGAGTGCATCCCGCGCGGCACCACCATCGTACGCAGCACACTGGCGAACGTCACCACCAGCAGCACCCCACCGGCCAGCCCCGAGATCCACCTCATAAGCCCCATCATGCAGGCCCACGCCACACGGACTGTCCAGCAGTAGGCCCTTGAACTCCCAGACGGTGGTGAAGGCGATGCAGAGGCCGGGCTGGATGACCTCGACGCGCAGGATGCCGGTCCTGTGGTCGTAGTCCAGGCCCTCGGCCTCGAAGGTTCCGGTGCAGGGACTGCGCAGCGGCAGGGCGCCGAGCACCGAGACGTGACCGGTGACGTCGTGACCGGCAAGCGGTGCGGGCAGGTCGATCTGGAGCAGGGGCTTGACGTCCGGTGCGTCGGAGGAGCAGAGCAGCCGGGTCGCGGTGGTGAACACGCACCCCTGGATGTCGGTCACGGGCTGGTCAAGCAGGATGCGGGCCCGCAGCGGCAGGTCCGCGGCGGGGTCGCGGGCGTTCAGCAGTGGCATCGGGAACACCAGCAGCCGGTTCATGGTCCCCCACTCACCGGAGACCAGCCAGCGGCCGGACGGCGCGATCGCGGCGAACGAGTTGTTCATCTGCTCACCGGATACGAGCTGGTGCACGAACTGGAAGGCGCGCCGGTGCGGTGCCGGGGTGAGGACACGGAACATCTTCGACGTCGGGCTCGCCGAACCGGACTGGTACGGCTCGGCGATGTACCCGCGGATCGAGTCGGGATCACCGACGTGCGGCCACCCCGGCACCACCGAGATGTTGCCGTCGTACCACAGGGCCGTCCTGCCCCCCCGCAGGGCGACCGTTGCCAGCCCCTGATTCTGGAAGATGCTGCTGACCAGGTACGACCCGGTGGCGTGCCACGGCCCGACGGCCGGCAGCCCGGCGACGGGAGCCACGCGGCCGGAGCCGGGCGGGGACGCGCCCGCCGGGGAGGCCGTCAGGGTCACGATCGTGGCGGCCGCGGCAGCGCAGGCCAGTGCTCGTCGCAGCATGGGCATCTACCGCTCTCACCGGTGGTCACGAGGGGGTGCCGGGAGCATATCGAGCGGCCCGCCGGGGGAGAAGGGCAAGATGTGGCGAAGATCGCATTTGGCTCGATCCGGTAACGGATCCGGGCACCCCGGGACGAAGGTCAGCTGTCGTCCAAGCTGCGGGTACTATCAGTAGGGCATCGGTTCTGCGCCCCGCACTCTGCGGTCAGCGACGGAACCAAATGGTCCCGTCCGGTGCCACCGGCCCCCTCGATCCGACAGTCAAGTTGTCACTCTGGGCATAAACGTGCACTCCGGCAACGTTAGACTTGCAACAATCACCCTTTCGGCGCCTCTCTGCGCCGTGCCATGGCTCGTCCTTGTAGCCCACTCCTGATGTGGTGCCTCCCGAGACGTGCCCCCTCTCGGAAGGCTCTACGTGTCAGACACGCCCACGTTCGCTTCACTCGGCCTGCCCACCGCACTGGTCAACTCCCTTTCCCGGGCCGGCTTCGAGTCGCCGTTCCCGATCCAGGAAGCGGCCATCCCGGATGTTCTGGCCGGTCGCGACGTGCTCGGCCGCGGTAAAACGGGGTCCGGCAAGACCCTCGCCTTCGGCCTCCCGCTGCTCGCCCAGGTCGGCGGCAAGAAGGCCGCCCCGAAGCGCCCGCTCGCCCTGATCCTCGTCCCCACCCGTGAACTCGCCATGCAGGTCCAGGACGCGCTCGAGCCGCTGGGACGCAGCCTCGACCTGCGGTTCAAGACCGTCATCGGGCAGACCTCCATGCCCCGTCAGATCGACGCGCTGCGCCGCGGCGTCGAGGTTCTGGTCGCCACTCCGGGCCGTCTCAAGGACCTGATGCGCCAGGGCGCCTGTGATCTTCGCGACATCCAGATCACGGTCCTCGACGAGGCCGACCACATGGCCGACATGGGTTTCCTGCCCGACGTCACCGACATCCTCGACCAGGTCCACCCGGACGGGCAGACGCTGCTCTTCTCGGCCACCCTCGACAAGGACGTGGACGTCCTGGTCAGGCGCTACCTCAAGGACCCGGTCACCCACGCGATCGGCGCCGTCGACGAGTCGGTCGACACGATGGAACACCACCTGCTCCTGGTCGCCCCCAAGGACAAGAACGCCGTCACCGCCGCGATCGCGAACCGGGAGGGCCGGACGATCCTGTTCGCCCGGACCAAGCACGGCGCGGACCGAATCGCCACGCAGCTCACCCAGGTGGGCGTACGGGCGGCCGCGCTGCACGGCGGCAAGAGCCAGAACCTGCGGACCCGCACGCTGGCCGAGTTCCGTGAGGGCACCATCGGCGTGCTCGTCGCCACCGACGTCGCGGCCCGCGGTATCCACGTCGACGACATCAGCCTGGTCGTGCACATCGACCCCCCGGCCGACCACAAGGACTACATGCACCGTGCGGGCCGTACCGCCCGGGCCGGAGAGAAGGGCACCGTCGTCACCCTGGTGCTGCCGCACCAGGTGCGCGCCACCTCCTCGATGACCCGCCGGGCCGGCATCGAGGTACCCCGTACCAAGGTCACGACCGGTGACGAGGAACTGGCCCGGCTGACCGGCGCCCGTCAGCCGAGCGGCATTCCGATCATCGAGCCGATCATCCCCGAGCGCCCGGTCCGCTCGTCCCGCCCGGGTGGCGGCGGCGGTGGCAAGTTCGGGCGCGGCCGCAGCGGCGGTGCCGGTGCACCCCGCACCTCCCGCCCGTACCGCGACCGTGGCGAAGGCGGCGGCTACAACCGTGAGGGCTCGACAGGCGGTGGCTACAACCGGAGCGAGAACTCCGGCGGCTACAACCGTGAGGGCTCGACAGGCGGTGGCTACAACCGGAGCGAGAACTCCGGCGGCTACAACCGTGAGAGTTCCGCAGGCGGCTCGTACAACCGTGACGCCGGAGCCCGGCGTGAGGGCTCGTTCGGCGGCCACCGCGACAGCAGCGGCCCGCGGCACACCGACAACCGCACCGACCGGCCCGCCGGTACCGGCGGCACCCGCAGCCCGCGGCCCGTCGGCGACGGTGCCGACCGGCCCTACAAGCCGCGCCGCCGCCCCACCCACTCCAGCTGACCGAACCCGAAGGCCCCCGGCGATCTTCACGATCACCGGGGGCCTTCGGCGTTGTGCAGGGCCAGGTGCTTGGGCCGCGTGGCCTGGACTGAGGAGCGAGGGAAGGCCGCGCGTCAAGGCCCAAGCGCCGCGCGAGCGGAGCGAGCGCCAGCAATCTAGGCTTGACACGTGCTGCTACTGACGACGTACGACGCGTGGCTCGCCGATCCGATCCGGGTAGGCGCGTGGGCGCCTGATGACGACTCGGTGCTCGCCGTCGCCGACGAGGCCTTCACCTCGGGCCAGGTGGTCGTGGTGACCCTGGACCCGGCGCCGTCGC